>NZ_JBSFDB010000055.1:0-51261 GCF_053593695.1 Streptomyces sp. NPDC002144
TGCCCGGTCAGCTGCAACCCCTCCGACCGGGCACGCTCCACCAGCATCGCAACGAGCTGCTCGTCGGACACGGGCACAGGCTGCCCCAACTGGGCACTCTCGACAGGCTCCACGCTCTCCAACTCCACGGCGGTATCAGTCACTTGGCGTCACTCCCATGATCGTCGGATCCGCCGTTAGATCTACACTCCCGTTGCTGCCCCAGCAGGCTCCTCCGACTGCGCTTCGGACGCGCCTGCGCGTGTCCTGGCTTCCGCACCACCCGCCCACCCAGCGGCCGGGTGGTGTCGCAGATAGAGCGCGATGCCGTCGGCGTACGCCTTCGTCGTCAGCTCCGCCGGCCGCACCGCGTGAACACGGTGTGCCCGGCCGCCGTTGACCTGATCGCTGGGCCTGGTCTCCAACCGGGTCGGCGAGGACCATGACGGCTGCGATGCGCTTGCCGACCGGCTCCCGGTGCATGTGGAAACTCTGGCCCAGGGTGGCCCGGCCGGTCGGGGTCGGTGGCCTGCGCGACGGGCAGGGGACGGGGCGCCGTCCCAACCGTCACCTCCACCGCCCCCTCGCGGACCTCCAGGGTCAGCAAGCACGGTCCGGGAGCGTACTTGCGGGTGTTGGTCACCAGCTCGCTCACCACCAGCTGGACCGCGCCGGCCGCGCGGCCGGAGACTTGCTCGCCGGGACGATGGGAGCAGCGGAGATGTAGTGGTACGTCGTCCAGCGCCGGCCGAGTCGCGCTGCTCGAGTACGAGCTCGCGATCCAGCGGCCCCAATGTTTGTGCTTCAGAGCCGGTCGAGAAGGACCTGCTTTTTCGCGGCGAATTCCTCGTCCGTGAGTACGCCGACCCGGTGCAACTCCGCAAGCTGTTCCAGCTGCCCCAGCACGCCTGGCCGTGGCTGGGGAGCGGCTTCCGTCCGCTCTGTTGACGCGGATGAGACTGCTATTGCGGCTCGGATCGCTTCCGCCAGCGGTTGCAGGTCCATCATTGCGATCTGGGTGATGTCGGTGGTGTTGCCCGAAGCGAAGATCCGCAGCTTGCCCAGGCCCAGCGAGCTAGTGCTTTGTACCGAAGTGATCACGTGGAGTGGGAAGTCCACAAGCTGGCTACCCGTGAACCCGTGCCTCAGGAACAGCACCCGTCGGTCGGTGAGCGCGACCAGCCCCATGGCGTCGTCGTACTTGCCTGCGGCCAGGAACTTCACGGATTCGCCATCCCCCAAGTGCTCCGGAAGCTTCTTGATCTCTCGTTTGCTTCCCATGGTCCAGTGCAGACGTGCGGCTGCCGTGGCGATGTCCTCCCGCTCGCCGGCCGTCCCCAGCTGCTCCTTGAGTGCGTTGGCTCGATCCTGCAAAGCGTCCGCCTTGGCTTTCCGCGCCGCCTTCCGTGACGGGCCCATGGCCAGAAGCGGGTCGTCGGCCTGTGCGTATGCGGCGGCAGCGTCCACGCCGGTGGCTCGATTGTCATCGACTGCGCGTTGCAACAGGTTGTTGAGTTCCGCGAATGCGGCGTTTTGACGGTGGGTGAATATAACGGCGTTCGGATCGGCTGCCGTCTGCGTTGCGGCTATCGCGCTGATGGGCTCGCCGCCCAGAGCAAGCCTGATATGGCCGTTGCGCAGCCGGGTGGCCTCCCGGAAATCCACGGCGCTTACGGCAGCGATCGGGATGTGCCGCGGGCCCGTCGGCAGGTTATTGGCCTTGGCTGCGAGGCCGGACCGGATGATGATCAACATCGGGCCGTCAATCTCGATCGACCCGCCATAACCCTGGTATAGCGTCACCAGGCCATAGTGGTGCGGAATTGCATATTCCGCACCATCCGGAGCATGAGGATTCCGCGCGCGAAGGAACGACTGGTACCTCGTGTTGTCCGGCCTTAAATGCCGCCTCCTACGGCTACACCGGCCGCATGGCCGATGCCGAGTACGACCACTTGATCAGCCTGCAGCTCGGCGGCGACCCCAACGATCCCCGCAACCTGTGGGTGGAGCCGGCCGACCCCAGCCACAAGGAGGGCGCCGGGGTGAACAACAAGAAGGACCCGGTGGAGACGAAACTGCACACCGCCGTCTGCGACGGCAAGGTGTCTCGCGCCGCGGCGCAGCACGCGATCGTGACCGACTGGACCACGGCGCTGGCCGTCCTCCATCTCGGCTGAGCCCGGCCATGACCGCAGGCGGCTTGGGGTATTCAGGACGGGGGCGCAGACCACGGAAGGGGAGGGCGTGCGGCTGACGATTGACACCGAGAGGGACACCTATGAGCAGGCGATCGCCGCGGTGCAGGCTGCCTACGGCTTCAACCCGGCCGCCACGGCGGGCTCCTGGCCCGAAGCCCCTGTGCTGGAGGCTCGGCCGGGGCCGCAGGATCTGAGCGGCGAAGAGCTGTGGGAGGGCTGGACGGACCGGCTGCTGTTCGACACGATCGCCGCGCTCATGCCGGGTGCCCGCGCTGTGCTGCGTCGCCTGACCGAGCTGGGCGGCACCGTCTCTTACGACGACATCCAGGCCCACTTCGCCGGCCACCCCCGCACGCCGATCCCCAAGGACCGGATCGGCGGGACGCTCACCTCCGTCCGGGCGGTGCGCCGCCGGATCGGCCCCGACAACAACACCCGCCTGCTCGAACTCGATGACCGGGTCCGCGTCTACCGCATCGAGCCCGCCCTCGTACCGGGCCTGCAGCGCGCCTTCGACCTGGCAGATGCCCGTCCCGACCTGCTGCGCCAGGATCCAGCCCCCTCCTGACCTGCCGCACGGCACGAGGCGGCGCAACCCGACGGTCATACGGGCGGGTTGGTGTCAGGGGCCTGGCCGGGGCGTGAAGAAGGGGGTGGGGGTTCGGGTTGTGGGGCGGGAGTGGGGCGGTGCCTGCTGCGGTGTTGCCAGCGGGTGGTCCACCAGGTGAGGCGGTCGTGGGAGTCCTGGGGGGCGAGGGCTTGGAGGACGGACTGGGCCAGGACCACGGCGAGGCCGGCCAGGGCGAGGGTGAGGACGGCGGGCCAGGGGGCGTGGGTGGTGACGAGGGTGAGGGTGCTGACGCTGCCCAGGCCGGCGCCAGCCAGCGCGGGGATGCGTGAGGGCCGCGCGCCGGGGGGTGGTGTGGGGGGTTGATTTTGCGGGTTGTTCTGCGGCGCAGGCTGGGGATCGAGCATGGTGGACTCCTGCCGAATGTCGGGCTTGGCCGGTTGGTGTCCACCACCCTTGTGGCCGGGTGATTGACCCGGCAGCGGGGCCGTGGGGGAGAGCTGACGGTTCTGTGGGGGGAACAACGCAGGGGGCAAGGGCGCGTCATGGCGCAGGGGGAGAGCCGGCGGGGCCGGCCGATGAAGCCGATCGACCCGGGGCTGCCGGAGACGGTCATCGCATGGCTGCGGGTGTGGCGGGCGGTGGTCGTAGAACGGTTGCGGGCGGCTGATCCGCCGTGGACGTTGGAGCGCATGTCGGCGGAATTGGCCCGGCGCATGGGCGGGGTGCGGCTGGAGGGCGGGGCGCGCTCCGATGCCTCGGGGACGGCGAAGCCCACCCTGCAGCGGTTCTTTGCCGGCGATCGGGTGCCGACCCGCGACGTGGTGCAGCATCTGCTCGACATCGCTTGCGAGACCCTTGATCCGCCGCCCACGCGCAAGGAGATGAGCGAGCTGTGGAGCGCACACCGGGCCGCGCTGCGCACCTCGTCCCGGCTCCTGGCCGACCTCTACGACGCACTGGACCAAAGGGACACGGCCCGCCGCCACGCCGAGGAGCTGCAGCAGTCCAAGGACCAGCTCGCCGAGGACCTGGCCTTGTCCCGGCGGCAGGAACAACGGCTGAAGGTCCTGCTGGGGCATGCGAGCGCCGAACTGGAACACGCCCAGCAGACCGCGATCCTGCGCGACGACGAGACGCAACGCGCCCGGGCCGAGGCCGCGGAGCTGACCCGCCGGGTGGGAGAGCTCGAGGAGCAGCTGCAGCAGTCCCGGCAGGATCAGGAGCGTCTGGAACAGGAGATCAGCCGGCTGCACGAGCAGGAAACCATCAGCAGCGGCGCCCACACGAAACGGATCACCGACCTGGAGAGCGCTCTTGAGACGGTTCGGGAGGAGAACGAGGAACTCACCCGGCTGCTGCGCACCGCCGTCCAGGCCCTGCACGACGCCCAGCAGCGGGCCAGCTCGACCGAAGACGCTCCCCGGCGCGAAGAAGAGCCCGCCCTGCCCGCCCGGCGCAGCCGCGCCGAACTCGAGCGCCGCCACGACGTCGCCATGGACGCCGTGGAGCACCTCAGCGAGCAACTGCGCACCGTCTCCCGTCAGCTGACTGACGCCCGGACGGAACTCCTGCGCCGGGACGGAGTCCTGGCCAGCCTCGTCGAGGAACACGCCGAGGAGATCGCCTCGCTGCGCGCCGACCGGGTCCTGGCCGAGGCCGACACCGTCGTCAGCCTGGCCCTGCAGCACCTCGACACGGCGCCGGCGGCACTGCCACCGGCCAGCGATGTCCCCACCTCGGAGACAACTGATGTCCCCAGCTCAACGCCGCACCGCCCCGCTGTGGCGGCCGATCCGCCAGCGTGGAAACACCCTCTCGCCCGAGCGGGTGCCGGCGCCACCAGGGCGCCCGGGCGTCCGCGTTCAGCGCCTGTCGGTAACGCGACGGCGGCGACAGGTCAGGATGTCGGCGGACAGGCCCACAGGCCTGGTCTGCCAGGTGATACGCCGTTCAAGCGGGCCTTCATCGTCGGCGCCCTGGTGGGCATCGTCCTGGCGGGCATCTTCGTCATTCTGCAGGCGGCGATGCGCTTGTCGGGCGACCGCCACGATGACTCCAAGGCGACCTCCTCCGCGGCAGCGCCCAAAACGGCCTCGGTGTCGCCGCTACCCAGTAGACCGGCGAAGGACCCGGTCGCGGACATCGGCAGCCAGGAGGTCAACACGGCGAAGGTGATGGGGCTCCAGTCGTGCACGAACGCCGACATCCGCGCTGGTCTCAAATCTGCTCACAACACCTACAGCAGCGGCGGCCAAGCGCACATCGAGCTGACCGTGTCTGCGGCCGACGGCGGGCGGGTGCCGTGTCGCGTCGATGCCGCCCGCGACCACGCCGTCCTCACCATCACCCCGGCAGACGGCTCGAGCCCGCTGTGGGACAGCTCCTCATGTACCGACGGACACCACAGTCACCGCTGGATCGCTGTCACCCGCGGCCGGCCGGCCCACGTCGATTTCGTCTGGGACGGCATCCCCAACTCCGGCAACTGCGGGCAGACAAGCCACGCGGCCGTCGGCACCTACCTCGTGGAGACCACCTTCGCGGGCAACAAGAGCCAGACCAGTTTTGTCTTCGCCACCGACGCCGCTCCGCAGGAGCAGTCCTCGCCCTCACCCAGCCGGGCGGCCACGCGACATGCCGGTACCTCGACCGGATCCTCCTTCGCGTCCGGCGGATCCGTGGGCGGCCTGCTCGGCGACAGCGGCAGCAGCACACGGAGTTCTCCGCCCCCCACCCCCAGCACGTCTGCCTCATCGGGCCAGGCCAACGGGGCCAACGGCGGCGGCGCAAACGGTAGCGCAGGCGCCAACGGCGGTCTCTTCGGCGGCCCAACCTGATGACCAGCCGCCCCCGAAGCGGACCGGCAGTCGATCAAGTGCCGCATGAGGAGGTGTACGCGGCAGCGGGGCGGGAAGCAGGACGCGGACAGGGGAGCGGCGGCGCGGCGGCTGGGGAGGTCACGCGCCGCCTCTTCTGGCCAACCTCGGCGTCCGGCAGCCACTTCCATGGCATGGCAGGCGGTCCGTGCCCGGCTGTGGCACCGTGGAGGAGCTCCTGGCCCGCCGCTTTCCCCCGTAGCGGCGGGCCAGGACACCGACCCCACCGCTCTGGCGCACGCCCCGTGCCGGTGAGCGCACCCGGCACGGGGCGTCGGTGAGCGACGCAGCGGATGGGCGATGCACTGCGCCACGGACGCTGGCCTCGCGCTGCTCGGCTGCCGCCTGAGGCTGAGGACAGCACGTGGCCGCCGCTCGCATACATGAGGCGTAGCCTGCTCGGGAGCACGGGCCGTGACGATGCGCCTGGTCCGGCTCCACACGCTGCGGGGAGAGGAAAGCTGGGCATGGCGATTAACGGGCAGACGGATACGGCCGTGCTGGTTGCGTTGCTCAGCGAGCGCGCCGCGGTGAATGTCCGGCTGGCTCTGGTCGCGGACGCGCAACAGTGGCAGCTGCACCGTGGTCAGGTCACCTTGGAATGACCACCGAAGATCCGGATCGGTCTCCCCGCCGTGAACTGTCTTCATTTGTTGCCGGTCAGCAATTCTTGAAGGCCGACGTGAGATCGGAAACGGATTTCGACACCTCCATGGTCGAACCTTCCGCACCGTCTTTGCAGAGATATTTCGCCGCACCGTCACCCGTCTCGAGGCGGAAGACGACCTCGTAAGAAGAGATCTTGTATTCCGCCCGCCCTTCGGGCTTCACATCACCGAGCTGTCGGCGCTCCGTGCACTGCGCATCATCACCGGAGCACCAGGAGACGTGAATCCTGTCCGAGGTGTCGTTGACCAGACGCACGGGAGCCACATTGCTGGGGTCGGTCGGGTCGGCGGCGCATGCGGCTGCGGTCAGCACGAGGAGTCCGCCTATGGTGGCAGCGACGAGAGTCTTCCTGTACCGATGAGGCCGATTGAATTTCCTGGCCATCGTCGTCGTCCTATCTGAGATCGGGTGGGTGGGGGCTTGCGGAGCCCCCACCCCGGAAATCATCCGTCAGAGGTCCCGGTAGACCCGTCCATGCCTCCTGTACGAGCCGGGCAACCATCCGTACAGATGGCCGCCGCGGCGGCACTGCGACGACCAGCTGTACATGAATCTCGGACAGTAACTACCACGGATGTGCTCGTCGTAGTTACTCTCATTCCTTCCGAGATGGTGCCGCTTGAACGAGTCCAGCCCTTCGTCCATTCGAAGGTTGTAGTACTCGAACTTCCGCATGGCACGGCCATACAGCCCGCGCCGGTGACGACGGCTGAGGCGATGACGCAGGTGGTACGTGCCGGCGTATATCGCGTACGGGAAGATCGCGCCCACGGCAACCACCGCATTCGCGGCGGATTGTACTTGCCTGGTTCGCCATATATGGCGGAACATGCTGCCCCACCACTTGCCGTTCAGGTCGAACTGGTTGACGGGATCGCCCGGATATCCGTAGGCGTTGTCTCCGCCTCCGGGGACGGGGTCGAGGGAGTCGAAGCGTCCGCTGGTGGGATCGTAGAGGCGGACCCCCATCAGGAGGGCGCCGGTCGGGGTTTCGCCGGAGCGCTGCTTGCCGCCGAGCCAGCCGTAGCGAGTGGCGGCGGTGTCGGCCTCGGGGTTTCCGTACTCGTCGTAGGACGACGCGATGACGGGCTGGGCGGTGTCCAGCGGGAGCTGGACGGTGACGTCGCCGTGGATGTTGGTCAGCTGGAGGACGACACCGCCGGTGGCGGTGGTGGTAGTTCCCAGGTCCCCGCCGATGTCCTGAACATTGCGGGTGAGGGTGGTGCTGGTCTCTTGGATCCAGTCGGGGCTGTCGCCGTCGGAGCCGTAGTGGTTGGCCTTGGACCCGGTCTGGGTCCAGGTGCCACTGCTGTTGGATTCGGTGGTCCAGGAGGCGAGGCGGCCGGCGGCGTCCAGGTTCCAGGTCTGCCGGCTGGTGCCGGAGGTCTGCTGGCGGACGAGGTCGTTGGTGTAGTAGCCGACAGTGGCGCCGGATGCCTGGGTGGTGGTGCGGCCGAAAGCGTCGTAGACCGTTCCGGAGGTGACCAGGCGGTCGGCGCTGTCGTAGGAGTAGGAGGTGGTGGTGGAGCCGGTGGAGGTGCATGCCGCGCCGACGTCGCTGGTGGCGACGGCGAGGGCGGTGCGGTTGGTGTTGTCGTCGAAGGTGTAGTCGCGGCGGGTGCAGGCCCCGTCCGGATTGGTGTCGTCGGCTCGGGTGAGGCGGCCCGCCGTGTCGTAGGCGTAGCTGCGCGCCCGCGTCTGGCCCGCGGTGTCGGTGTCGCTGACGACCTGTCCCTGGACGCTTTCGTCCGTGCTGTCGGAGGCGACGACCGTGTTGTCGCTGTCCTTTGTGTAGATGCGGGAGGTTTCTGCGCCGGTCTCGTCCTGGCCGACGGTCAGGGTGTAGCCGCCGGGCAGGGACTCGGTGGCCAGGTTGCCGTCCGCGTCGTAGAGGGCGGCGAAGGTGCCGGCGATGGAGTCGGTGCGGGAGGTCTCCAGACCGCGGGGGTCCTTGGTGGTGTCGTAGGTGTAAGTGGTGGTGGACGGGGCGGAGTCGGTGGTCTTCACCGGCCGGCCGAGCGCGTCGTACTGCGTGCTGGCGGTGTTGCCCGCGCCGTCGTTGTAGGTGATCTCGCGTCCGAGCTGGTCGTAGGTGTGGGTGATGGTCTGCCCGTTGGAGGCGACCGTGGCCACGTCACCGCTGTCGGTGTCGTACGTGGTGGTCGTGTCCGGTACCGCCGTGCCCACCCCGCCGGTGACCGCCGTGGTCTTGAGACGGCCTGCGGTGTCGTAGGTGTTAGTGGTGGTGCGGGTGACGGAGTTGGCGGTCTCGGTGGTCTTGGCGGTGTTGCCCCAGCGGTCATATTCGATGGTCTTGGTGGGCAGTTCGGTGGGGTTGGAGCCGCCGAGCGTGATGGTGCCGGCCGGGCCGGTGGAGCAGACCAGGTCCGCCCATTCCGGCTTGCCGTTGCAGGCTCCGGTGCCGGTGGCCGAGTAGTAGGTGGTCACCGTGGCCCCGGCGTCCGTGCCGGACGACTTCGGCAGGGTGGTCTTGGTGATCCTGCCCTGGGAGTCGTACGACGTGGTGGTCTTCAGCGCGAGACCGGACGGGTCGGTGATGGTGGCGGTGGGTAGGCCCTTGACCCAGTCGTACTGCGTGCTCGTGGTGCGCACGTCAGCGTCGGCGGGGTAGCCGTCGGCCCATGCCCCGACCTTGGAGGTCGTGACCTGGTTGGCGACGGTGGCTGTGCCGTCGGTCGGGCGGTTCTCGTCGTAGGTGTTGACGGTGTGCTGGCGGACCGGCAATGGGGTCCCGGCGGGTACGTCGGTTCCACCGGATCCGGCCGCGAGGGTCGAGGTGAGGGTGGCCTGGTGCAGCGGGCCCTTCTCGTCGAGCATCCGCAGACCGTCGCTGGAGTACGTGGAGACGGTCGACAGTTGCTCGGCGCGGTCGGCGGTCTGTTCGCCTGCGATGTGCAGCAGAGCCAGTTCGTCGTAGGTGTCGCCGCTGGTGGCCGAGGTCAGTGCCAGCTCACGGTTGCCAGCAGTGAGCTGCCAGACGGTATTGCCGAAGCGGTCGTACTCTGTGGTAGCGATGTGTCCGCCGGGGGTGGCGCTGTTGACCTCAAGGCCGGAGGCGTCGGTGTAGGTGATGGTCGCGCGGGGGTAGTCCGAGGCCGCGAGGTCCGAGCCGGTGTGGGACGAGGGGACGGAGTCGGCTGGGAAGACCGCGGTCGCATCCGTGGGCACATCCGTCTGGCCCCAGGTCGCGACGTCCGAGGTGCCCATGGCGTTGGGCGCATTCGAACCACTCAGCGGAACGTCGTAGACCACGCTGGTGGTCGCCGTCGTGCCGTCTGTGGTGCCCTTAGTGCCGGCCGTCAGGTTTGGGCGGGAGGCCGACAGCAGCATGCCGTCACCGGCCGTGGCTGCCTTGCCCGCCTTGCCGTAGGTAAAGGTCCAGGCCAGCTCGCCCGGCGGGGTCAGGCTGGCGACGCGGCCGGCGCTGTCGTAGGTGTAGGCGGTCTTCAGCGCGGGGCTGATCCGGGGGTCCCACTGTTCGCGCAGGCGGCCGGAGTTGTCGTAGGTGTACTGGGAGATGGCTGTGGCGGTGGTGGTACTGTCACCGGGTGTGACGGCCCATAGCTTGATCTGCTGGACCTGCCCGGTGTAGTTGCCGAGCGCGGAACTGGTGGCTGTGGTCGAAGAGGCGTAGACGAACTGCAGAACCCGGCAGCCGGTGTTGTCGCTGGCGTTGGTGAACCAGTCGTGGCCGGCGGCGGTTGCGGTGTCGATCGCGGTCTGGCACTTGTCGGCGGTGACCGCCGACGTGGGGGCGATGACGTACTTCGGCCGGGCCAGGGTGCTGCTGCCGGAGATGACCTTCTCCGAGACCACCTTGGTCGTGGAGTTGTCGGTCGGCAGGTAGGTGCTGGACACCTGCCAGGTCGTCGCCGCCGAGTCCACCTTCGCGAACGTCGTGGTCGTACCCCCATCGTCCTTCAGCGTGAAAGCCGAGACCCTAGTCAGGTCGTTTGCCGTGGCACCATTGCTGTCCTTGCTGGTCAGCGTTAGGTCCTCGGAGCCGGGCTCGGGTTTCCAACCGCCCGCTGAGGTAGCGGTGAAACCCGTCGCGTCGCCGTCCACGTCCACCAGTGCCACCGAGGTGGCCGAGGTCTGCTTGAGGTAGGCCCAGTCGGAGTCGGTGATCTCCGCCGTGGTGCCGGAGGTCCATTGCGGACCGAAGATCGCCACCTGGCCCTCCGCGTCCGAACCTGCGGTCGGGCGGCGCGATGACGCGGTCCGTGACACCGACAGATCGAAGCCGGTGGCATCCGTCGAGGACAGGCTATAGTCACCGGTCAGGGTATTCACCGACCCGGGGCCGACGTTCACGCTGGGGGCGGTGCCGGCGTTGCGGTCCACGGTGATCGTGTGCGCCGAGGAGTAGGCGGTCGTGGTGCCGTCGGTGAAGGCCGCCCGGATGTCGAGCGATCCGTCCTCGGACAGGGAGTCGGTGACGTTCCATGTCAGGGCCGCCGGGGCACCGCCGGACACAGCGAGGGGCCAGGATGAGAGCGCCGAGCCGCCGGACTTGGTGACATCCACGACCGGGATGGAGACCCAGGAGTCGGTCTCGCCCCGCCGGTACTGGTACGTCACGCCCGTGTAGGTGCTCTTGCCCGTCGAGGTGAGGCTGATGCGGCGAGCGGCACTGTCGCCCTCGCCCGGGGTGAGCAGACCTGCGCCGTCACCGACACCGAAGGCGTAACTCGTGTTGGATGTCGAGAGGTTGCCGCCCGAGTCGATGGTCTTGGCGTAGAGCGTGTGCCAGTCCTCGTTCGGGGCAATCGAGATGGTCAGCGGGTCACCGCCGTTGCCGTCGGCGGTGTCGTACACCGACTTCGGGGTGGTGGAGTCGTCCAGGCCCCACAGGTAGCCCTGGCCGTCGCTGGAGGAGGTGTCCAGCGTGCAGGTCACCGAACCCGACGCCTTCGGTGTCCAGGTGTCCTGTGTATAAGGGTCGCAGGTGATGGTCGGGGCGTTGGGCTTGGCGACGTTCGGCACGAAGTAGATGTACGACGACCACGCGCCGTAGTCCGTGCCGTCGTAGCCGCGTACCCGCATGCGCAGGTGCGCCGCGGCCAGCTGGCTCGCGCTCGGGATCGTCAGCTTCGCGGTGCTGCCGGAGGCCACGGAGGATGAGGTGCCGGTGTAGGAGTACGAGGTCTCACCGCTGTACGAGGGGTCGTTGGTGATCTCGAACTGGGCCTTGACCGCGGAGCCGTCCGCGTCCGTCACCTTCGCCGACAGGGTCGGGGTGTAGGTGGTCACGTACCGCTTGCCGCTGTAGGCGTTCACGCTGCTCGGCGAGATCGCCAGCGAGCTGGTCGTGGCGTACGAGTTGTAGGTCACCGACAGCTTCGGCGCGTATCCGGACGTGGTGTAGTTCGCCGAGCGGAAACGGCGCCAGGTGGTGGAGTCGCTCTCGCTCTCTGCGCGGACCTGCAGGCCGTAGTTGGCCGAGCCGTCCGCCCATGCCTGCACGATCGTCTGCAGGTTCCAGTTCGACCAGTTCGCCGCGCAGCCGGTGTAGCCCCAGTGGCCGGTGTTGGAGGCCATGCCCGTGGTGGTGGTCGACGGCTGCGCGCCCCAGGTGATCGACGACGAGGACCACGAGGAGGTGATCCGTTTCGCCACCGTGGCCGCACCGGAGGTGGAGCAGGTCGCCGAGTAGTAGTTGTACAGCGACATCGTGGCCGACGTGATGTGCTTGCCGGTGAACTTCGACACGTCGAACTTCAGGTACGAGCGCGCCGTGTCCGTACCGCCGTCATACGTGCCCGACTTCAGCTCCTGGGAAGAGACCTGCGAGTCGGGGTAGTCGGGGTTCTGTACCCAAGTGTCGGTGGTCACCGCGAGGGTGGAGGTGGGGTCCACGGTCACCGGGTAGGTCGCGGTGGCCAAGAAGTCCTGGTCCGGGGTAAGGACCAGCGTCTGTGAACCGTCCGACGCCGTCTCGACCTTCGTCGCCACCTGCTCCTGGTGCGCTGACTCGCCAGAGGCGGGATCCTTACTCGCGTCCCACATCATCGGGGCCGGAGCCTCGGCGACCAGGTCGCCGTCGCTGTTCTTCAGCAACAGGTGCCCAGAGTCGGCCTGGGACAGCTTCAGCTCGTCCAGCTTGAGCGGGATCCGATAGGAAACCGTGTGACCGTCGGGCTGCTCAGTCAGCTTGATGTTCTCCGAGAAACCCTGGGCCAGCGCCGTAACGGACAGGGTCTGGCCACTGCCCAAATCGTAGGAGGCGGTGCTGTCCTTGACGGTCGGGGCCGGAAGCTTGTCCTCCCACCCCAGTCCGAAGGACTCCTTGCCCTTGGCCACCGACGCCAGTTCTGTGTCACCCCCGTCGGAGACGGCGACGTCGGCCGCCGCCACAGTCGGCGTGAGGTCGGAGCCGGTGTCGGACAGCGACGTGTCGATGTTCTTCCACACGCCATCCTGCTTCACCCGCACCGGACCGGCGTACGCCTCCGTCTCCAACTCACCGCTGGGCAGTGCATACGTCGTCGAATCCGTCGCCCGGGCGGACAACACCTCGATCTTGCGGTCCTGCAGACGCGCCATCAGCACCGCCGACGCCTCATCCTGCGCCTCCGCAGGACCCGACGCTTGAGTGGCGTCCGACTGTACGGACTCCGCTGTCGCACCGGAGGCCGGCGCGGCGAACGCGGCACCGGTGTCCTGCGACACCAGCGCGGCCTCGGCCGCGAACAGCATCACCACACCGACAGCGATCTGGCGTAGCCGTCGTGCCTGGCGCGACCCGCCCCTTCTCGATCTGTCATGGGCCACAGGTCTGTGACGCACGATCAGCTCCCTCCCTCGTACTCCGCGTTGCGGAGCCAACAGAAACGAGCTGATCTTCACTGAAGGTTCGCAGTACACCGATGGGGGCCACAGGGATTGATCAAGCCAAACCTTTCAGGCCACCAAGGAATGTCAAAAGGAACCAGGAAGGATGCTCAGTCCTGAGTTACCTGTTTGACAGCTTTTGCTCCCCTAGGTCTGCATGTGGCGGATGCCCGAAAGCCGCAACAGGTTCCCCTGGCCGGTTCAAGATTTTCCCAAGACATGGAAGAAAAGGTGAATAAAATGGCGTGAACTTAACAAGAGCCCTGATCGATGCTTACCTGCGGCCCCGCGCAGTCACGAGCAATCGTCAAAGGTGAAACGGCTCATTGAGTTGGCAGGACAGGTCGCATCCGAGGTCCTGGCCCGCCCGTTGAGCGAGATGGGCGGGACCGCGCATGGCGCGGCCCGATCCGGCGCCCCGCACGCGATGGCGGTGAACGAGACGATCATCGCTACCACCCGCACCACCCCTGAACGCACCCGGCCCGTACGCCGGGTACAGCCCGAGTCCGAGCCCGCGGCTTCGCTCCCGCCCGTGCGGGACACCGGCGCTGCGGAGCTGGCGGGCATCGGCACGGCCGCCTCATGGTCTACGGAGGTGGTCCATCACCTGCCTGCCGACGGACGTAACCGGTCCGCCGTCCAGGTCGACGCGGTGCTGCTCGCTCCGGAGGGAGTGCCGGGGTTGCTGGTGGAGATCGACAACTGCACCGAGACCGCCGACGTCCTGGCCGCGAAGTTCGACCCCTACCGCCACTTCTTCCGCTTGAAAGCCAAGGCTTCACCGGGGGGCTGGAGGTCCCGGTGTGGAGCACGCTGTATCCGCCGACCAGACAGGAGGGCCATGAGCACCGGCGACGCACCTGTACGGATCCTGCGTAGCGGCCAAGCCACTGATTCCTCTTCCGCCCTCCCTACCGTGGGCGTTCGGTGCCGTTGTGGTCGGTGCGCAGCCGCATGGTCGGCCAGATCTCCCAGTTCGCGTTGAACCATTCGATCATGTTGGTGAAGAAGAGCGAGTCGTGGCAGTATTCGTCATCGTCGTCCAGGCGGTGGTACGAGTAGGCCGACCCGAGGCCGAGTACGTCCAGCGCGGCGACGGGCCGTTCGGCATCCTTGACCATGATCGTGCGTTCGACCGGCTCATAGGGGTTGAACAGCATCTCGGACTCGTTGAGCACGTACAGTTTGAACTGGGGTGTACTCGGAAACCGTCGCACCTCTATCCGAGAGTCCACACCCGCGCCCTGCAGTCTGTCGGCCAGTTCGCTCAGTTCGGCCACATGGCCCCGGAGCATGTCCCGCCAGCGTTCCCACACTCGGAGATCCCCGGGATCCAGGGCGCGCGGATAGATCAGCGGGCTCTGCTCTCCCGGCAGGAGCAGGCGGATGCGTAGCTGCTGCGGGGCGATCTCCTGGGCGAGTACCCGTTCCTCCTGGTTCTTCAGGTGCCTCACGAATGTCTCGCCGGTCAGGCTGAAGACGTCCAGGGACACCTGGGTCTGCTCGAAGGCGCGGTGGATGAGCGGACCAAGAGCTACCTTGCCTCGCGCAACGGACCGCTCCTCGGCACGCGTGGTGGCCGGAATCCTGATCACCCACATCCGGCTCCCTGGCCGTGAGGCGATCCATCCCTCTTCTACGAGCTTGGCCAGGGCGCGCTGCACAGTGTCGCGGCTGACGCTGTATGCCTCCGCCAACTGCCGCTGCGTCGGCAGCGACTCGTTCAACCGGAGAGTCCCGTCCGCCAGCATGTGCCGCAGAGCCGTTTCCACACGCGTGGACTCCCTGCCCCCGCCTTCGCCGTGTTCTGAGGTAGCCACGCATCGAAGCTACCTCCGTCGGGTTGACCGGGTCTGGTATTCGACCTGGCCCGCGCTCGCCGGGCTCGCCATCCCGCGAGCCCAAAGCTGACGCTGCTGAGACGCAGCACGCCGATATGCCGTGGCTGTGACTGCCGGGCAGCCGACGTGTGGTGCCGGCGACACGGAGCGGATGCGGCGCCAGCGCCGGGGGCGTTGTCAGTGCGGTGGGCTACGGTCGTTCCGTCCGCGGGGAACTCACGCGCTCTCGCCCGGCCTTCTGCAGCGGCCGGGCGAGAGCGGGGTGCTCGCCCCCCAGGTTCTCGGCACGGGAGCGGGCCCTTCCGGATGGGAAGGCCGACACCGAGGTGTCTTGATTCCATTGACGGGGCTGGGCGGCCCGATTGCAAGGAAAACCCGGAACTTCCACTCTCACACGCGTGAGCTGTGCTGTTCCTTTGCCTGAGCGGTCATTGGTGCTCGTCTGAGGGCCATCGTGTGACTGGCATTGTTCCGTGAATCTCCGATCACGTGGCGTAGCAACTTCCTCTCGCATCAAGCTGGTTGCCTCCCCGCACGACGGCGTCGGCACCCGTCGTCCGGGGAACCGTCGCGGCCTCCGGATGAGCCGCGCGGGGCGAGTGGCCGACGACGAGCGAGGAGTCTGAATGGAACGCAAGTCCATAGCGATCACTGTGGCGACGGTGACGGTGTTCGCGTGGAGTGTGGTGATGGCGGTCGTCGGCCAGGCGGCCGCGATCGTCACCGCGGCCCCGGTCTTGGCCCTGACGGTGCAGCAGATCGTTCGCGCCGTGCGTACCCAGAGCGCGCCGGCCTCGGGCCACCGGGTGGCCTCCGTTCCCGACCGGGAGGAGGACAGCACCCGTGACGAGTCCCTTTGATCCACCGGCCCCGCCGCCTCCACCCGTCAAGGCGCCTCCGGCGCGGCCGGGCCGCAAGCTCGGCCCGATCGCGGACTGCGTGGGCAGCGCCCACCGCGCGTGGCTGGAGCCGATGCGGGAGAACTACCTCAAGAGCGGGCTGACGCTGAGCGATCTGAGCGTGCGGGTCTGCCTGGCGAAGTCGAAGATCTCCGAACTGCTGCGCGGCACGGGCCTCTACCCGCGCTGGGAGATCATCTTCAGCCTGTCCATGGAGCTGAAGATGCCCTACGCGCCGCTGTACCGGCTGTGGCGCCAGGCGGCGTTCGAGGCCCACAAGAGCCGGGAGTGGGTGGAACGCTCCAGCGAGAAGGCCGCCCTGACCACGACCCACGCGGCTCCGCCGCTGGACCACCGGGCCTTTCGCGAGCTGGTGGAGTACGACTACATCCACTACGCGCAGGTCTTCCTCCTGGACGCCGACCAGTGCGACACCGTCGTCTCCGACACCTTCGACATCCTGTGGCTTTGCTGGAATGACGCACTCGCCAGCCCCGACACCCGGCGCTACGCCTGGATGGTGCTGCGCGCCACCGTCATGTCCCGCACCCCGCACCTCGACGGCCGGCCCGAGCTCGGGCGGGCGGCCTTCGACACCGTCGCCCTGAGCTCCCTGAGCGCGGACGCCGACCGGATGGAGCAGGTCGCCGAGACCCTGGAGCTGTTCACCGCGATGAGCCGGCTACCCGACCAGCAGCTCGACATCATGGTGCTGCGCCGCCTGTGCGGGATCACCGACGAGGACGTCGCCACCCTCCTGGGCCTGCCGCTGGCCACCGTCCGTTCCGACGACCGCCACGCCGTCCACTTCCTCGAGAGCGTTCTCTGCCCGCAGCCCGACACCGAGCAGACCGAGACAGAAGGGATTACCTCATGACCCGCATCGACGACATCCTGTCCCGGGCCCTGCTGGTCCGCGGCCGCACCGTACCCCGCGACATCGTCCCCGCCCACAACACCCCAACCACCCGCCCCCGACCGCCGGCTGACACCGGCACACGCACCTCGACGGGAGCGGCGGAGGATCTGCGGGCCCTGTGCGAGACCCTGCTCACCCACACTCCGCCCACCGACGTCGCCGACTTCGTCACCGACCAGGTCCCCGCACCCCGCAGCGCGCTCGTGCTGGCCTGCGTCCTGCAGCTGACCGACACCGACGACGGAGCACGCTTTTGGTGGCAGTACGCGGCCGGTGCCGGACAGGCGGCTGCCGCCTACTGCCTCTACCTGCACCACCTGGCCCTGGGCGAGGACGACACCGCCGACTGGTGGCACCGCCAGACCGACGACGTCCAGCCCCAGCCCGACTCTCCCGCCCTTGAGCCCGGCCCGCAAACCACGGTCTCTCGCCGCTGGCACCCGGCCGAACACCGGATCACCAGCACATCCACCACCACCATCCTCAGGGTGCTGCGCCACCTGGCGAAGTACACCGCGCGCCCCCGACCGGCCGCCGTCACCGCACTCATGGCCTACGTCCCGACCGCGGTCACCGCCGGCTACCTGCGCCAGCCCGAAATAGAACTCCCCGTCCCCGGCCCCGGCTTCGCCAAGCGCATCGCCATGCTGCTCACCGCGGCCGCGGCCCGCCCCGACACCCCCAATAGCCTGCCCGCACGATCAGAAACCTCCTACCGCCCCTTCCCCGACATCCCCCGCCCGCAGACCCGCCCCGCACCCCCGGATGCGGTGCAGCCTCAGGTGGGGGAGACCGCAACCCGCTAACACGACGGCTGCTGCTCGCTCCGCTGACGCGGCGGGCAGCAGCGACCGAGTCGCAAAGAATCCCACGCCCGTTGGCGGTTGTCGCTTTCCGGCCTCACTGTTCGGGGATGGAACGGTGCCTGAGCCACTCGCGGGCGCCGGCCCGCCGCATCAGCTCCTCGGTTGTGTCGGCGTCCGTCAGCAGCGGATGAACGCGTCGGACGTAGTCGGCCTGTCCCAGAAGGGATTTGCGTAGTTGCTTCAGATTCCGGGCGCTGTATGAGACACCGCCGCGCTTGTCCACGATTCCGGCTGCGATGGCCAGCGGTTCGATATCCACCGTGAGACTGACGGCATCCGTCTGGAAGCTGACGCTGCACTTCACCCCACCCTCCCTGACATCGAGCGTGACGTCGTATGCGGCTCCGTCGCCCTGGTAGTTAGAGGCTGGCATGATGCGCTCGGTCTCAGTCGGGCCGGATAGCCCTACAGCAGCGGCTGTTTCCGCGTAGACCACTCGCACCTCTTCGAAGAAGGATTTCGCCGATGGAACCATGGGCACCTCGCGTCCTCGCTCGTTCAGGTACGTCTACGAACTGATCCTGACGGCCTCCCAGTAGCCTGTCAGCGGAGAGCACTCGCCGTTGTCCAGGACCGGACCGACGAACATCGGAGCACTCCGGCGTCAGAGGGGGAGGACCTGAAGTCCGAACGTCCGGCACCAGGACGCCGGCGCACCCCCGCGTCGGCGGGGAAGACGACGACAGGACGAGGAGGATCAGGTCCAGCCAGTGCGGAACACCTCCGCGTCGGCGGGGAGGACAAGGACCGTCCGTCCCAGCTCAGCGACCGGACATGACCTGCTCGCCGTCTCCCACCCCACCGCGTAGATCCCGCCGCGTGTTCTCACGCTCAGGCAGCGGCCCGAAGGCCCGCCGGCGTTGCTGCCCGACAGGGGCTGCCTCCCCCGATGCGCGCTACATTCCGAATCGAGGAGAGGAGCCGGACATGACCGACAGACCTCACTTCGGAAGTAAGAGTGCCTTCTGGCCGCCGATGGTCGTGTCGGCGGCACTCCTGCTGGGCGCCGGCTGCACCAGCACCCACCCCACGGCCAGCACGAAGACGTACGCGCCGAGCAGCGCGTCGGCGACCACGCAGACGCCGGCCGAGGAGACGCCGACCGATCAGGCGGCCACAGACAGCGGCGACAGCTTCACCGTCGGCCTGCACAAGTCCGCTGTCTGGAACGACGGAGTCGAGGCTCGGCTGAGCAACCTCACACGCGGCGTCTCTTCGAATGTGGCGGCGCCGGCGAATACGCCGATGATCCGCTTCACGGTCACGGTTACCAACGGCTCGACGAGCCCGCTCGATCTGTCCCTGCTCGACATCGAGTGCCCGACCGACGATGGCATGATCTACGACGAGGGGCTGGACAGCGCCCCCAACCGGCACGCCCTGCCCGGCAAGTCGGTCGCGTGGGCGAGCGCCTGCGCCTTCGGCCGCGCCGAGCACGACTTCCAGCTGGAGATCACCCCCGGCAGCGAGGACCTCGACGTCAGCTACCGGACCGCCATCTTCACCGGCCAGGTCCCTTAGCCGGCGACGCACCCGCGGTGCGGCTTAACAGCCGATCTGCCCTGCCGAGGCGTGCAACCGCCTCGACCTGGAGGCGGGCCCCCGCAAGCCGGCCGGCCTGACCGAACTCACCGGCCAGCTCACCGAATCCGGTGCCCGAGGCAAGACCAAGGGTGCGCTGTCCGGGGCCGCCGAGACGATCTCACAGGCCTTCCAGCAGGCCCGTGACGAGGGACGCCAGAAGCAGGCAAACCGTTCCGCGTGGGGTGTGGGCCAGGCCCCGGTGCCGCCGATCGACAACCCCGAACTTGCGCTGGTCCTTGCTGGCGTCCCGGACTCCCGGGCGCAGAGCGGCGGTGACCTCTGCGCGGTCATCGTCAACGTGGCGGTCAACGCATGGATGGCCGGCCCCATCCACGGTGAGGACGGCTGTGCCGGGTGCGACGGAAGCCGCAGTCCGGCCGGACACGACTGCGCACCGCGTCGGGGTTCCGGCCTACGCTTCGCCTCACTGGCACGAGAGGACGACGGTTGTGACGGACGACGGGCAGGACCTGGCCGATGTGCAGCGGGCGCACTGGCAGGACACCTACAGCGCCCACCCCGCCATGTACGGTGCCGAACCGTCCGCACCGGCCGTTCATGCCGCCGAGGTCTTCCGTGCCGCCGGGGCAGGGGATGTGCTCGAACTCGGCGCCGGGCACGGCCGGGACGCGCTGTACTTCGCCCGCGAGGGTTTCACTGTCCAGGCCACCGACTTCTCCGCGACGGGCTTGGAGCAACTGCGCGACGCCGCCCGGCAGCAAGGGGTCGACGAACGGGTGACCGCCGCGGTGCACGATGTGCGGGATCCGCTGCGGCTGCCGGACGCCTGCGTGGACGCGGTCTTCGCGCACATGCTGCTGTGCATGGCGCTGTCCACGAAGGAAATCCATGCGCTGGTCGGCGAGGTGCGCCGCGTGCTGCGGCCCGGAGGGGTGTTCGTCTACACCGTCCGGCACACCGGCGACGCCCACTACGGCGCTGGCACCGCCCGCGGGGACGACATCTTCGAACACGGCGGCTTCGCCGTGCACTTCTTCGACCGCGCCCTGGTCGACGCCCTCGCCGACGGCTGGACATTGAACGAGGTCCACGCCTTCGAAGAGGGCGACCTTCCGCGCCGCCTGTGGCGCGTCACCCAGACCCTGCCCCGGTAGGGTCCAGCCCGACGCAATGCGGCACGGGGTGACGGAATCCCCGGCAAGAGTCAGCGTACTGGCCAGACGTGCAGAAGACCGAGCGTTCAGGTTCGGACGAGCCGCGCCGCGTGCTCAGCCTCGTCGTTTCGGACAACGCCGGGCCATGCGTTGCGCAACTGCCAGTTCGTGCTGACACCGTCTGGGCCGTCGAAGCCGGCCCGGGACAACGCCGCTTCGATCCGGCTGCGTACTTCGGCCTCAGCCGCAGGTTCGGCAGCAAACAGCACCCTTAGTTGCACCTCGTCGCCGGAGGACTGCGTGGCGGTGTGGTGGGGCGCGAGCGGGCACGGCGGCTCGTGCTCCCAGCTCCCGCAGAGTGCGACCGTTACGGCTGCTCCGAGAGCTCGCACATCGCCGCCCGCTTCGATCCTCACGACCGCCTCATGGACGAATACCTGGCGCACGCGGCCAGTATGCACCGCGGTCGTCACCGTTTGCCGCATCCAGTCCGACACCGCAGCGGGTCCATGCCGACTGCGTTCGGCATGGACCCGCCAGGAGAGCCTATCCGGTTGTTTTCTGCATCGCTTCGTGAGGTGCGACGGCGAGCAACGTTCCCCGATCACCCGTCTGTCGTGTCTGTAGCGAGGTTGTCGAGTGAAGGCGCTCAGGACGCAGGACGGGCTGCATGGTGCAGGCTGACGGCGTCCCGGGGAAGGGAGTCGATGGCCGCCTCGATGAGGCGCAGGGCGACCCCCGCGGCCTGTTCGAGGTCGGACTCCTGGGTGCCGGTGAAGAGCTCGATGATGATGGCGGTCGCCGCGACGGCCACCATCCGGGGGCCGACGGACTCCGGGGCGACGCCGAGGTCCTCGGCGACGACTCTGGTCGATTCGCGGATGGCGGCATCCATCCGCGCCGTCCGCAACGCGGCCAGTTCGGGGTTGGCGACGAACATGCGGCGTTCCAGTTCAACCATCTCGTCGTCGCCCGACTCGTGTTCCGCCAGCAGCCACCGCCCGAGGACGTCCACCGCGCGCTCGTCGGGGCTCCGGTTGCGCATCGCCTCGGTCAGCCGGTCCGCGCCCTCGCTGAACTTGGACATGGCGATGTCCTGCTTGGAACGGAAGTACATGGCCACCGTGCGCGGCGAGACCTCGGCCCGCTCCGCGATCTCGGCGACCGTCGTGGCGTCGTAGCCCTGCTCGGCGAACAACTCGAAGGCGGCACGGATGACCGCCTCGCTGCGCCTTGCCTTGCCGCGTTCCCGCAGACCTTGCTTCTCCATGGCACCAAGTTACTGCAAAATTACATCCCCTAGCAATCTTGCAGTCGGCTGCAAACTTAGCTTAGGCTGCAGTCGTCTCGACGGATCGGCGAAAGGGAACAGTCATGGCTGGAAAGTTGTACGCACTCGAGGGTGGCGACCAACCGGGCGACCAGGTCCTGGTCACCGGCGGCAGCGGCTTCGTGGCGAGCCACGTCGTCCGGGAGCTGCTTCAGCAGGGGTACCGGGTGCGGGCCAGCGTCCGGAGCGTGGCGGACGCCGCCAAGACGGCACCGCTGCGGGCCCTCGCGGTAGGGGCGCCCGGCGTACTGGAGCTGGTCGAGGCGGACCTGATGCGGCCGGGGTCGTTCGACGAGGCCGTCCAGGGGTGCCGGTACGTCTTCCACGTCGCGGCGCCGTTTCTGATGCCCGAGCAGATCCGCGACGGCCAGAAGGACGTCGTGGAGCCCGCGCTGAACGGCACGCGGACGGTCCTGGAGGCCGTGGAGAAGGCGCCGGACGTCGAACGCGTCGTGCTCACCTCGACCCTCGGGGCGGTCTTGGGCGACTACGCCGACATCCTGGACGCGCCGGACCGCATTGCTCGCGAGGACCTGTGGAACACCTCCAGTACCGTGGCGAACAACCCGTACCACTTCGCGAAGACCGCCCAGGAGCGGCTCGCCTGGGAGTTCGCCGGGGCGCAGGACCGCTGGTCGCTCGTCACCGTCAACCCGGGTCTCGTGCTCGGTCCCTCGCTCACGCCGTCGTCGAACTCGGGCAGCCTGTTCCTGATAAGCGAGCTGATGAAGGGCTACTTCTTCTTCGGCGCGCCGAATTTCTCCTTCGCGTTCGTCGATGTCCGTGATGTGGCGCTGGCGCATGTGCGCGCCGCGCAGCGCCCGCAGGCCGGTGGCCGCTACATCCTCGCTCGGCCGGAGATGGTGTCGTTCCTCGACATGGGTCGCATCATCCGCGGCCGGTACCCGCGCCGGTACATCGTCCCTCGCCACCCGGTGCCTGACGCCGTCGTCCGGATCCTCGGGCCGCAGTTCGGGTTGACGAAGGATTACATCCGCAAGCATCTGGGGATCCGGTTCGGCGTCGACAGCCGCCGCAGCGTCGATGAGCTGGGCATCGACTACCGGCCCGTGGCCGAGACGGTTCTCGACCACTACGAAGCCTGGAAGACACTCCGCCGGGCATGAGTTCGAGCCGCGTGCTCCTCGACCGGGTCGCGACAGCAAATCACTCAGGCAAGTCCTGCCCGCCAGCGACCAGTCATAGCCGCCGTTCCACCGACCTATGAAACACGGCCTACTGAGTTTTTCGTTAGTTCTGTGGGCGCAGGAGCTTCAGTGGTGTGAGGCTTTTGGTGTGTCTTCCGAGTCGCAGGCCGTGGTTTCCGATGTGTCCGTTCCGCCCCTGTCCCGGCCCCAGTTGGCCGAGGCCCGTCGCATGCGGGCTGTCGAGCTGTTCGAGCAGGGACGTGCCACGTCCGAGGTGGCACGGATGGTGGGGATGCATGCCGAGAGCGTGCGCCGGTGGAAACGGTTATGGGAGCAGGGCGGTGCTCAGGCACTGCGGCGGCGTCCGGCCACCGGGCGGCCGCCCAAGCTGGATGACGCCCAAGTCGACGCTGTGCGGGCCGCGTTGGAACAAGGCGCTCAGGCGCACGGGTTCGAGGCGGACCTGTGGACGTTGGAACGCGCCGGCGTGGTGGTGGAGCGGGTGACCGGGGTGAAGCTGGCCCGGGCCTCGGTATGGCGCCTGCTGACCGGGCGGCTGGGGTGGAGCCTGCAGCGGCCCAGGCGCCAGGCCCTCGAGCGGGACGAGTCCGAGATCGCCCGATGGGTCGCTCAGGAATGGCCCCGCATCAAAAGGGGGCGGTGAAGAAACGTGCCTGGATCGTGTTCTTCGACGAATCAGGCATATCGCTGCTGCCTCAGGTGCGCCGCACCTACGCGCCGCGCGGCCGCACACCGCTCCTGCGCCACCGGCTGAACTGGAAACGAGCCGGGATGGCCGCCGCACTGGGCTACCACGCCGCCGACGGCGAGCGCGGCCCACGGCTGTGCTTCCACCTCAAGCCGGGCACCTACGACACCACCTCCCTGATCGACGTGCTGGAACGCCTCAAGGCCTTCTACGCCGGGGAATCGGTGGTGTTGGTATGGGACGGACTGTCCGCCCACTGGAGTCGGGGCATGCGGGCCTGGGCGGCCGAACAGGACTGGCTGACGCTCGAGCGGCTGCCGCCCTACGCGCCCGAACTCAACCCCGTCGAACTGCTGTGGTCGGCCATCAAGACCTGCGAGCTGGCCAACCTCGCCGGCGACCACCTCGCCGATGTCGCTGACGCAGCCGAACGCGGCATCCAACGCGTCTGCTCCAGCGAGCAACTCCCATGGTCCTTCCTCACCCACACCGGCCTCACCATCCACCCCCAGCCCCCACAGAACTAACGAAAAACTCAGTAGCAGAAGGCCTAGCAGTACGGTCAGGCGCGGCATGGGGGCGCGGGATAACGCGTTGTTGCGAACGTGCCTGTTTCTGCTGGGTAGGTCTACATCCCGCCCCAGTACATGTCACCGCCGCTTGAGTTTTCGAGATCGCCATAGTGGATCAAGCCGCTGATGCTGAGGATGAGGAGGAACACGGCGAAGCCGATGCCGCCGGCCATGGTCAGATGGGCGCCGGGACCGGTGAAGACCCTGCCGGTCTTGGTCGGGTGGGAGTAGCCGAGGACACCGGTGGCGGCTGCGCCGATGCTGGCGAGGATGCCGAACAAGCTGATCTTGATGCTCGTGGGTGTGGAGCTGTCGTGGATCGCTGCTGCCGTGGCGGGCTCGGCGGCGGGAGTGGTGTCCGTTGGGGCGGCGGTGTCGCTGTCGGCCGGTTGGCTGGGCGCGATGAAGGGGGATCGAGCGGTGTCGTCGATGCCGTCCTCGGGTGCATTCCAGGCAGCGGGGGAGGGGGGAGCTGGTGGCGGGGTGTGGCGCGTGCCGGGGTGCGGTTCGGGCAGCGGCGGGGTCATCGGCAGGTCCTCGGGGCGTTCGTCCGTCTGCGGTTTGGGCCAGGGGCTGTTCTGCCAGGCGCTGCTGGGTTCGTCGTACCGGGCGGGCAGCGGTGTTGGTGCGGGTGTGGGATCAATCGGCTCGGTCTCATCGAGCTGGGGGAGGCCAGGGTGCTGCGTGAGGGCCTGGTCGCGGAGGTCGTCGAGATGGGCGCTCTGGGCGCGCTCGGCCAAAAGCGCGGCCAGCCGGGCGTCTTTGTGCACGGCATCCTGGCGGGCTTCTTGCAGGTCGGTATGGGCGGCGCGCAGTTCCGCTTCGAGGCCGGCGATGGTGCTCAGTGCCTGCTGGTGTTGCTCTTCCGCGGCTGCGGCCAGGGTGTCGGCGTACTCCTGCTGGGTCTGCAGGGCCTGGGCGGCTTCCTCGCGCACGGCCTCTGCCTCACTGCGTACCAAGGCCGCCTGACGGCGGGCGAGTTCGGCATCGGCGTGGGCTGCTGTCGCCTCGGTGCGCCAGTGCTCCTCCCGCTCCAGCAGCTCCACCTCGAATTCGTGGGCTCGCTCACCGGCTTCGTGCAGAGCTTCATGGACCTGTGCGAGCCGCTCCAGCAGCGTGGCTTCCCGCTCCTGCCAGGCCTGCCGCGTCTGCGAGGTTTCCTGCTCGGCGTGTTCTGCCTCCTTGCGGCGCCGGTCGGCTTCCCCTCTCCACAGCTGCGCTTGTTCGCGGGCCGCAGCGACGTCCTGCCGCAGCTCTGCCACGCAGGCCCTGACTTCGTCGAGATTCCGGGTCAGATGCCGTTCGCGGTCCTGCAGCCGGTCGGCTTCCTGCCGGCTGTGGCCCAGTGCGCGCTGGACGGCGGCCTGGACCCACCGTGCCTGGCGGGCCCGCTGCTCCGCCCGCGCCACTCGCGCCCGCTGTTGTTCGATCTTGTCCTGCAGCCGGGTGACCTGCTGCTGCTGAACATCGGCCAGCGTTAGTGCGCCGTTGTAGGCGTTGAGGATCTCGTACACCTCATAGACCTCGGCCTTTCGTTCGCGCAGTGCAGGCCAGTACGCGTCCCACAGCGCCCTCACCTCCGCGGCAGCCGGGCAGCCGCGCTCCTCCTCAACAATTCTCAGCAGATCGAACACCACATCACGCGTGGGCACCGACTGGCCCGAGAGGATCCGCTGCACACACGCCGGGCTGCGCCCGGTGAGGAAGGCTCCCAGCCGCTGCGCCTCCGCAGCGCCGGGCTGGTCCGCTTTCTCCTCCTGTGGGGCCAGAGCTTCCAGCCGGCGGGCGATGGCTCTGATCGTCAGCGGCTGCTCGCCGCTGAGCAACGGCAGGAAGACCGTGCGGCGCACGGCAGCAGCCCACGCGTACACGGGCGCCGGCAGGTTGTCGTCGATGGGCTTCAAAGGCCGCCCGGGACGGGCCATGTTCATTCCCCCCTGGACCAATGGATGGTCGTCTTCCGCATCAATTCCCGGCCTGTGACGGTGGGTTGAACACCGATCACAGACTGTAGGAGCCCACCTTGGCCGTTTCGCCCTCCTCTCCGCAGCCCAATGGACAATCACGCCCTCTGCGTGCCGCCGCCCGCGTCGGCGCGGGCATCGGCAGCATCGGCACCCTGGCCGCCTCCCTCGCCGGCGCACCCTGGGGCATGGTCCTCACCCTGGCCCTGGCCGCCCTGGTCGTCGTCCTCGTACAGTCCGTGATCGACGGCCTGATTCCGCAGGACTCCGCCGACCGCCTGACATGGTGGAACTCCTACTGGGCCTACCGCCAACGGCAGGGACAACTCGCGACCCGCCCCCACCTCCGTCCTCCGGCACGCCCGCACGTCTCCGCCGAGGCCGACGAGCCGGCCAGGGTGGTAGGCGCGACCAGGTGAGGCCGTCAGTAGCGCCATGGACGGGGTAATCCCGCGCACCCGCTCCCATCCGGTGGGCACCACTCGAGCAGCAGCAGGTGCAATCCACCCACCACGGCTCACGCATCTGATCAACAACCTGCAGGGCGGCAGATGGTCTCGAAGTGGGGTTGGCCGCCCGCCTCAGGCGAACACCATCTGCCCCTGCGGGGCGACGAGACGGGACTCGGAGGGGAAGACTCCCTGACTACCGCGCACACCTACAACTGCACCGGAGCACCCCCGCGTCGGCGGGGAGGACGCGTTCTCGGCCCGGTTGAGGATCTTGGCCAGCGGAACACTCCTGCGTCGGCGGGGAGGACACGTCCATGAACCCCGCGCCGGTCGGAGTTAGCGGACCACCTCGCGGCGGCGGGAGCGACAGGTTATGCCTGATCGCGCAGAGCCTGTAGTTCCGCACGCAGGGCAGCGTTTTCAGCTGCTAGTTCGGCGTTGCTGCGTCGATCAGTGGGCGTTTTCCGTGGGGAGAGCTTCTTTGGTGAGGGAGAGGCAAGGGAGCCCAGGGGTTCGAAGGCGACGATCACGGAGGGGTCCAGACCGCACGCTGGGCAGAGCTCCTTGTCCCAGCTTCCTTCATCCGGTCTTGAAAGCTTGCGATCCCGGGTGGCTTCGATGATGTGTCCGCAGTACAAGCGCAGCCGCCATCGCTGGCGGTCGCGGCGAGACGGTGAAGGTAGCGATTCCAGGAGCTTGAGCACTCGTTCCCTTTTTTCTTCCGACCAGGGAGGTGCCTTGGCGAGTTGGCGGTGAACCCACTCGTGGAGTTGTACAGCCTCTTGTTGCCGACGGTGGTCGGCCTTGGTCAGCTGGTAGTCCATCAAGGGCACGCCGTGATGCAGGTATCCGGCTTCCACGTCGGTGAGAGTAGGCAGCACGGCGTCACCCAGGGATGAGCGAGCGGAAGTTCACCCATTTGAATGACCCGCGGGCCAACAACGAGGCGGGAAGCCCGGCCTCGTCGGGCCACCGGCGGACCCGCGGGAAGGAGTTCTGTCGTTCGGTGGGGGGTTTGTTGGTGTGCGGGGTGGCTGTTGGCCTGGTGTGTTGCTGATGTGTTGAGAGGTGGGGTGCGGGGTTTGGGTGGTGGGGTCGGGGTGTGTGGGCTGGGGTTGCGTGGTGTGTGTTGAGTGGGGTTGGGCTGGTTGGTGGTAGGGGGAGGGTGTGAAGGCCGGGCTGGTATTTGCGCTGGTCAGGGGTGTTTTGCCTGGTCGGGTGGGGTGTTGTGCTGGGGCGGGTTTCCTGGTGGGTTGTGCTGTGGCGTTGGGTGGGCGTGGCGGATCGGGGGTGGCCGGGGTGCGGTTGGAGTTGCAGGTCGGGCTGGGTGCGGCGGAATTGCGTTCGCTGCAGGGCTGGTTGCGTGCGGATCCGGAGTTGCGCCGGTCTGTGGTGGTGGGGGTGGGGGGTGGTGTGCCGGGGCCGGGGGAGATGGGCACGGTCGTTGATGTGCTGGAGTTGGTGACGGGGAATGGGTGGAGTGCGGCGTCGTTCGTGCTGGCGGTGGCGGCGTGGCGGCAGTCCCGGCCGCAGCGGCCGCGGGTGGAGATCCGGCGGGGGGAGACGGTCATCGTGCTTGTAGAGGGTTCTGAGGAGGAGATCGCGGGGGCGGTTCGGGCGCTGGAGGCGGCCGGCGGCGGCGAGGGCGGCGAGAGGTGAGTGTGCTGCCTGATCCGGGGGCGTCGAGGGCGGTGCTGGTGGGCACGAGCCGGTATGAGTATCTGGAGCAGTTGCCGGCTGTCGCGAACAATGTGCGGGCCCTGGCTGGTCTGTTGTGCAGTCCGCTGTCGCTGGATCTGCCTGCCCGGCACGTGACGGTGGTGGAGGATCCGGCTGCCGCGCATACGGTGGTGGGGGCGGTGCGGCAGGCGGCCGGTGAGGCCACCGACACGCTGATCGTCTACTTCGCGGGGCATGGGCTGGTCGACGGGCAGGATCAGCTCGTTCTGGCGTTGCCGCACACCGAGTTCGGCCGGATCGAGACGGGGCTTCCGTATGACTGGGTGCGTCAGGTGCTGCTGCTGGACTCGCGTGCCGAGCGGCATGTGGTGATTTTGGACTGCTGTTACAGCGGTCTGGCGCTGGGCAGGATGAGCGCGGGGTCGGGGCTTGCCGACCAGGCGGCGGTGGAGGGCAGTTTCCTGCTGGCGGCGGCCGCGGAGACGCGTACGGCTCTGGCGCCGGTGGGGGAGACCTACACGGCGTTCACCGGGGCCCTGCTGGAGGCGGTGAGGCAGGGCGTGCCGGGGGCTCCCGCGCTGGTTGATCTGGGGGCGCTGTATCGGCATCTGCGCCGGACGCTTGAGGCGCGGGGGCATCCCGTTCCGCAGGCGCGGGATCGCAACAGCGGTGCCCAGGTCGCGCTCGCGCGCAATCACGCCGGTCTGCCGGCCGGGCCGGTTGCGGCTGCGGCCGGTGCGGCCGTGGGGGAGCGTGCGTGGCCGGATCCGTCCACGATCCGTACCGTCACCGGGTTTTTCACCGCCCTCGCGCAGGTGCGGGTGGTCAGCGGGCTGACGCATCAGGCGGTCAGTGAGCGTTCGGCCGGACGCATGGCGGCGGGCACCGTCGGCCGTCTGCTCAACCGCAGCACGCTTCCCACGACGTGGGGCACCACGGCCGCCTACCTGTCGGCCTGCGGTGTGTCCCAGGAGCAGATCATGCAGTGGCAGGCCGTCTGGCAGCAGCTGCGCGCGCAGGATGCGTCAGCCGACGCGGCGGGCCCGCCGGTTGCCCGTGGTGGGGCCGAGAAGGCGCGGGCATGGCAGCGGCCCTGGTCGGCGTTGCGCCGGCAGCGGGGTCACTGACCGGGGACGGCGGAGGCCGAAGCGCTGGTCGACTGAGGCTGGGGCGTTTTGTCCTGGTGGTCGGAGCCGCCTGCGAACAGGGTGTTCCATGCGGCGATCACTACAACAACGCCCACCAGGATCAGGCCCATGGACGGCGTCTTCCACCGGCTGGAGACCGCCGTCGGCTTCACGTAGTGCCCGGCCCGGTAATACCCCTTCCGGGGCTTGGACTTGGCCACCGCTACACACCCCCCGCGCCGTGCGACTGCCTGTCGGGCAGAGTCTCGCAGCGATCGGGCCCTGTCGTTTCCTGAACGGTCCAGTACGGCCGATTTCGCACTGTTGCGGGAAGGAGGCGACATCTGAACCGGCCGGTCAGCGTCGTGGCGTCGGGCGGTGTTGTTGCTCGGCGAGGTGGTCGAGGCGGATGGCGTCGAGTGATGTTTTGGTGATGCGTTCGGTGCCGTCGCAGATGGCGGTGATGGCTGCTTGGCGGATGAGGCGGGTGAGTGAGCCGATGCGGCCGGCGGTGCGTTGGTGGAGGTAGGGGGCGTGGGTGGGGAGGGTGCCGGGTGTGTGGTGGGTGAGGTCGAGGGCGTTTTCGATGTCGGTGATGACGTCGCGGAAGGGGTGGCGGGTGCCGTGGCGGGCGGGTAGGGGGCCGCAGTCGATGAGGGTGGCGCGTCCGGCGAGTTGGGCGCCGCGGGTGCCGGTGAACAGGGCGGTCGTGGTGACGTCGATGCCGGCGTAGACGAACGTTGAGGGCAGGTGTTCGGTGAGGTCTTTGAGGAGGTCGGCGGTCTGGGCGCCGGTGGTGGTGCGGGGGTTGAGGCGGTGGATTTCGTCGATGAGGACGAGGTGGATGCCGGCGGTTGTGTAGGTGTGGCAGACGGCGTCGGTGATCTGGCTTTGGGTCATGCGGGTGGTGACGGGGATGCCGAGGTAGCGGGCGAATTCGGTGATGAGGGTTTTTGCGGTGGCGTGGGGTGGGACGAGGACGTAGGCGACGGGCACGCTGGGGTGGGCCTGGCCGGGCGGGGCGGGGTTTTTGCGGGTGTGGGCGAGGTGGCAGGCGCGGCCGACGTGGAGGAGGGCGGTGGTTTTCCCGGCGGCGGCGGGTCCGGTGAGGATCAGGGACGGCCGGGCGGTGGCCTGCTGGTGGCGGCCCAGCAGTATGAGGGTGCGGGTCTGGGTGGCGAGTTGGCTGATGGCGGGGGTGCGGATGGTGACGAAGCTGGAGTGGTAGGCGAGGCGTTCTTCGGTGCTGCGGGGCGGTGCGCCGGGCTGGGGCGGGGCGGGCGGGTCGGTGGTGGCGAAGCGGTGCCAGCCCTGCCAGGTGGTCAGGGGCCCGGACGGCTCGGCCGCGGTGCCGTCTGCGGCGGGGCTGGTGGGGGCTGGTGCGGTGCTGCGGGGGCGGGGGGTTACCACTTGTCGGCTTCCTCGTAGGCGTTGTAGAGCCCGAAGCCGGTGGCCGGGGCGGGACGGGCGTCGTCGGTGTCGGGCTGGTCGTCGAGGTCGTCGATGCTGTCGTCCTCGTCCCACGCGGCCGGGTGGCCGGCGCCCGGTGTGCTGTCGCTTTCGGGCCGGCGGGCCTGGGGGAGGGGGGTTGTGGTGGCGCGGGCGATGAGGGCCTGTTCGGTCTTGGTGGCGTGGCCGGCGCGGATGCGGCGCATGAGCTGGTCGAGGGCGTCGGCGAGGCCGGCTTCATGCTGCTCGGCGTCGCCGTTGTGGCCGTGCAGGGCGTGGGTTTTGACGTGCTGCCAGATGTGGTCGTTGAACGGTGCGTGGACATGTTCGCGGTGGATCCACGGAATCTCGGTGAGTTCTCCGTCGGGCAGGCGGATCCAGATCTGGCGGACGTCGTGGGGGTTGTAGTGGATCTCCCATTTCCCGCCGTGCGCGGCGATGGGGGAGGGCTGGCCGCGGTAGGGGGCGAGCAGGTCGGCGTCGTAGGTGCGGTGGTGGATGCGGATGCCGCGTGCGGTGATGGCCTGCCAGCGCACGGGCAGCAGTTCGAGGTAGTCGTGGCGGGTGAGGGGGACGGGGACGTAGCCGGTGACGGCGATGAGCGCGGCCCACATCTGGTTCGGGGTGAGGGCCTTTTTGGGCATCATCGGGTGGCGCAGTCCTTCGTGGGGGCGGTGGTGGTAGTGCACCAGCCATTCGTCGAGGAGGTCCTGCAGCTGGGGGATGCTGTAGCAGGCGTCTTTCTCGGCGTCGGGGCCGCGGCGGGTGACGTCGGATCCGGTGTAGCCGGGCAGGTGCTGGCACCACAGGGCGTTGATGGTGCCGAAGGCGCGCTCCACGATGCCTTTGGCGGTGGGCGCGTGGGGCGGGGCGGGCTGGACGCTGATGCCGAGGGTCTCGCAGGCGGCGGTGAACGCGCGGGAGACGAAGACGCGGCCGCGGTCGACGACGATCGTCTCCGGCAGGACGACGGGCCGGGCCGCCGCCCCGGCCAGGCGCTCGTCGAGCGTGGCCAGCCGCTGGTGGGGCAGGGCCGGGGCGTTGTCCATGCGCAGGATGTGCGGCCAGGTGGGGCGGGCGGGGTGCGGGACGGCCATCTCCGCCAGCAGCAGCGCTGCGTCGACGGCCTTGGTCGCGCTCGGGCACAGCACGGCGGCCAGGATGGCGCGGGTGGCGACGTCGACGGCGATGGTCAGCTCGGGCCGGGCGAGATGGCCGTCGTCGAGGACGGCGAAGACGTCCAGGAGGGTGGTGTCGATCTGGACCTGCTCGCCGGGCCGCAGCGCCCGGGTGGGGGTGAAGGCCCGCCCGTCGAAGCTCGCCGGAGTGGACCGCACTGGTCCGGTGGGCAGTTCGCCGGGACGGGCGAGGCTGGCGACGAGCCGGTACAGCGTGGCCTGGGAGGGTGCGGGCACGGTGCCGGGGCCGTGCCGGTCTTGAAGGATCTGGTTGATCAGCGGGAACAGGCCGTTGATGGTGCCTTTGGAGCGGCCGCGCCGGCGGCGCAGTGCCTCGCGGACGGCGGCGACGACGCGTTCGTCGGCCCGCCCGGTGGGGCTCGCGGCGCGGGTGGTGCGGTGGTCGACCAGCCCCCACAGGCCCTGCTTGCGGTAGGCCAGGCGCATGCGCTGCACCGTGGTACGCGAGATGCGGCCGAAGCCGAGCGCGGTCAGCTCTGCGGCCTTGGCCTGTTCCCGCTCGGCCAGCGTGTGCCGCTCAGGGTCGTACTGCTCGCGTACCGTCCCGCCGCTGCCGGGGCCGTCGGCAAGACCGCAGTCGACTTCCCGCACGTGCCGCTGCCAGGCCAGTGCCTTCTCGCGCGCCGCGGCGGGGGCGCTCTCGAACAGCCCCCACGGGGGGACGGCCTGGGGCGCGTCGGCCCCGATGACGCTGAAGCCGGGGTCGGCGAACAGGTGTCCGGCGAGCACCACCTGGCCGCCGCCGTCGGGGCCGACGAGGCCAACGTCCTGCCCGGCCAGGGCGACCACCTGCCACCTCACCCCGCCGAAGCGGACGTGAGCGCCGACCGTGAGGGCCGGCCGGGCGTTGCGTCGGGCGCTCACCCGCCACCTCCCGCCCCGGCCACGCGGCTGCCTCGGCCGCGGGGCGGGCCGACCAGGACCTGCTCGTGGAGGGGGGTGTCCAGGCCGGCCGTCAGGTGCCGGTGCCACAGGGCATGGAAGACGGCAGGCAGGACCTCGATCGGATCCCCGGCCGCTTGTGCGCCTTCGATCAGCGGCCGCGGCCGCGCAAAGGCTGTAAGGACGGCCGCCGTCAGGCCGGGGCGGCCGGCGTTGCGGGGGTGGCGGTAGCCGGCCAGCCATGTCAGGTTGGCGGCCAGGATGTCGTCGAGCGGAGCCAGACGCCGGTAGGTCCAGCCCAGGTCCGCGCAGGCTTCCGCGACCGCCTCGGCGGCCTTCAGGGCGCGTTCGCCGCCGGCGTCGGGGTGGCTGGGGCAGTCGGCGAGCAGGGCGGTGCCGTCGCTGTAGCGGGCGAACAGCTGCGGCACCCAGGAACGCGTCTGTCCGCGGGGGGTGCGCCACAGCAGCCGGACCGGCCGGCCCGCCAGCCCGCTCACGTGCGGGTCGCGGTCCAGGACCATCAGCTGCAGACGCATCGCGTTCGAGCCCGCGGCCACGTGCCGTCCGGTCGTGGCCGACCACCACAGGCCCGGACCCCACCGCCGCCCCGGGATGACCGGGAACGCGGAGACGGGCGGCAGGTCCTCGAAGGCCACCGCCAGGGCCGCGTCCGCCCACCGCTGCTGGACCGTCTGCCCGAGAGGGTCGAGGAAGACCGCCTCGAACCTGCTCCCACCAGGCACGGCCCGTCCTGGCCGGTCCCCGGCCCGGGTTTCTCCTGCACTGATCACCCGCGCCAGCCAACTCCTGTCCGCCCGCGTGCGTCGGCGTTTTCAGGATTTATGCCACAGACGAGTGCTGTATCAGCCAACAGCCAACACGCCGGCCCCAGACGCGATTCTCAGCCGCCGTCCTCCTCCTGGCCGGCCGTCAGGATGGTCATCAAGGTCTCGGCAGGCATGTCCGCCCACTGGGCGACTTCTTCGAGGGGGATGCCGGCGTTCACCGCCACCAGGGCGGTGCGTTTCCAGGCGTTGTCGATCAGGACGGCGCTGTGGTGGAGGGTGCCCAGGAGGTGCCGGGCGACGTCGGCGATCGGCCCGGTCTGTACGCCGCGCAGCTGGAGCAGTTGTTCCTCGGCGTCTGAGACGGCGCTGCTGATCAGCATGCGCTGTTCGGCGGGCACAGCGGCCCGCCACATCCTGCCCGTACCGGGCGCCTTCTTCTCCTTGCCCAGCACGCGCAGCTGTCCGGCGATGGTGGTGGGCTGATGTTCCTGGCGCACCCACCACAGGTCGTCGCCGTGTCCCGGGGGCCTGCCTTCGCCGCGGCGCCGGCGGATGACGGCGCCCATCCAGGAGACCAGCGGGCTGCCGTAGTCGGTCGCCGCGAGCGGTCCCAGCCAGGCGCGTTCGACCCGTTCGCCCAGGCGGCGGCAGAACATTCCGTCGGCGGGCAGCGGCCGCGGCCGCAGGGCGCCGCTGTCGATCCAGACCAGCTCGGCCATGGCCGGGTCCAGCAGCGCGCCGGCGACGGCCACCATCTCGGGGAAGACGGCTGCGTCGCGTCCCACGATCCGCCACCACTCCAGATGACTGCCGGCGTTGCCGCCCGCGAGCTGGTGCAGGCGGCGTGGCCAGATCGTCTCCTGCTCCCAGGTGTAGGCGTGGTCCCACCAGCGGGCCACCACTGCGTGCGCCAGCGCGAACACCCGCTCCGGCTGGGCCCCGGCCTGTACCGCCCGCCGCGCCACCTTCGTCCACTGCCGCTGCGCCGCGCTGACCTCCGGCACGCCGCGCAGATCGAGATGCTCGGGTACTTGGTCGGCGTCCGCGTCCAGCAGCCACCGCCCGTGCCGGACACACACCCGCTGCCAGCGCGCCGCATACCGCACCACCCGCTCTGTCGTCCCGGTGCGCCGGGCGGTGCACAGGCGGCAGCCGAACGCCACCGGCCCGGCGAGTGGGCTGCCGATCCGCCACGCCGCCGCCGGCTCCGCGTCCGAAGCGGCCGGCAGCTTGGCGTCCTGCTGCCCCCAGGACGGCAACGCCCGCGCCAGCACGTCCTGTTCAACGCCACACAGCCGGGCCAGGAGCCGCCGTCCGGCCGGATTCAGCAGCACCTCGGCATCGGCCCGCAGATTCCCGCTCTCGTGCCGGGGCGGGTAGTTGCGCCACTGCCAGCTGGAGCGGAGCGTCTTCGCCTCCAGCCCGTAGCGTGCGCCGGTACGGCAGATCAGGGATGCCGTGGTCTCCCCGGTGAGAGGCGTGATCCGGAAAACCCCCGGGTGCCCCGCGCCGAAGCGGGTTCTGCCGGCAACGTTGGCCATGACCCTCGGACCTCTCGGTGGCTGAGCCGGATGTGACGGCCCGGCGAGCGCACGGACCGCTGGACCCATCCGGCGGGTTCAGCTCATCAATGCCGTACGACGGGCGGATACGCGTGAAGCCGATGCCCCGCCCGATAGAGCTGAGGGATCGGCTTCACGCGGACAGATGCGCCAACACCTGCCCTGTCCCTGCTGCGGTGGTTGGAGCCAGTAGCAATCAGGGCCGACGGGCCGCTGCACGACCGCGCCGTTGATGAGAAGTCTCCCTTCCCAGGGAGGAAAATCATCAACTCAGAAGGCACGGAACTGAATCAACGCAGGTCAATGTCTCACCTCTGGTATGACACGTTCGGGTGAAGGCGCTGCGCGGAAGGCGGCCGACTGCCTGCCCTGAACGGCACCACTACCGGCTCTGACCTGCGGCTTTCCCTCAACTACCGGTGTGGTATCTACTGTCAGCCGCTCGTGGTAGGGCGGCTCGCGGCGCTGTGACCTGCACTGCCTTCATCTAGCAGGCTCGCTGCCGGATGTCGCCGGAGGCCCCAAGTCGTCGCCGGTGGCCCTCCGTTTTGCAATGTGTACACATTGGCGCGTTGGTGAGGCAATCGTTTGACGCCCCCACGGCCATGTCGTAGGGGCTGGAAAACTGTCCGTCAGCAGCAGTCCAACCGTGTGCAGGGAGCGCCAACTCCCTCTGACCGCACGGGTGGGCAACCGGTTGGAGCCAGTCAGCACCGTCCGGCGATCATCAGGTCGCCGGACCGGAGTCAGGAGATCCCTCATGGGTGCCAAGTCCACCCTCGCGCCGAGCACAGAGACGACCCCGTCAGCGACGTCGGACCACAGCGTGAGCTGCGCCCGGTTCGGCATGCCCCACGCATTCGTGATCATCGCGTTCGTTGCCGCCGCGGCCTGCCTGGCTCCCGACGCACACAACGTCCAGGACGTCCTGCGGCTGTTGGCGGGAGCCGGCGGTATCGGTGCGGCGGTTGTCGTCCTGACCGTCATGCCGGGCCGTGGCGGCGGCCGCCTCGCCCGCCTGGTGCGCGCCTACTTCAGTGCTGGCAACTGAAGGGGGGCGGCCATGGGGCGCACGGAAAACCCCGTCGACCGCAGCGTGCCGGAACGCGCGAAACTTGCCGATTTCCTGCGCGCACGTCGGCACACTGCCGCGATGACCTACCAGCAGATGGCCGTACGCAGCGGACGGGGGTCGGCTGCGACGTTCGAGCGGGCCGCTTCCGGCACCGTCGTGCCCTCCTGGGACACCGTCGAGGCGTTCATCCTGGTGACCGTCGGCGAGTACGACGTCCAGCTCGAACTCGACATGGACCACGGCCGCCAGCTGTGGATCAAGGCCCGGCGGGCCACGCGCGCTCCCTATTACGTCCGCCGGGCTCCCGATCCCACGCTACTCGCCAGCGCGGCGGACTTCCTGCGGGCTCTGCGCCACCAGCATGTGTGGGCTGGCTACCCCACCCCCGGCGAGATGCAGCGTATGTCCGGCCCCGGCCAACTGCCCATGACCACCGCGCGCCGCATCATCGCCGGAGACGCGTTGCCCGTCGACCCACAGCAGACGATCTCCTTCCTGAAAGCCTGCTACGTCGTCCGGGCAGCTGACCTCGAGCAGTGGCTCGCCGCGGCAGTCCGCGTCCTGCGCGACGTGCCCTCCCGCGCGAGGGGCCTCGACCTGTGGGTCAAAGCCCACCAGCAGATGGCCCGGCAGGCACAGACGGAAGCCGCCGCCCATGCCCCGCTGCCTCCACCCCAACAGAACCAGGCCGCCTAGCCAGTCGGCAACCAACCGCGCCACCGCACGCGCAAGAAGGCACCTGGCCGCCTGAGGAGGCCCGGCCGTCGGCTCACCCCTCCCTGGGCCCGGCCAGAGGCTCATCTGCTCCTGCAGCAGACGCGAGGTGGGTGGCCAGGCGGTGTTGCCAGTGCTGGTCGGTTTCGGGCAGTGGGGTGTGGCTGATGCGGGCCAGGGTGCCGTCGGTGTGCCAGTGGCGGTAGCGGTGGCGGCAGGCATCCACGGGGCCCAGGGCGTGGGGGAGTTGGGTCCAGGGCTGGTGGGTGCAGGTGATGTGGAGGATGGCCTCCAGGAGTTGGCGTTCGTTGCGGCGGCGGCCGCCGTGGTGGGGGAGCGGGGTCAGCAGGGGGAGCAGGATGGTCCAGGCGTGGTCGGTGATCCTCGGCCGCCACTCAAGTGGCTGGCTGGCCAGTGCGGTGAGGTCGTCGAGGAGGTCCTGCTGGCCGGGGTGGAGGAGGGGCCGGCGGGCGGCCTGCTGGGCCAGCCAGGCGGTGGCGTGGTCGGCGCCCGGGGCACCGGGCCACCACTGAAGGTCCTGGGGGAGGCCGGTCAGGTGGTGGCGGCAGCCCCACCACATGCGCTGCCAGGCCAGCGGCCAGGGCGGGTCCCACCAGGCATCCAGAGCGGTCAGCTGGGCTCCCAGCCGGGTGGGCCGGCCCCTCTGGCGTTGGCGGGTCCGGGCGCGGGCCAGCCAGGTGCCCAGGGGGAAGCCGTCGAAGGCGGTGGGCCTGGAGAGGGCGAGGTGGCCGTGGCGGGCTGTATGGGTGCGGGCTGCGGCCATGCCGTCGGCGCGCGGTCGGCGACGGCGCGGCCAGCTGTGGAAGCGGGCCACTTCGTCTTCGGTGAGGCCGAGGTGGCCGAGCAGGCGCCGCTGGCCTGGGTGCAGGTGGGGGTAGTGGGTGATCTGGTGGCGCAGCCACCGCTCGAGCCAGCGCGGCAGCCCGTCAAGGTTGTCCCCGCCCTGCACCGGCCCGTTCGCCTGGACGTGGGTGCGGGCCCGGTACCAGGCGCGCTGCCAGTCCACCGGCCAGGGCGGGTTCCACCACGCGTCCAGCCGGTGAAGCTGCGCCGCCTGCTCGCTCGTCAACACCGCTGCCTGGGCACGCCGGTTGGCCAGCCACCGGCCCAGGTCGGATCCGTCCCCTGCCCGGCCGTCGGTGTGCGCAAGGGCCAGATGACCGAACCGCTCCACATGACGGCGGGCCTGCTCCAGCCCCTGCGCGAACAGCTCCTCACGCCACTGCTCCAGACCTCGCCCCGGCCCCATCCGCCGCGGCACCGTCAGCTCCGCCCGCCCGGCCCCGGCCTCACCGGCCCGGCCGTGGCCGCCCGCGTCGTCGCTGCCCGGGCTGGCCGGCTGCTGCAGTCCCGGGCCGAGTTCCACGGGCCGGTGCGCCATGGGCACCCACCACAGTCCGTAGCGGCCCTGCCGGGACCGTGGTTCCGCCGCAGCGCGCCGCTGACGGATGACGGCCTGCGCCCAGGACGCCAACACCCCTGAACCGGCCTGCACGTCCCTCTCGCCGAGCCAGTCCCGTTCCAGCCGCTCACCCAGAGCGGCAACCACCCGGCCGCGGCCGCCGCCGCGCACCAGGCCACCGTCAGCGGCGGCCAGGTCCTGCAGACGGGGATCCAGCAGTGCCTGCGCCACCAGGGCGAGTTCGGGGAAGACCACCACGTCCCGCACCAGCAGCCGCCACTGCTCATCCCCCCACCCCTGCGGATGGCCGGCCCTGCGGGCGGTGGCCGCCGCGACCTGCTCCACACGCGGCCCCCACGCCGTCTCCCGCGCCCAGAATTCCGTGCGCTGCCACCACCCGCACACCACCGCCCGCGCCAGCGCGAACACCTCGCGCGGCTGCACGCCGGCCGTCCGTGCGGCCGCTTCCACCCGGCCCCACCGCCGCTGCGCCGGCCCCAGCTCTGCCGTCATACAGGTCACGTCGGCGAACTCCAGCGGATGCCCCTCGCCCACGGTGAGCAGCCACTGGCCGTGGGCCGCGCACCAGCGCCGCCACGCCGGCCGGTAGACCCACACCGGCCGGCCGTGGGCCCCGCGCCGGGCCGCACACGCCCGGCAGCCGAACGCCACCGGTCCCCACGGAAGCGGGCCCACCCGCCACCTCGCCCGCCCCGCCCCACGATCGTCCTGCCCGTCCGGCTCGTTCAGCGCTTGCGGGCCGGTCTGCCACGAGGGCAGCGCCCGGGCCAGGTGCGCTGACGGTACTCGGCACCACCCGGCCAGCTGGCTCTGCGCGACGCTGTCGAGCAGCACCTCGCCGTCCGGACGCCCACGGTCCTTTCGCGGCAGCGGGCTGGGCCAGCGCCACCACTCGGCCAGATCGGTCACCTGAAGCCGGTAGGCGGCCGCCACCCGGTGCACAAACGACCACGTCGTCTCACCCGCCGCGGGCACCACCCGCACGACCGCCTCCACCCCAACGCCTCCCGCCCGCAACCCCAGCCCCCGCCGGCACACCCTGCGTCTGTGCACCGGCCCCAGCCCCGCTGCACCGGCAACGAGCACAGGTGCCACCCGGTAGCGGCGGCCCGCCCCTACTCGGGCGGGCCTGCGCAGCGACCGCATCCTGATGAACGCTCTCCGCCCGAACCGCACGTCGTATCTGTGCACAGGCGGGGCGGACCGGCGGTGGTGTTGATCCAGGTGTGCAGGGGGCTGGTGTAATCGACGGCCAGGAGCGGGCCGAGCCAGGGCCGGTTGAGGCGGTGGCCGAGGTGGTGGGCGAAGCGCCCTCCCGCCCCCCAACCCGCCGGGCGCTTTCTGGTGCGGTCGGCGTGCGCCATGCGGATGCACATGGGGTCGGTCAACACCTCGGTGAGGGTGAGGACTTCGGGCAGGACGGCCGCGTCACGCAAAGCCGTCGACCATGCGGCATCAAGGCTGCGGGCCGCCGGTGCTTGGGCGAGGCGGTGCAGGCGCTGGGGCCAGGTCTGCTCGTCCTGCCAGGCGGCGGCCTGCTGCCACCACCCCAGCACGATGGTGCGGGCCAGGGCGAAGGCCTGGTGTGGATCGTGTCCGCGGGCGGCTGCTTGCCGGGCCAGTGCCGGCCACTGCTGCTGGGCTCTGGCGATCTCGGGGGAGGAGGCCATGTCCAGCCATCCGGGTCCGTCGGGGCTGTCGGTGGCGTCGGTCTGCCAGCGCTGGTGCCGGGTGCAGATCCTCTGCCACAAAGGCAGGTACCGCACCGCGTGCACGGGGCGGCCGGTGCGGCTGGCCGTACACAGTCGGCATGCGACCGCTACGGGCCCGAGCCTTTGTGCCTGCTGCCAGCGCACTCGCCCCGCTGCCGGTCCGGCCGGCCGGGGCCCGCCTGGCCCTGGCTCGCTGAGCCCGGTCTGCGCGCGGGTGTCGGGGTGGAAGGCGGCCGGTCCCTGCTGCCACGACGGCAGGGCCCGCGCCAGCGTGCCGTGCGGCAGTCCGCTCAGACGGGCCAGCATCTCCTGTCCGGCCGGGTCGAAGAGCACCTCCCACGCCGCCGCCCCGGGGCTGCCCGTACGCCGCCGCGGATGGTGGTTGGCGGGCCGCCACCAGCCCAGCAGGACTGCGCTGTCCATGGCGTATGCGGCGGCGAGCCGGCGCAGGTACGACCACGTCGTCTCCCCGTTCAACGGGGCCACCCTCAGCACGCTCACGGCCTCAGTCTGCCTCTGCCGTGCCGTCCCGGGCGGGGGATCGGCCCACCGTTCCACCCGCACGCATCACCATCGCGCCCAACAGGCTCGGTATCGCCCACTGTTGGGCTACCGTGGTCCCGTGCTGCTCTCCCCGCCGACGCGGGGGTATCCGCTCCTCCACAGCACCCGGCCAACGGCTTGCCCGCATGCGCGGAAAGCACCCGCCGGGGGAGGACGGTTCCCGTTCTCTTGGTGAGGAGTGCCCGCATGCCTGCTGCCGCACCGTCCGTTTCGCGACTCTGCCACGACTGCCAGCGCCCGGTCGCCGGGACGGCGAGCCGCTGTACGCGCTGCCGAAGCCTGCGCCTCAAACCGGACCGAGCCTACCGGCGGGAGATCGCCGACGCCCTCTTCCCGCCCGCCGCCCGCGCCGCCCTCCTGGGACGTATCGCCAGCGGCGAGCACATCAGCGACGTCTGCGCCGATCTGGGAATCTCCGTCCACCGGGCCCGCAGCTACGCCGCGTACGCCCCCGCCTGGGGCCGCGCCCTGGACCTGGCCCTGACCGCGGGACGCGATCCCGACCTCGACCACGGCACCGCGATGGCCTACCGGCACGGCCGCTGCCGCTGCCCCGAATGCCGCGCCGCGAAAAAAGCCACCCGTCCCTGACCCCGCAACTGCGGCGACCAAGGCAGGTTCACCGCTCCTCGAGGCCCGCACCCGGATGCGACCTGCGCAAGCGACCGCATCCTGGTGAGTTCGGCCCGCTGGACGTCGTGGTCGAACATCTCGGCGGACGTGTGCACGGCGCGTCCTCGATGAGAGTGGCCGCCCGCTGGGGCGGTCGGGCACCCGCGGCCACACCCTCCCGGCGGGCGCGCCGGGCCGGATACGGCTCCGGCCCCCTCCCTGACGGCGGAATGCCGGGGGAGGGGGCCGGTTGTGGTAGCGGGGGCGGGATTTGAACCTGCGACCTCTGGGTTATGAGCCCAGCGAGCTACCGAGCTGCTCCACCCCGCGTCGGTGCACTCAGCGTAGGCCATCCGGGAAGCGACTGCAGGGATTTACCCGCGCCCACCCGGCACGGGTATGTAATGCCGTGCCGCCGGCATCAGCGTCTCTGACAACCGCGTCATGCACGGCAACTTTGCTGCTGGGGTCTGGCCGACCGCACAGACCTATGCCGTCCTCCCGGGTCAGTCTGCGGCCGGGGGCCGGTCGTCGAGGACGACGGTGGTCACCTCGCCGTTCTGAGACCGCTCGGTGCTGGTGGCGGCGGTGACCGCCTGGTGGGTGCGGGCGTGAATGGCGTGGGCCAGAGCCCAGGCGGCCAGATCGTCGTCAGCGGCGACGGCGGTGAGTACGACGCACGGGGTTTCCAGCTACGCCTCGCAGCTGGAGTCGGTGCGGCCCGTCAGCTCGGCGCCGCAGCAGCGGTCACGCCAGATGGGCGCTTCGCAAGCAGTCATTCCGTGGAAGAGGGAGTCCATGGAGCCGTAGGTTGGCCGTCTGGCTCCAACCCGTACGGCCACCTTTGCCATGGGAGGAGCTGCCTATCAGAGGTCCACGACATCCAAGCCGGATGGAGCAGCGAGAAGGCTCGCCCCGCGTCAGCGAATTGTCGAATCAACGCATCGGCATGCGCGGCATCTCCAGCTTCCTCCCGTATTGCGGCCAGGCGGATAAGGGCGAAGGGGGAGCCGGCGTCTGCGGCTTGTTGGTAGAGGTGTTCTGCACTCTCCTGATCGCCTGCTCTTTGCCGCATGTTGGCCAATGTCACCATGGCACTGGTATGCCCCTGCCGTACGGCCTGCAGGGCCAGGGCTTCCGCGGCATCCCGTTCTCCAGCTTCCTCCCGTTTCACGGCCAGGCGGATAAGGGCGATGGGGGAGCCGGCGTCTGCGGCTTGTTGGTAGAGGTGTTCTGCACTCTCCTGATCGCCTGCTCTATGCCGCATATCGGCCAAAGTCACCATGGCGTCGGTGTGGCCATACTGCGTGGCCAGGAGATCCAGAGCGTCTGCGGCTTGTTGGTAGAGGTGTTCTGCACTCTCCTGATCGCCGGTCTCGTGCCGCATGTCGGCCAAGCTGATTAGGACGGTGGTATGGCCGTTCTGGGTGGCTTGGAGGGCAAGGGCTTCCGCTGCCTTTGGCTGTCCGGCTTTTTCTCGTATTACGGCGAGACGGGCTAGCCCCTCGACATCGCCAGCGTCTGCGGCCTGACGGTACAAAGCCTCAGCTTCTTCCACCTGCCCAGCCGTCTCCTGCATTCGTGCCAGGGGAATTAGATCTTCAGGTTCATCGGCGGCGTGTTCAGTCCGCCAAGCCAAGAAGGTGGCGTCTCCGTCGATGGCCTCCGCCCGCATCGTGGCCAGAAGGTGGGTCAAGTCCTCGACTTCGTCGGGATGTACGGCCTGGGACAAGGCTTCTGCTGCGTCTCCCTTCCCGGCTTCCTCCCGTAGCGCGACGAGACGAACCAAGCCTTCAACATCGCCAGCGTCTGCGGCCTGACGGTACAAAGCCTCCGCCTCTTCTACATGCCCAGCCGCCTCCCATGCCTTTCCCAGCTGGATCTGGGCGATGACACTGCCAGCTTCGGCTGATCGAACGCGGAGGTAGTGAGCCCATTGGAGGCGGTGTCGGCTTGCCGCTGCTTCAACGAGGTTCTCGAGGTCGTTCGGGTGAGTGACGTGAGCGTGTGCCGCGTGCCAGAAAGAGGCAGGGGGACACAGCCGGTGGCGGCTCTTACGGCCATGTTGTTCAAGGTAGTCGGCAAGCCGATAGGCCGGCCCTACCACGAGATCGTGCGCTGCGGCTACTCGAGGAGGACCGGGCGGATTCCGCTTGGGGCGAGGGCTGACCCGGTGCAAGGGAGCTTGTTTGCCGTGGACGGGACGCGCGAGTTCAGCGTAGGCGGCTTCGGCCCAGCCATCGTGAAGCTGACCGTAGTCAGCATCGGACAAGTAGTCGATGGCAGCGTCGGTGAGGAAGGTCTGCGGAAGATGGAGGCCAACGCCGAGGCGACGTGCATCCATGGCAGCTTCAAGTATGGCTTTGGCGGCTGGCGTGCCGCGTTCGTATCGGTGCAGCAGTTCGGGCACTCCGGCGAGGTCCTGCGTGACACGGCCCGTGGTAAGCGTCCGAGAGAGAGCGTCGCCCAACAGCGGATCGTCTGCGGCGTAAGCGGCCGCAGCAGCCATGGCCGGGTCGTCAAATCTTTCGGGCACCACGACAGTCCGCCGGGTAATCAGTTCCCGCGTGCGGCTGTGCGGATCCGGGCCTTTAGCTTCCGGCAGGGAGGTGTACTGATCGACGTACTCGGGCCACAGAGTCGCCAGAACCAGTACTGGTCCACGTTCAGGTTGAGTCAGCAGAGAATGGACGGCCGCCGCGATCTGCTCCCCGAGCCGGGGATCACCGAGGTAATGCTGGGCCTCGTTGAACCACACCACCGTCCGCGGCTGTATGCGGTGCAGATCCTCCAGCGCCGCCTCGGCCCGGGTCGGGTCGAAGGGGTGCCACAATCGCCAGTCAGTTCCGGCGAGCGGCTGAACGGCCTCCCAACACGCCCTGGTTTTCCCCGTCGAGGAGGAGCCGACCAAGACCAGCATCCGACTGCGGCCCTCCATGCCATCCCGTACCGCATCCGCCAGGACACGGTCATGCTCGCGCCTCACGTAGGTGGGGAGCACGTGTTTCTCAACGGAGCGTGCCCCCGTTCTCTCTTCAGCAGACCCGGCCGGATGCACCTCCAAATCGTGCGGCTCCCAAGCACTGATCGGCCGGCCCGGCACAAGTTCGGGGGCTGTTGGGAAGACGACTTCCTGGGCCGCTTGGCGCCGCAGTTCCAGCAGCTCATCAACCGGAAGCCTCAGCACGCGGGCTAATGCGGAAACAGTTCCCGCTGAAGGTGCAGGCGCGTTCGGGTTGAACGCCTCCGACACGGTCGTGCGCCCCAGATGGGCCTGCGCAGCCAGCTGCGACTTCTTCAGCCGGGAGTGTGCCAGTCCATCGCACAGCCTCCTGTGGAGCTCGGCACGGCTCGCACTCTGCTCGATCCGTTGCTCAGCCATGTGCGCATGCCCCCCGACGCAATGTGTTCGCCAACGTTCATCTTCCAAGAGGCGAACCCTGACGGACACCGATTCGTCGATTGTCAGCAGCATCAATCTTGCTGACCAGGAGGGTCACCGTGTCCAACGTCAATGCCGTGTTCCTGGGAATCACCGCCCTGGGCGCAGCCGTGATCGCACGCGCCGCGTTCCGGCTGGCTCTCGCCGATGGCACCACCCGGGCACGCGCCTGGGCCGCCGCCGGCACCGCCGCATTCGCCGCCATCGGAGACTCCTGCGTCGTGGGATACACCCTGGAATTCGGTCCCAGCGGAAGCCGCATCGTCCTCACCGTTCTGACCGGTGCCGTAGCCGTCGCCCTCGCGTATGTCGGATACGACGTCACCGGACCGACCGTCGCGCCCGCGGGCGGAACCCCCAGCCCTGGCCTCACCCGGCCGCAGAGGCTGGCCGCTGCGGCGGCTTGCTTCACCAGCGCGTTCGCCGTCCTCGGGCTGATCCTTCCCTTTCTGAAGTGACACCCTCGATACCGGTTTTCCCTCCAAGCGCGGATCTCCAGGTAGACGATCTCGGCCTCGTCAACACCAGCCTGCGCGACCTCGCCCCGGACAACACCCTCTGGCTCGAATGCCGCGCCGTCGACCAGGACCCGGTCAGTCAGCGGTCGGCAGACGGTCGAACCACTCGCCGGGCTACGACACCGCGACGGGCCATTGCCATGACGGCCAGGGCGCACACTCGTTACGACGAGGTCTGGGCGGCCCGGACGCCCCCCGGTTCGACCGGCGAAGGAACCTGAAGTTCCCCCCTGATCTTGGACAGCGGTTGCTTACGCTGCGGGGGTGAAGTCGTGCTGCAGCCTGGCTCGGGTTTCGAGTGGGGTGAGGTACCCGAACTCGGGATGCTTGCGGAGCCTGGTCCGGTTGTACTCGACTTCGATGAAGCGGAAGACGTCGGCCCGGGCGGCCTCGCGGCTCTCCCAGATGGTGGTGCCGATCTCCGCTTTGAGTAGCCCGAAGAAGCTCTCGGCTGCGGCGTTATCATAGCATATGCCGGTTCTTCCCATGCTCTGCCGCAGGTTCAACTTCCTTATCTCGCATCGGAATTCGCTGCTTGTGTACTCGCTGCCGCGATCGGTGTGCATGATGCAGCCGGGCTGAAGGTCGCCGCGGCCGGCGGCCATGCGCAGGGCGTCGGTGACCAGTTCGGCGCGGTGGTGGTCGGCCATCGCGTATCCGATCACCTCGCGGGTCGCCAGGTCGATGACGGTCGCCAGGTACCACCAGCCCTCGATCGTCGGCAGATAAGTGATGTCGCCGACCAGTTTCGTGCCGGGCTTCTTGGCGGTGAATTCGCGGCGGACCAGGTCCGGGGCCGGGGCGGCCTTGACGTCCTGCTTCGTCAGGTGGCGGCGTCGGCGGCGGGTGATCCCGCGGATGTCGCGCTCGCGCATGATCCGCTCGACCCTCTTCCGGTTGATGCCGTGGCCCTTGCGCCGCAGCTCGGCGTGCACCCGCGGGACGCCGTACGCGCCACGGGAAGCGGCGTGGATCTCGCGAATTTGACCGGCCAACTCGTCCTCGGTGCACTGTCGTTCGGCGACGGTCGGCCGCGCGGCGAGCCACGAGTAGTAGGTGGAGCGGTTGATGCCCAGGACGCGGCACAGCCGCGCGACGCTGTAGCCATCGGGGTTCGCCTCGGTGGCCTTCTCCGCATCGATGAAGAGACACACAGTCCCTACTTCACGATCTCCTTCGCGAAGAAGGCCGCGGCTTTTACCAAGATCTCGTTCGCCTTCCTGACTTCGGCCAGCTCGCGGCGAACGCGACGCAACTCCTCGCGCTCATCCGTCGTCAGCGCGCCCGCCGGCCCCTCGCCCCGGTTGGTGCTGTCCTGCTTGACCCAGCCCCGCAGCCCCTCGGGGCTCACTCCCAGCTCCCGGGCAATCTCGGTAACGTTTCGATGCGGCGAGGACCGGACGAGCGCGATCGCGTCCCGCTTGAACTCGGCCGTGTACCGCTTGCTCATGTTGCTCTTGCCGCTCACTATCTGGACTGCTTCCTCCGGGACTCAACCGTCCCAGTATCAGGCTGTCCAGTTCAGCGGGGGAACTTCAACCATAGTTTCACCGGGCCATACCCGGTCTCCCCGCGAGGCCGGGCATCGCTAACCCCCGTGAGCCGCTCCACGAAGCTCACCATGCGTACCCCGCACTACCAGCGCATCCCCAACTCATCAAGGCCGGCGCGGCGTTGTGGGCTGAGCCTGTCGGCTCTGCGGGGGTGTGGTATCGGCTTTTGTGGTTCGCGAATGGCTGAGCTGGGCTGATCAGTTATGGCGTCCGGCTGGGTGAACCACTCCGGGACCGGTGGAGGCTCCGGACTGTCCCGGAGCGGTTCACTACGTACGGGATTGCGTGGTTTCCCTGAAGCGTTCCGCTTGGTCGCCTGTCAGCCTTGTTGCGTCCCGACTGTCGTGTGGAGGTGGCTTGGAACAACCGTGGGGGTTGAGCGGTCCGCAGTTTCTGGGTGTGTACGGCATCGCTCTGGGCGTGTCGACACTGGTGGCCGCCCTTGTGCGGCTTCTGGTCCGAGGGCGCGCATCACGGCCGGTGGGGCCGGTGGACGTCTATACGTACGCCAGGGTGTGTCAGTTCGAGGCGGGTGTGGTGGACACGGCGGTGTACGCCCTGATCGACAGCGGGCGGCTGCGTGTCGACTCTGACCACAGGATCAGTGTCTGCGGTCAGGCGCCCGAGGAACCCGTCCAGGCCTCGGTGCTCGGCGTGTTCGGCGTGGACGAGCGTCTCACCATGGCCGAGGTGCGCCGACGGGCGTCGAAGGCGCAGCCGGTACGCCGCACACGCCTGGTCGCCATCGCCGACGGCGTACGGCTGACGCGTGGCCGCTCCCTGGCCTCGCGGCTTGTTCTTTTGCTGCCCTTGGCCGTCTTCGGAGTCGGCATCGCCCGCTTGGTCAACGGCGTCCGGCTGGGGCGGCCAGTCGGCTTCCTGGTCCTGTGCCTCGTGCTGACCCCGGTGCTGATCCTCGTGGTGGTGCCGTTCCACGACGAGAACACCCGGGCCTCGGAGTCCTTGAGTTGGGCCCGCTGGTCCATGGGGCAGGAGCCAGGAAAGTACGTACGCCGCGTCTACGGCGCCACTGCGATCGCGGTGCCGGAATCGGTCATGCACTTCGCCCGCACGGGCGGATGGGGACTCGAGGACGCGTCACTGCGCGAGGCACTGATCGGGCCGAGCGTATCGACCTCCCACTCGTCCTCCGGCGGAGACGGCGGAGGCGGTGGCGGTGGCTGCGGTGGAGGGGGTGGCTGCGGTGGCGGATGCGGAGGATGAAACGAAAGGCAGATCCACCCGGACCTCGATCCACCGATGCGCTGTCCGAATCTCCGAGGTTTGCTGCCGGGGTGGGGCGCGTACCCCGCACTACCAGCGCATGCCCAACTCATCGAGGTCGGCGCGGCGTTGTGGGCTGAGCCTGTCGGCTCTGCGGCGGGTGTTGTCGATCCAGGCTCCGAGCTTCACGACCGTCTCCTGGCCGTCCTCGCCGTTGTCGTCTCCGCCTGTCCGGATCGTTTCGACGTGTTTGCGGGGCACCCGTAGGTGGCCTTCCCGCGCGTGGAACTGGCGGGCGGCGGCGAGATTGACCGCCCACCGTTCGTCCTGGCTATGCCGACCAGACACCGCGACCTCGCCCGCATCCGCAGGCTCGACGCCGACGCTCTCTAGCAGGAACCGCTGCGCGGGCGTCAGCTGCTCCCATCCGGCCCGTTGCGTGGTGATCCAGGCTCCGAGGTCTTCGCCCTGGACGATGAGCTCACCCGCCCTGGTGGGGAGGGTGCCGCCGGCGCAGGTGTGGGCGAGGGTGAGCCGGTAGCAGCGCTGCCAGGCCACGTCCCACCCCTCAGGGGCCCACCCGGGGTCGATGGCGTCCAACGCTTCCATGCGCTCTTGTGACAGCTCTCCAGCGTAGGAGAGGCCTGTTTCCCCGGCTTCCCGTCGTGCGGCGTTCTCGCGGGTCTTGCGGGCCGCCGCACGCATGTTCTTGGCCCATACCCCGATCGGGAACCCGTCTCCGCCCCACACTGCTGAAGCCTGCGGTAGGAAATGCCCGTGTGCGCCCGCGTACGACTCCGCCACGGCCAGCCCGGCCTCCCACGCGCTCGCCTGCACCGACCACACCATGCCCAGCGCCTCCAGCTCGGCCACCCGGCCGGCCTCGAGGGTGCCGGCGGCGTAGTAGCGGCGCTGATCAGCGATGAACACGCCCAGGGGATAGGAGCCGACCGACCCCCAGTCCTCGGGGGTGATGTACACGTACGGCACCCGTAGCTCGGTGTTGCCGGTCTCGCGCAGCCACCGGGTGGCGGCTTCGATGCCGCGCCGCCAGTAGGTGCCTTCCGGGTCGATGACCCGCAGCCGCACGAACTGGGTGAGGACGGCCGGGTCGCGTTCCTCGCTGAACCGCAGCACACCGGCCGCCGTACCCACCCGCATCCCGGCGTCCAAGCCGTCGTCCTCGAACTCCTCCGCCCCGTCCCCCAACTCGCCGCTTTCGGCGCCCTGTTCACCCTCCTGGGCGCCCCAGGGCCGACCACTGCGCACCCGCGGATCGGCGAGCCTCTCGATCGTCTCGGAATCGTGCGCCCGCAGAGCTCCGAGGATCTTCGCGAGGGTGTTGTAGGCGTCCGAGCTCAGCAATTCGTTAGGATCTTCGTCCGGCCCGAGGAACACCGGGACAATCAGCGTGGCGATTTTCCCCGCCCCCGGCTCCATACGCAGAGCACGCCCAACCATTTGCACAATATCCACCATCGACCCGCGAGCATCCGCGAAAAGCACCGCATCACAATTCGCGGTATCCACGCCCTCACCCAACACCCGGACCGAAGAAAGAACCCGCAACTGGGCGGGCACATCCCGCCCCTCGAACCCCGCTCCTCCGAGGAAGTCGGAAGCGAACTCCTCCAACACCTGACGACGCCGGGCCGGCGGGTGCTCGCCGTACAGCCAGTCCGCCCACACCTGCTCCGCCGGCGGGAAAGTGTCAGGGGCGTCAGCAGCAAGCCGGCCCGCGACAGCCGGCATCGCGGCCGCCATCGCCTCCGCCTCAACCACCCGACTGTGGAACGACAGCACACGCCGAACCCGCTCCTCGACCGCAGCCCGCATCAACCCGGCCTGCACGGCCGCCAACCTGGCCCCACGCACTACGTCGGAGCCGGCCGCGATCGTCTCCGTGGCGGCCAGTGCCGCGTGGAGCTCAGGGTCGCGGATGTCGAGGCACAGCACCTGATACGGCGCCACCAACCCCAGCCGAATCGCCTCCGACAACGTCAACTTGTACGCCACCGGCCCGAACACGGGGGAGTCCTCATCCATTGAGGCCACCAGCCGCGGCCGCTCTCCCTCGGCCTCCCACACCCGCGCCGTCGCCGTCATATACAACCGCCGCACGGCCGGCACCTGCGCCTGGTCGTGCACCGCCGCCCACGGCCTGCCCGCATCCCCACTCGTGCGGTGCGCCTCATCCACCACCATCAAGTCCCACACCGGCAACCCGCCCGCATGCGCCCGCTGCACCGTACCCATACCGACCGAGGCGTACGTCGCGAACACCGTCACCATCTCCGGCCCGGCCGTCCACGCCACCAACTCACCCGGATCCGTCGTACACGGCACACCCTCACTGTCCGCACCCCGCAGCGAACACACCCCAACCATCGCCCCCCGCCGGCCACCCCGCCGCCACGCAGCCGCCATCTGCAGCAGCAGATCCAACGTCGGCACCAACACCAGCACCCGGCGCGCCGACAGACGGTTCGCCACCTCCACACCAATCAGAGTCTTCCCCGACCCGGTAGCAGCGACGACCTGAGCCCTCAAACCCTCAGGAGAAATTCCCATCCCCGGCCGCTCCGAAAGACCCCGAAGCACCGAATCCACCGCCTCAACCTGATGCGGACGAAGACTCACACGCACCATTCCACACCCAATTTCCCGCACCAATTCACGGCACGCCATGAGAGAATTTCAGTACCCGGCCATGAGCAGGGGAGCCACTCAGCAATTATCCCAGAATCTATCTGGTTAAGGAGAGTGACGCACATGAGCCGTCAAAGTGGTGGAAAGTGTTCGATCCTGAGGTTCGTGCAGTCACAAGTTGACGGAGCGTCAAACGGGTAGGCACAGCCAGAGCTCCCAGGACCGCACCCAGGGTCCCTGCACTACCTGACGCCCCGCCACCACCCCTGTTGCTGCCGCTTTTTAGCGGGAACGGGGCGCGGAGCGCACCGGTTCCGCCCGGGGCCGGCGGAGCCGGATCCCCGCAGAGGATCGCGGAGCGATCCGTGGCCGGAACGGAGTTCCGGCCCATTCCGCGCGAAGCGCGGAATCCGCCGCGTAGCGGCGGCGCGTCGTGTCTGCGGAGCAGACCGCGCGGACCTTTTCCTCGAAATCTCACCCCACCCCATCGCACTCGTTCCGTTGAACGAGACGC
>NZ_JBSFDB010000056.1:0-51254 GCF_053593695.1 Streptomyces sp. NPDC002144
GCCGCAGTTGCCACCCCGTCCACAGCATCCGTTGCCTGACCGAACCAGGCGACGGGATCGAACGGTACCTCCACACCGTCATCACCCACGATCACGGCCGACCAGTGGCGCAGGACCTACGTCTGAACCCGGCACCCGCCCTGCGGCAGGCAAGGGTGACGCCGCCGGTGGTAGGCCCCGGTCCGATGGTCGGCGTCGACGCCCACAGCGACTTCCACCGATTCGACCGGGCCGGATGGAGCCACCCACTGCTCGCGGGCACCGTCGACCTCGATGCCTGCCAAGTCCTCGGCCTTGGCTGGGATCCCGGGGATCACTCCATGCGCCACCGCGGAGAGCGGGCGTACGGTCATGTCTACCCCCGCTGCCCTCGAAGCCCGCGCAGGCGAAGCGGTACTGCGCTGGACGATCTCGCCGTACGAGCCTGACCGGTGAACCGCACTCCGACTGGAAGCGCGCCAGAGGAACACAGTTGAGCGGGATGGTTCGGCGCGGCACACTCGCCCGATGAGCCACAGCACGCAGCCGGGCCGCTGGAACGGGTCCTGGTACCGGGCCGACCTGGCCAAGCTCTTCTCTGTCAGCCGCGCCATCGCCTGCCGCGTCCTTGACCGCCACCAGAACGCAGCCACGCCGTCGACCTCCGGCGGGCGATAACGTGCTGCCCTACGTCTATCAGGTCACCAGGTACGACCCCGCCGACCGCGACCAGTATGGGCACTACGCCGGAACGGAGCCCGCAACCAGCGACTACGGACCGGTCGAAGCCGCCTACCTGCAGGCCGTCGCCGCCTTCGCCGAGGACTCCGGCGTCGACCAGTTGGCCATCCGCGAGCCGCAGCTCGGCGGCTTCGTCCACTGCGGTCTGCAACCACCGGTCGCCGGCTACGGTCTGACAGATCTCTTTCCGGCCGGCCTCGCCGGGTTCCACGACGGTGCGCTGGTGCCGACCGCGGTCGGCCTGGAACTCGTGCGGGCCATGCTCCGCGGCGACGGCGCCTGGTGCCGTCTGGAGGCGGAGGGAGCGTTCGCGGTGCACGTCGGCTGGGACCAGTACCTCTACGTCGGCAGCAGCCGGCCCTGCGAAGAGGCGCTGGCCCACACCCGCTCGCTCGGTCTGTTCCCCGAACGCCTTGACGCATCGCCGTACGACTTCGCCCCCGACGACCCACAGCAGGTGCGGCGCCCGGCCGACGCCGACTTCTGGGCCCGCCTGCACTGGACCGTCAGCGCCCACCGCGCGACATTCCTGGAGGAGACCTACGCCGCCAACGCCTCCCGATGGCACCGCCTCACCCGCGACAACATCGAGGCAGTGCGCTCCCAGCTGATCCCCCGCTCCCGGTTGGCGGTCTGGCCGGACCTGCTCACGGACGTCGACGCGGCCATGGCCGCTCTGCCCGGGGAGGGATTGGTAGAAATCATCTGGGCGGACGTGGACGGGCGGATCACCAGCACGGTCGTGGACGAGACCCAGTTCGAGGCGGTGACCTCCCACGTTCACCGCGCATCTGCCGCCGCCGTCGTGTCCCTGACCGCCGATGAGCGGCGCCCGCTGTTCACCGCTGTACTGCCGGACAGCGACGGCGTTCTGCGCGCACGCTGGCAGACTGATCCGACGCCAAGCGACCGGGACTGGGCCTTCCTGAAGACCCTGCGGCGCGGCCAGGTCGTCACGGGCACGGTGACGACCATCGCAAGCTTTGGCGTCACCTTCGTGGACATCGGCGGCTTCACCGCGATGATCAATATGCCGGAATTGTCCTGGCGTCCGTTCAACCACCCGTCCGACGTCGTCAGCGTCGGTCAGGAGATCACCGCCGAAGTCCTCGATGTCGACATGGTCGGGGAACGGGTGCCGCTGTCACTCCGAGCAGTGCAGGAAGACCCGTGGCCGCAGGTAGTGCAGAGGATCGGCCAGGTGGTCACCGGACCGGTCACCAAGATCATGCCGTTCGGCGTCTTCGTCCGCATCGAACAACGAGAGGACGGCTTCGAGGGGCTGGTGCACACCAGCGAGCTTGATGAATCGTCCCAAGACGCCATCGAGGTCGGCGACGCTCTCACCGTGAAGATCATCGATGTTGATCTTGCGCGCCGCCGTATTGCCCTGTGGCATGTCCAGGCTCCTGCCGCCCATCGGGAGCCGCATGCCTGACGGCGAGAGAAATCCGATGCAGGCCGAGTTGGACGAGGCGCTCGCGCGGCGTGACGCGATGCGGCGCGAGCTCGGCGAATGAACGCCGCCCTGACGTGACTCTGTCGGAGATCTTGGTGTCGGCGGAGTCAACTCCCGGGGGTTTGCCGGGACTGCAGGCGAGGGATCTCGCGCAGGTCGGGGTGGTTGCGGAAGGCAGTCGGCTGGCGTGGCGTGGCGTGGGGAACTTCCTGGGCCGGTGGCAGGCCGCTGAGGCGCGCATGGCGACGGCGATGGCTGTCAGGACGTGCTGGAGGTGAGCCTTTCTCTGTCCTCGGGAGCGGCGGCGCCGCATGCCGTGGCCGTGGGCGAACTCGTTCCTGGTGTTCGCGGTGCTGGTGGCCTCTCCCGCTCGGGGCCCTTGCTGGCAGTGGGACAGGCGGGCTCTGCGGCAAGTCCGGCTTGTGGTCGGACCGGTTGTCAGTGGCCTACGGCATCATGCGGGGCATGTGACGGCCCGTCCGACCGAGGGTTTTCGGGGCCGTCGGCTATGAGGGGAGGGGTGCTGTGCGCAGGCCGGTCGTAGGCGAGGTGCACGTTCACTACGGTCAGATCTATGTTGAGAGTGATCCAGACAATGCGGTCCCGGACCTTTCCGAGGCGTTCGCTGGCCAGAGCGCGGGGCTGTGCGGGGCGGCGGTTCCGGGTGTGCTCTGGTTGATCACGGGGCTGCACACGGGCAACGTTGGTTTCGTCGTGGAGGTCCACGACGAGGATCCTTTGCTGGATCCGGCCTGGGAGGACGTGGTGGAGGTGTCCTTTTGCCCGGTGTCGCAACGCACCAGTTTGGTGCAGTGGGCGGGTGAGGCCGTATGGGACCTGCATCTCGCCCGGACTGACTACCGGGTGCGGTACTGCGCTCAGCGGATGGACGAGGGACGCAAGCTGGACACCAGAGTGTCCGGGGAGCCGCGGGCGGACAGCTACCTCCTGCAGTTCTGGCCCGCGCCCCCTCGCGCAGACCGTGTGGTCCGTCAGACCTCACAGTACGCCGCCTACTGGCACCACTACGCGCGCGAACTTCCACCACCGCCCACACCCGAGCAGCGTGTCGAGAGCGAACGCCTGGCCCGTCAGGCGGAGGAGCGGGCCGCCGAGGAGCGGCGACTGCACCACGAGCGATGGGAGTGGGGCGGTCGGCTGCCGAGCGAGGGATTGCGTGGCGTCGGCGGCAATGTCCGCGGGCTGCTCCGCTTCGACAGTGATCTGGTGCACGCGCTTGATACCGCAGGTTCCGAGGTCCAGCGCGCGGTGGCATTGTTGGCTGCCCGGCGGGCCTGCGAGGTGGCGGGTCTGATCGGCGTTTCGTGGGTGACCCAGGCACTCACCGCGTTGACGGAGAGACGTCCGCTGCCGCCACCGTTCGACGACACGGCCCGGATGTGGCAGACGCTGCGCTCTGATCCACAGGTCCCGGATCGGTCGGTGCTCAAGGCGGTACCTCCCGAGCGGCCGCCATACCGTCCACAGACGCCCCCGGCAGTGGCCGGATGGACGCGGCTGCCGGCCGCGGAGTCGGGGGACAACGGGCGGAGGCGGCGGGACCTCGGTCGGGCGTTGGGTGCGTTCGTAGCGACGGTGGCCGCCGAGGGCAGGCCGACACCGACCGGGCGTGGAGGGCACAGCGCGACGGCGTCGGTGCACGCCTCCGGCACTTCGCGGGGCCCCGAGCGGATCTCACAGCCGCACTTCGCTCTCCCCGCCGTGCTCGCCGCCGCCGGGCCCGATCCGTTGAGGGCGGCGCTGGACGCGGTGTGGCACGCGGTGGGCACGTTCGGCGAGCACTACCCACAGCTGCTGGAGGAAATTCGGGCGTGCGCCGACCGGGTTCAGGAGTAGGCAGACCTGCTGTCCTGCCGTCGATGCTTGCCGGGAACGGCCTCAAGCTTCGGCAGCGCTGGCGTTGTTCACGAGTTCCGGCTGTGGTCCACTTCGTGTGGTTGTGTACGCAGGATGACTGTTGATCTTCATGCGATGGCAGGTGAGGTCGCCCGCAAATTCGCCCGGCTGGACGGTGGTGTGGTCGACAGTCCGATGTCCGACCGATTGCGGTCGGGCAGTGCCGGGGCCGCGGGGCGTCGTAGCAGTGCGGCTGAGCCGGGCATGTTGGTCATCGCAGCGTCTCCCGTCGCACGGTGAGGACGTCGTGCAGTTCGTCGGAGGGGAACTCGGTGTGCAGCAGTCGTAGATCGTGTCGGGCGGCGGGGGCCAGTAGCCTGTCGTGCGGGCTCGTCCCGTCCAGGAACGGGCGCAGGCCGACGTCTGCGCCGCGTGCCATGGTGTACGGCGGCACCGCGTGCCGGGTCAGCACCAGCGCCCCGGGCCCCTGCGCCGCCCCGGATGCGAACAGGCGTCGTACGTCGTGGAAGTGGCGCTCCTGCAGACCACCGATGTCGATCACTCTGGCGTCGGACGGGACGGCGGTGCCCCGCTCCAGCTCCAGCGGGACGGCGGCGCGGTCGTGGAGGAGGACGTGGGCGGCCGCGTACAGCAGGGTCTGCTCCTTGGCGGTCGCGCCGCCCTTGCCGCCGAGCCGCTCCAGGACGCGCGCCCGCTTCTGCGGGGTGAGGGTGCGCACCAGGTCCTCCAGCGCGGCCAGGACACCGGGCGGGGTCTGGGTGCCGTAGATGTCGTAGCGGTGCGGGATCAGTCAGGAGCCGGTCGAGGCACCGGGTGAGCAACCCGCTCTCCTCGGCCACCGCGGAGGCGGTGAGGCCGTTGATGGGGCCGTTGAGGGCGGCGGCGAGCACGACCTGGAGGTGGAGGGCCCGGTGCCCGGCCGCGGCCAGCCGGGCCGCCATCCGGACGGCCGGCAGCACATAGCTCAGCGCCCGCTGCGGAACCTGGGTACTGGTGCGGGAGACCCTTCGCGGCGCCCACCACTACCTGGGAGCGCAACTCTGAGGACGCACCGTCTTCCGGTGGCTCACCTGCTACAACACCCGCCGCAGGCACTCCGCCAACGGACACCTCAGCCCCGTCGACTACGAACACCGACACCAGCAAGAATCAGCTAGGCTCACGCTGGCCGCATAACGACCCGAACGCGTGTCCACCTTTGCGGGGCCTCCCCCAAGGCCGGGTAGTTAGCGTCATCGCAGGTGACGCAAGTGAGTTGAAGGATTTCCGACGCAGAGCAACGGAGCTCGTTGGTACAGGCAGTCGACCAAGACAGCTTGTCCCGAAGGAGCTCCGTTGCCCCGTCATTGTGTCCTGCCGTCTGCGCTGGCGGCCATCACCCGAACGGTCACTGTGGCCGGAGGCCGGTTCGCTCCTGGGCATCTGGGGGAGCTGACGGCAGTCGTGGCACCGACCCGGACCGCTGCTGTTTCAACATCACGCTCCACACCGCCCGCGACCAGGTGATCCAGGCCAACGGCATCGTCAGCGCGGACACCGGTCGGGACACTCTCCTGGGGATGATCGGCCGTCGGATCCTGACCGGTCTGCTCCCGCCCCGCAGGCACCGGGTCAGCACCCGCAAGGTCAAGTCACCGATGTCCCGCTACAGCGAGCGCCACGCCGACGGCCGGCGCGGCACAAGCCACACCGTCACCCGCCTCGACGTCACCGTCATCGAACCCGTGGATCAACCCGCGCTGCACGGCCTCCCGGGACGACCGACACGCCAGCCCTTCCGCGCGGCGCCGACACCGCATCCTGGCCCTGCTCCAGGAAGACCCCACGCGTCTGTGGCAACCCCGTGAGATCGCCGCCCACTTCGGCGATGTCACCCTGGAAACCATGTACAGACAACTGAATCGATGGGCCACCGGCGGCCTCCACAAACTCGGCCCCGGCCTCTACGCCGCAACAGCATGGTCCCCAGCCTCACTTGCGTGACCTGCGAAAACGCTAACTACCCGGCCTTGGGGGAAGGCCCTTCCCTTCGACGGCTCCAGAGCTCCAGGGCAGGGTCAAGCCGGCCGTCACCGCGTCGAGGTCCTGGCGGAGGAAGTCGGCGAACCCCTTCATGGGCTTCGGTGCGTCCTGCTCGGCCTGCCGGATCCACTCCAGCAGCAGGTATCCGCGCCGGTGACGCACCAGATCTGCGAAGGCCCGAGCGAGGTCAGAGGCCCGGGTGATGTCCGGGCAGGCGAGCCGGAATAGGTGATGCCGTACCCGATGCGGCTGCGGGGAGCTTGACCGGTTCCCCGATGGTGCTTGAGTCCGGGGCGGCTTGCGGTCGGCTGAACAGCCCCGGGCACGGAGCCACGTGTCGAGGGCGAGGGCGGCCACGTCACCGTGCCGCATGCCCTGATCAGGATGGCCGGCGCTGTAGTCGAAGATCTTCGTGTGCCGGGATCCGCCTGCCGACGAGCTGCATCCCGGGATCCGCCTGCTGCTCGGCATCGCAAACAGCCGCCCCGAGTTCATGCTGACCGGCAAGGCGCTGACCGACACGGGCCGAGTGGTGACCGTGATGCTGGAGAGCGGCTGGAGTCCCGAACTGCTGCGCCACGTCATCACCAGCAGGCCGCTCCCGCACCCGGTACTCGTTTGGCCCGTGCGCTGCGTCCGAGCGCGTCGGCTAACGGAGACCTTGCCAAACGGAAATCATCCTGTAATACCGAACGCGTCTACTCATATGCAACAGCGGTTCACTACAGGAAACATCTTCTACTGGGCAGGGAGGAACCCGTGCGGACCGATCCCGATCTCGCGGAGCTGGTTCATGCCGATAACACCGAGTTCGTTCTAGCCGTCTTCGTCGACCTGACCGGCAAGCCGTGCGCCAAGCTGGTGCCGGCCCAGGCTGTCGAGGAACTGCGTGACGAGGGCGTCGGGTTCGCCGGGTACGCGGCCGGTGCGCTCGGCCAGCAGCCCAGCGACCCGGACGTCATCGCCCGACCGGACGCCCGCTCGTACACCCCCGTCCCCTTCGTTAAGCCGGGCCTCGCCCTGGTCCACTGCGACCCGTACGTGGAGGGCGAGCCCTGGCCGTATGCCCCGCGCATCATCCTTCGGAGGTTGCTGGAGCGCGCGGCGGCCCACGGCCTGTCGATGTTCGTGGGTGCCGAGGTGGAGTATTTCCTTGTCAACCGGGACGAGCACGGCGTGCTCAGGGTCGCCGACGCCAAAGACACCGCTGCTCAGCCCTGTTACGACGCACGCGGGCTGACTCGGATGTACGACCATCTCGCCGCGGTCTCCAGTGCCATGAACTCCCTCGGCTGGGGCAACTACGCTAACGACCACGAGGACGGCAATGGCCAGTTCGAGCAGAACTTCCAGTACGCCGATGCCCTCACCACCGCCGACCGGGTCATCACCACGCGGTATCTGGTGTCGGTGCTCGCCGAACTGCGCGGTATGACGGCCACGTTCATGCCGAAGCCGTTCACCGACCGCACCGGTACGGGCATGCACCTGCATATGTCGCTCTGGCGTGGCGACGAGCCCGCTTTCCCCGACGCCACCGACGAGCGCGGTCTGGGGCTTTCGCCGCTTGCCTACTCCTTCGTCGCAGGAATCGTCGAGCACGCACGGGCACTTCAGGCGGTCATCGCACCCACGGTCAACTCCTACAAGCGCACCGGCGCGCTGTCGACCCGTTCGGGTGCCACCTGGTCGCCGCGTCTGGCCAGTTATGGGGGCAACGACCGTACCCACTTCGTCCGCGTCCCTGACGGCAACCGTATCGAGTTGCGCGGCGGTGACGGTGCCGCCAACCCCTACCTCGCTGCTGCCGCGGCCCTCGCCGCAGGCCTCGACGGCATCGAGCGCGGCCTCGACCCCGGCGAGCCCGGCGCCGCAGGCAAGGGACCCGAACTCCCGCCCACCCTGCTGCACGCCGTCGATGCGCTCCAGGCGGACGACGTGATCAGCGGCGCTTTGGACGCGGCCGGCGCGGGGGTGAGCCGGTACTTCGCCGACCTCAAGCGCGAGGAGTTCTTCGACTGGCACTCCACGGTCGGTCCCTGGGAGCTGGACCGCTACCTGACCGCCTTCTGACCGTCTGCGCCTTGCGACCTCCCCCTGAAAGGACTTCAGATGTGTGGAATCGTGGGGCTCCATCTGCGCGAGCGCTCCCTCCAACCACGGCTCGGTGAGCTGCTGAGCGCGATGCTCGTCCAGATGGTCGAACGCGGACCGGACTCGGCCGGTGTCGCGGTCTACGGCGATCCACGCCTTTCCCCTCCAGACCGTGAAGTCGTCTCGCTGCTCGGTGTCACGCCCGCCGAGGCAGAAGCTGTGCTCCCGGGCGCGGTGGCCGTCGCGGCCGGCGCAACGACGGTGGTGCACGCGGACCCGGGGCTGCTCGCCGCGGTCGCCGACACACTGCCGCACGCCACGGTCATCGGCTCCGGCACCGACATGGCCGTACTCAAGGGCACGGGGAGCCCGGGGGAGTTGGCGAACTCCTTCGAGCTCGCCTCGGTCACCGGCTGGCAGGGTGTGGGCCACACCCGCATGGCCACCGAGTCTGCCGTGACACCCGAGGGCGCCCACCCCTTCTCCGTCGGCCCCGGACAGTGTCTCGTGCACAACGGCTCCTTCGCCAATCACGCCACCATCCGACGTGAACTACGCGCCCAGGGAGTGAAATTCGACAGCGACAACGACTCCGAGGTCGGCGCCCGCTTCGTCGCCCATCAGCTGGCGCAGGGCACTGAACTGGAAAAGGCATTGCGGCTGTTGTGTGAGCGGTTCGACGGCTTCTACACCTTGCTTGTCGCCACGAGTGACAGCTTCGCGGTGGTCCGCGACGCCATCGCCTGCAAGCCGGCACTCGTCGCCGAGACCGGCGCATGGGTGGCGATGGCCTCCGAGTACCGGGCGCTGGACGTCCTGCCCGGCATCGAAAACGCCCGCATCTTCGAACCCGAGCCGGAAGAGGTGTACGTATGGCGACGCTGATCGACCTGGCCGCCACGTCCGTGCGGGAACTCAACCAGGCCCTGCACGCCCCTGAGGCCACATCCTGGCGCGTTCTCAACCCGCGCGGCGCGCACGCTGTGGGCTGCGGCATCCGGGAGGACCTGGTCGTCGACATCGAAGGGCACGTCGGTTACTACTGCGCCGGCATGAACCAGCGCGCCACAGTCACTATCCACGGCAACGCCGGTACCGGGGTCGCCGAGAACATGATGTCCGGCACGGTGCGCGTGCGCGGCAACGCCTCCCAGTCGGCCGGGGCCACTGCCCGCGGAGGGCTGCTTGTGATCGACGGGGATGCGTCCGCCCGCTGTGGGATCTCCATGAAAGGCGGGGACATCGTCGTCGGCGGAGACGTCGGCCACATGAGCGCCTTCATGGGGCAGGCCGGGCGGCTGGTGGTCTGCGGGGACGCGGGAGACGCGCTCGGGGACTCCCTGTACGAGGCACGCCTCTACATCCGCGGCACGGTCAAGTCTCTCGGTGCCGACTGCGTCGAGAAGGAGATGCGTCCCGAACACCTAGCGGAACTTGCCGAACTGCTGAAAGCGGCTGAGCGGGACGAGGACCCGGCGGACTTCCGCCGTTACGGTTCGGCCCGCGAGCTGTACCACTTCAAGGTCGACAACACGGCGTCGTACTAGTCGTTCTGAGGGAGTTCGAACAACCATGGACACCGCATCCCACGGTCTGCGTGAGTCGGCGACCTTCGACCGCGCCACCATCCACGCCATCCAGCGCGCCGCCGAGACCGGCATCTACGACATCCGTGGCTGGGGCGCGAAGCGGAAGCTTCCACACTTCGATGATCTGTTGCTGCTCGGCGCCTCCATGTCCCGCTATCCGCTGGAGGGTTACCGCGAGCGCTGTGACACAGACGTCGTGCTCGGCACCCGGCACGCCAAGAACCCCCTGCGGCTCGCCACCCCCGTCACCATCGCCGGCATGAGCTTCGGCGCCCTGTCCGCCCAGGCCAAGGAGGCCCTCGGGCGCGGGGCCAGCGAGGTGGGCACGTCCACGACCACCGGTGACGGCGGGATGACGCCCGAGGAGCGCGGCCACTCCAAGCACCTCGTCTATCAGTATCTGCCGTCGCGCTACGGTATGAACCCGGACGACCTGCGGGCGGCCGACGCCATCGAGGTCGTCCTCGGCCAGGGCGCCAAGCCCGGTGGCGGGGGCATGCTGCTCGGCCAGAAGATCACCGAACGGGTCGCGGGGATGCGGACGTTGCCTGTCGGTGTCGACCAGCGCAGCGCCTGCCGCCACCCCGACTGGACGGGCCCCGACGACCTCGCCATCAAAATCCTGGAGCTGCGTGAGATCACTGACTGGGAGAAGCCGATCTATGTGAAGGTCGGCGCGACCCGGACCTACTACGACGTCAAGCTGGCCGTGCACGCCGGCGCCGATGTCGTGGTCGTCGACGGTATGCAGGGCGGCACGGCCGCCACCCAGGACGTCTTCATCGAGCACGTCGGCATCCCCACCCTCGCCGCGCTGCCCCAAGCCGTGCGCGCCTTGCAGGAGTTGGGCGTGCACCGCGAGGTCCAGCTGATCGTCTCCGGCGGCATCCGGGGCGGCGCCGACATGGCCAAGGCCCTCGCGCTCGGCGCGGACGCGGTCGCCATCGGCACGGCGGCACTGATCGCGCTCGGCGACAACCACCCGAAGTACGACGCCGAGTACCGCGAACTCGGCTCCGCCGCAGGCTACTTCGACGACTACCAGGACGGCCGCGACCCGGCCGGCATCTCCACCCAGGACGAGGAACTCGCCGCCCGCCTCGACCCCGTCGACGCCGGTCGCCGGCTCGCCAACTTCCTGCGGGTGATGACCATGGAGGCGCAGACCCTCGCCCGCGCCTGCGGCAAGGGGCACCTGCTGAATCTTGAGCCCGAGGACCTGGTGGCGCTGACGATCGAGTCCGCCGCCATGGCCCGTGTCCCACTCGCGGGCACGAACTGGGTCCCCGGGGAGGGCCTGTGATCGCAGTCGTGGGTGCCGGTCTGATGGGTGCGGCCACCGCCTGGCAACTGGCCCGCCGCGGCCACGAGGTCACGCTGATCGAGGCGTACGACATCGGCCACAAGCGGGGGAGTTCGCACGGCAGCTCGCGGATCTTCCGACGGGCGTACGGCGAGGCTCTGTACGTGGACCTGACCGGGCAGGCGTACGAGGAGTGGCGTGAGCTGGAGCGCGACAGCTCGACTCCTTTGCTGCGCCTGACCGGTGGGCTCGACTTCGGGGCGGGACGTGACCCGAAGGGCCTGGGCCAGGTGTTGGGGAAGGCCGGTGTGCCGCACGAAGTGCTCTCCGCCGAAGAGGCGTCGGAGCGCTGGCCCTACGTCCGCTTCGACGGACCGGTCCTCCACCACCCGGGCGCCGGGGTGATCGACGCCGACGAGACGGTCGCGGCGTGTGTGCGCAGGGCCATCGAGCACGGTGCGGACGCGTGGATCGGGGTGCGGGTGACCGGCTTCGAGGTGGGGCATAAGGTGCTCCTGCGCACGGACGACGGCCGTGAACTGACCGCCGACACCGTGGTGATCGCCGCCGGAGCCTGGCTGCCCGAGCTCGGACTGCCGGTCCCGCTGCCGCTGTTGAAGGTGACCCAGCAGCAGGTCTTCCACTTCCGTCAGCGCGACCCCTCGGTCGTGTGGCCGACGCTGGTCTTCAAGGACGACACCATGCAGACGTACGGTCTGCCGTCCGGCGGCGACGGCGGCCCGCTGCCCGCCATGAAGATCGCCGAGCACGACCGGGGCACCCCCACCACCGCCAGTACCCGCAACGGTGTCGTCGACCCGTCGTCGCGCACCCGCGTGAGTGACTTCGTCCGCGACCGACTGCCCGGCCTCGGCCCCGACCCGGTCGCGGAGGCGACCTGTCTGTACACCACCGCCCCGAAGGACGACTTCGTCCTCGACCGGCACGGCCCGCTGGTCATCGTCTCCCCGTGCTCCGGCCAGGGCGCCAAGTTCACCCCGCTCATCGGCGCGATGGCCGCCGATCTCGCCACGGGCCGTGCCGAGCCCCACGACCGCTTCCGCCTGCAGCCCACCGCGTAGGATGCGGCGGTGACCGATCAACCGGAACCCACGGCGGACCTCGACGACAAGGCCCTGGAGCGCATCATCGCGGTCCGGGCCCGTGAGTACCGGCAGGCGGCGGGGCTGTCGGTCGGGGAGATGGCGCAGCGGGTCGGCATCTCCAAGGCCATGCTGTCGAAGATCGAGAACGCCCAGACCGCGTGCAGCCTCACCACCCTCTCCCGGCTCGCGCGCGGTCTCGATGTCCCGGTCACCGCCCTGTTCCGCGGCATGGACGACGAACGGGAGGCCGTCTTCGTCCCCGCCGGGCACGGCGCCCGGATCGTCCGGCGCGGCACCAAGGTCGGCCACGAGTACGCCCAGCTCGGCTCGCTGCGCGGCGCGCACAAGCGGATGGACGCCCTGCTGGTCACGCTGACCGAACAGAGCGAGGTCTTCCCGCTCTTCCAGCACGCCGGCACCGAGCTCCTCTACATGCTGGAGGGCGAGATGGTCTACGGGCACGGCAAATCCCGGTACACGCTGCGCCCCGGCGACGCCCTCCAGTTCGACGGCGAGGCCCCGCACGGCCCGGAGCGGCTGGTGGAGTTGCCGATCCGCTTCCTGACGGCGACGGCCTTCGGGGACAGCCCACAGCACTGAAACCCGGCTTTAATCGGCCAGGAGCGTGTCCTGTAACTCACCTTCGGTCTACTGCGGTGAAACGAAGTCTCCTGTAGCTGGACCTCTCCGCGGAGTGTGCGCATGGACACCGGAAGTACCGCTTGGATGCTCGCGAGCACGGCCCTGGTCTGTCTCATGGTGCCCGGCCTCGCGCTCTTCTACGGCGGCATGGTCGCCGCCAAGAGCGTCCTCAACATGATCATGATGACCTTCGGGGCCGTGGCCCTCGTCGGCTGCATCTGGGTCGTCTACGGCTACTCGGCCTCCTTCGGCGACTCGATCGGCGGCGCCGGGATCCTCGGGGACGTCACCGAGTACATCGGCCTCGGCGGCGTCATGAAGGACGACCCGAAGGCCGTCATCCCGCTCTCCGTCTTCGTCGCCTTCCAGGCCCTGTTCGCGGCTCTCACCGCCGCCCTGATCTGCGGCGCCATCTCGGACCGCATCAAGTTCGGCGCCTGGATGGCCTTCACTGGTGTCTGGGTCACCCTCGTCTATCTGCCGGTCGCCCACTGGGTGTTCGCCTTCGACGGCAAGAACGTGACCGGCGGCTGGATCGTCAACAAGCTCGGCGCCATCGACTTCGCCGGCGGCACGGCCGTCCACATCAACTCCGGCGCCGCCGCCCTCGCCGTGATCCTTGTCCTCGGCAAGCGCATCGGCTGGGGCAAGGAGGGCGCCCAGGAACGGCCCCACAACCTCCCTCTGGTGATGCTCGGCGCGGGCCTGCTCTGGTTCGGCTGGTTCGGCTTCAATGGCGGCTCCGCCCTGACGTCCTCGAACGCCGCCTCGGTCGTCGTGCTGAACACCTTCACCGCCACCTGCTCGGCGATGCTCGGCTGGCTCCTCGTCGAGAAGCTCCGCGACGGCCACCCCACCAGCCTCGGCGCCGCGTCCGGCGCGATCGCCGGACTCGTCGCCATCACCCCGTCCTGCGGCGCGGTCTCCCCGGTCGGCGCGCTCGTCCTCGGTGCCATCGGCGGCGGAGTGTGCGCCCTCGCCGTCGGCCTCAAGTACAAGTTCGGCTACGACGACTCCCTCGACGTCGTCGGCATCCACCTCGTCGGAGGCGTCACCGGCACCCTCCTGGTCGGCGTCCTCGCCACGTCGGACGCCCCCAACGGCGTCGACGGCCTCCTGTACGGCGGCGGTCTCTCCCTCCTCGGCAAGCAGGCCGTGGGCGCCTTCGCCGTACTCGCCTACTCCTTCGCCATCACCTGGCTCATCGCCAAGGCGCTCGACAAGACGATGGGCCTGCGGGTCCACCCCGAGGCGGAGCGCGAGGGCGTCGACGTCCACCTGCACGCGGAGAGCGCCTACGACCTCACGCACCCGCCGGCCACCGCCCCAGCCCCGCAGCCTGCCGCTGCCGGGTGAGTTAAGCGCGGCCTCCGTCGTAGGACTGGGCACCAGGCGACCGGACGGCCCGACCCGTGCCCGGGGTGCTGGTAGTTGCCTGCCGCACCCTGGGCAAGGGTGCTCCCGTCGAGCTCGTCCAGGACACGCACCTTCGACGGGCGGGGACGGAGGTTGCGCCACCCGTCGCTGAAGGTCCAAGCCGACGGCAGCCCGCCGCCCGTACGGCCCGCCATGCGTACGATCCCCGGCCGCACGGGCTCGTGGTCGGCATCCGCAGCGCTTTCGGGGAATACCAACTGGCCTTGCCGTGATGGCCTGGTGGGCGTGGCGAACTTCTACGGCGTCATGCTGTTCCAGAGGTGGGTGGACCGGCGCCGATCTTTTGCAGATAGGCGACCTGGCAGTCCATGGTGGGCGACGGCCAGCGGCAGGGCCCCGACCGCGGCCGACTGGTCGACGATGCCAAGCGCGTTGCCGTGCTTGGCCTGCAGTGTCGTGCCGCAAGTGTCAGGTGCTCCCGCATGCTCGGTGGTCGTTGATCGAGACGATCGTGGAGCGGCCAACGGGTTGGCCGCAGCGGGAGACCCGGCCCCGCGCCCGCCGTCGAAGGCCCTGGAAAACGGCACCAAGAGCCGCCCATCAGGCTTGTCCTCACCCACGACGCCAAGTTCGACTTCCCGCTGCTGGTGTCGACCCTGCCTCTGCCCCTCGCGTACGTCGGGGCCACGGCCCGAGAGCTTCGCGGCGGACGTCTGCGCCGTCCACGCTCCACGAGGGCCCGCATCGATGACGGGACTGCCGCAGTCCTGTGCGTCGGCGCCATCGATGAGGCAGACGCATGGGAGCTGGGTGTGCCGCTGCGCACCTGCCGCTTCCGGGCCGCGGAGCTGCTCGCCGACCTCGCTGGGCAGCCGCCGAGCCTCCTGTCATGACGGCATCACGTGCCATATGTCACTCCGAATTAAGGTGGCAGTCAACTGTCACATGGCACTCAGTGTCATAACCTGAGCTCATCCGATCGAACCGCGAGTTCAGGAGACCCCTCACCGTGAGCAAGCCGACCCTTGCCGAGGCTTCCGTCCAGAAGCCGGCCCCAGCCGCCCCGGGCATTCGCCGACTGCGCGGCCATCCGTGGCTGTCGCTGCTGGCCGTCGCGCTCGGCGTGATGCTCGTCGCGCTGGACGGGACGATCGTCGCCATCGCCAGCCCGGCCATCCAGAAGGACCTGGACGCCTCACTGTCCGACATCCAGTGGGTGACCAACGCCTACCTGCTGGCCCTCGCGGTCAGCCTGATCACCGTCGGCAAGATCGGCGACCGCTTCGGCCACACGAGGGTCTTCCTGATCGGCGCGGTCGGCTTTGTCGCCTCCTCCGTCGGCATCGGCCTGACCAGTGACATCAAGGTCATGATCGGCCTGCGCGTGCTGCAGGGCTTGTTCGGCGCGATGCTCCAGCCGACCGCGCTCGGCATCATCCGCTCCACGTTCCCGCCCGAGAAGCTGAACTCCGCGATCGGCATCTGGGGCGCGGTGGTCGCCGCGTCCACCGCGGCCGGCCCGATCGTCGGCGGTCTGCTCGTCGAGCACATCAACTGGGAGTCCTGCTTCTACGTCAACGTGCCCGTCGGCATCGTCGCCCTCGTCATGGGTCTGTTGTTCCTGAAGGACACCGAGCGCGACCAGGACTCCAAGTCCTTCGACGTCCCCGGGATCGTGCTGCTGTCCGGCACCCTGTTCCTGTTGGTGTGGGCCCTGATCAAGGCCCCCGACTACGGGTGGGGCGACACGAAGACCCTTGCCTTCTTTGGCGCCGCCCTGGTCGTGGGCCTGCTGTTCGTGCTGCGTGAGAGCCGCACGAAGGAGCCGCTTCTGCCGCTGCGCCTGTTCCGCTCACTGCCCCTGTCTGCGGGCACCGTACTGATACTGATGCTGGCCTTCTGCCTCTTCGGCGCCATGTTCTACATGACCTTCTACCTGCAGAACGTGCACGGCATGAGCGCCGTCGACGCCGGCGTGCGGATGCTCCCCCTTACGGGCCTGATGGTTGTCGGCTCACCGCTGGCCGGTGTGCTCATCAACCGGTTCGGCCCACGGCCGCCGATCGTCGTCGGCATGCTCGTGACGGCCGGAGCCCTGTTCGGTCTCGGCGGCCTCGACACCGGTTCGGGCGCCAACGACACCCTGGTGTGGTTCGGCATGCTGGGCCTCGGCCTGGCCCCGATCATGGTCGGCGCCACCGAGGTCATCGTCGGCCACGCCGAGGTCGAGCTGGCAGGTGTGGCCGGCGGTCTGCAGTCCACCGCCATGCAGGTCGGCGGAACCCTCGGCACCGCGGTCCTGGGCGCGGTGATGACCGCCAAGGTCGACGACGTCTTCACCGATCGCTGGTCGGACGCCCACCTGCCCCCGCTCCGCGGCGAGCAGCTCGACCAGGCCAAGGAGGCGGTCTCCGTCGGCGTCGCCCCGGTCGCCCCTAAGAGCCCGGCGCCCGTCGCCGAGGTCATCACGGACATCACGCACCACGCCTTCATGGACGGCATGAGTCTCGCGTTCGTCGTCGCCGGCATCGTCGCCATCGTGGGCGCCGCGATCGGTCTGCTGACCAAGCAGGGCCGCAAGGTCGAAGGCGCGGCAGTGCACATCTGACGTGCTGTCAGGCGGGTCCAGCGGCCCGCCCCTAGACACGGGGAGCGCACCGCCCGGCCTGAGCGACGCCGGGCGGGTCTTCTTCTGACGCTCCCCGTCTGGCCGGGGCCCTCGTGGGGACGGCGGGCCCCGGCCTCTCCTTGTGGCCTGTGGCAGACTTCCTGCGGAAAGAGCGGAGGCAGGACGATATGACGACTGCGGCGAAGCCCGGTCTGCGGGAGCGCAAGAAGTTGCGCACCCGGTATGCGATCATCTCGACCGCCGTGACCCTGTTCGTGGAACGTGGTTACGACGAGACCACCGTCGCCGAGATCGCCGAAGCCGCCGAGGTCGCTCCCCGCACCTTCTTCCGCTACTTCGCCACCAAGGACGAGGTCGCCCTGGCCCTGATCACCGAGGCCGACGAGGCCGGCGTTCCCGCCCTGGAGGCGCGCCCGGCCGAGGAGCCGCCGGTCACCGCGCTCGCGAACGCGACCCGTGCCGTCGTAGAGCAGCTGATGCAGGCCGACGACGGCACGGGGGAGCTGTGGACGCGCATCGTGTGGCTGCTGGAGAATTCCCCGCCGCTGCTGGCCGCCCACTATCAGCGTGCCCTGTCGATCGAGGACCGTCTCGCGCGCAAGCTCGCCGAGCGCGAGGGTGTCGACCCGGACACCGACCTGCGCCCCTTCCTCGTCGTCGGTGCCGTCGGCACGGCCCTGCGCGCGGCCCATCGCCACTGGGCGGCTCTTCCTCAGGGCACGGCGGAGGATCTGGCTCGGCTGCGCGAGCACGCCCTGCAGATGTTGAACGAGCCCCTCGACCGCCACTGGGCAGCGGTCTGAGTCCGGAGCCGAGGCGCCAGGCGATGCCGCCGGGGCGACGGGAGCCTGCTGTGGTGCGATGCGACGAGCTCCTTGACGTCGATGCGGAAAGCCGGTCGAAGACGTCCTGGGCGGCTTCCGCGTAACGGAGGCCGTAAGCAGGGTGGGACTCCTACCTTGGCGTCCATCTCGCCGAGTTCCGGGTACCGCACACGCAGTGCGTCCGCGAGATGGTGTCGGCGGCACCTCGGCCTCAGGTTGCCCACGGGCTCGATCAGCTCCATGAGACGGGCGTTCGTCTGCTCCCAGATGTGAGGATCACGGTTTCCTTTGACGGGAAGCCGCGCCCAAGATGCGCTGAAGGCGCAGGGGGCAACGACACACCTGCCATGAGGGGCGCGGCCCGCGTGCAGTACTCCCGTCACGTCACCACTGGGCTCTGTAGCCACGCTCTGGTTCGTTGCCGTCGCTTTGCTTTACAGCCCCGCAATGTTGGATTAACTTCTAATGTTGTAAGTAGTTCCAACTTTTCGCGACCCCAACAAGGTGAGCGGTTGTTACGGAGGTCCTATGACCGACCGATTGAATGTGACGTTTCCTTCGGGGTCGGACGAGTGTCACGCCTGGCTGTACCTGCCCGAGGGCGGGGGGCGGCGTCCCGTGGTGGTCATGGCACACGGTCTCGGCGGGGTCCGCGAGATGCGGCTGGATGCCTATGCCGAGCGTTTCGCCGCCGTCGGCTACGCGTGTCTGGTGTTCGACTACCGGCACTTCGGGGCCAGTGGCGGCCAGCCGCGACAGCTCCTGAGCATCAGGCGGCAGCTCCAGGACTGGCGGGCCGCCGTGGCGTACGCGCGCTCCCGGTCGGAGACCGACCCTCGGCGTGTGGTCCTGTGGGGCACCTCTTTCGGCGGTGGCCATGTCCTGGCGACAGCCGCCCAGGACCCGGCCGTCGCCGCCGTCATCGCCCAGGGCCTGTTCACCGACGGTGTCGCCTCTGCCCTGGCGATGCGCCCGGACACCTCGGTGAAAGTGATGGCCCGAGCGGTCCGTGACGTGGTCGGCGCCCGCCTTGGGCGCCCTCCCGTCATGGTCGCGACGGCGGGGCCGCCCGGATCAGCCGCGTTGATGACCGCTGCGGACGCCGAGCCCGGCTACCTGGCCCTCGTGCCCGACGACGCGCCCTTCTCCAACCAGGTTGCGGCGCGGTTCGCCCTGGACATCCTCCGCTACCGGCCGGGCCGCCGGACCGCGAAGATCGCATGCCCGGTGCTGTTCTGCGTATGCGAGCACGACAGCGTGGCCCCCGCGCGGCAGACCCTGCGCCATGCCCGCAGGGCCCCACGCGGTGAGATCCGCCGCTACTCCGACGGCCACTTCGACATCTACCTCGGCGAGCCCTTCGAACGCGTTGTCACGGACCAGCTCGCCTTCCTGGCCCGGCACGTGCCCATCGGCTCCGCACTCGGTGAAGCCCCGGGACCCACGACACCCTGAAAGAGGTACGAGATGCCCACCTACCCGATCTCGGGGAAGACCGTCTTCATCACCGGCGCAGCCGGAGGCATCGGTGCGGCCACCGCCCGCACGCTGCACTCGCGCGGAGCCAACGTGGTCCTCGCCGACCGTGGCATCGACGCCACATCGGCCCTCGCCCGCAGCCTCGGGGGCGACAGGACACTGGCGCTGTCGGTGGATGTCACCGACAGCGCCGCACTGGCCGACGCGGTGGACCGTACGGTCGACCGGTTCGGCGGCCTGGATGTCGTCTTCGCCAACGCGGGGATCGCGGCCGATCCGCCGGCGACGATCGCCACCATCGATCCGGCCGTGTTCGAGCGCGTCGTCGAAGTGGACCTGCTGGGCGTCTGGCGCACCGCTCGCGCCGCACTGCCGCACGTTGTCGCGGCGCGCGGGCACGTCCTGGTCACCGCTTCGGTGTACGCCTACTTCAACGGCATGACCAACGCCCCCTACGCCATGTCGAAGGCCGGCGTCGAGCAGTTCGGCCGCGCCCTGCGCGCCGAACTCGGCATCCACGGCGCCAGCGCCGGGGTGCTCTACCCCGGCTGGGTCCACACGCCCATCGCTAAGGCAGCCTTCGGAAGCAGCGACATCACCACCCGCATGCGCGAGATCGCCTTCCCGTCCCTGCTCGGCAAGGCCATCGACCCCACGCGCGTCGCGGACGCCGTCGTCCGCGGCATCGAGAACCGCTCGGCCCGTGTCATGGTCCCCCGCAGATGGGTACCGTTTTCGGCCCTGCGCGGCGTCCTCAACCCCGTCACCGATCTCATCGCCGAACGCCACCCCGAACTGCGCCGACTCCTGCGCCGACTCGAGGAATCCGCCGACCCCGCAGGCAAGTCCCCGCAGACCAACTCACCGAGGTAGACCGTCATGACCCGTTACGACCTGGCGGGGCGCACCGTAGCCCTCACCGGCTCCACCGGCGGCCTCGGCATCGCCCTGGCCAACGCCCTGCGCGAGCGGGGTGCCAACCTCGCACTGCTCGACCTCGACGCCGAGGCGGCGCAGGCCCAGGCGGAGAAACTGGGCGGCGACACAGTCGCCCGGGGCTGGGGCGTGGACGTCCGTGCTCTCGCCGGACTGCAGACGGCCATGGACGAGGCCGCCGCGCACTTCGGGCGCCTCGATGTCGCCGTCGCCGGCGCGGGCATCGACACCATGGCCCCCCTGGCGACGATTGACCCTGCCGCCTACGAGCGGGTGATCGACATCAACCTCAACGGCGTCTGGCGCACCTTCCGGGCGGCTCTGCCCCACGTCGAGGCCCAACGCGGCTATCTCCTCGCGATCTCCTCCATGGCCGCCTTCGTGCACTCGCCGCTCCAGGTCTCCTACACCGCGAGCAAGGCCGGCGTGTGGGCGATGTGCGACAGCCTTCGCCTGGAGGTTCGTCACCTGGGTGTCGGTGTCGGCAGCGCCCACCCCACGTTCTTCCGCACTCCGATGATGGACGACGTGACCGCGGACCCGGCCGGGCACGCCCTCTGGGGCGGCAACTCCAAGGGGATTTGGAAGATGGTGCCGCTGGAGAAGGTCATCGCCGGCATCGTCCGCGGCATCGAGCGCCGTGCGGACCGCGTCGTCGTCCCCAGGTCCCTCGCCCTGACCGCGAACGCGCCCGGTCTGTTCCGGCCGGTAGTCGAGCGTGTCGGCCTCCGCCCCCAGACGGTCCAGCGCGCCCTCGGCCTCGCCTCGGCGTCAGGCTGGCACGACCCGGCGGTGCATGAGCGCCACCAGGCCGGTTCCCGCTGAATTCCAGGCTGAAGAAGGCCGCCCAGGGGGTCCGGCCGCTCGAGCACCTCGTAAAGTAGCGAAGACCATGACAACCAAGGTCACACGCACGACACGTCGGGCCGCCGCAACCCGTGCGGCCATCGTCGACGCCGCCGAGGAGCTGCTGGCCGCCGGAGGCCCCGACGCGGTCACCTTGGAAGGCATCGCCGAACGCGCGGATGTCGCCGTGCAGACGGTGTACAACCGCGTGGGCGGCCGCGCGGCCGTTCTCATCGCGGTTGCCGAGCGGGCACTCGAGGACAACCGGACCTACATGGACGACGCCTACGCTGCCCCGGGCACCCCGGTGGAACGCATCAGGGCCGCCTCCGCCGCGTACGTCCGCTTCGCCGCCGAGCGCCCGCACCAGTTCCGCCTGCTGGCCGAGCCGCCGGACGAACCCGCGGCCCTGGAACGGGTCGCCGCGCTCGTCGACGAGCAGAACGCCAAACTCGCCGCCGCCCTGGCCGACGGGGTGGCCGACGGCTCCCTCGCCGCCGACCTCGACCCCGTCACCACCGCCACCGCGCTGTGGGCTGCCATGAACGGCGTTCTAGGCCTCTCCTGGCGCGCGGACCGACTCCGCACCGACGCCTCCCATGTGACGGAACTCGTCGCGGCTGTGGAAAGGGTGGTTCTCCACGGACTGCTCGCCCGCTGAAGTCCGCCCAGGGCCGCGTCCCCGTACGGCGGCCGGCCTGGCTCCGTCGCAGAGTCGAAGCGGACCTGCCCTGTCGACGGGCAAGTCGGAGGCCCTTGGTGGACGAAGCAGGGCTCCTCACGGAACACCTCCCCAGCTCGACCTGATGGAGGAGTGGCGTGACACGTCCGGCGCGTGGCTGTCGGTGTGGGGTGTCAAGTTCGGCCCTACGGGGCGGCTCGGAGGCTCATTCGCGGGGGTCGTCGGCGCGCAGCCCGTGCAGGAACATGTCGAGGAACTGCTCGCGGACACCGTACGCACTGACCCCGCGGAGCCGGGCAATGTGCGAGCTGTACCCCGCGATGGAACCGGTGAAGGTCTCGGCGGCGACGGAGCAGTCGATGCCGGCGCGCAGTTCACCGCGGAGTTGTGCGTCCCGGAGGACGTCCTCGACGACCGCGAGGGGCTTGTCGATGCAGTCGCGCTGGAATCTCGCGTACAGCTCGGGATGGTCGGGCAGCTCGAAGGAGCAGCGGGCGGCGATGAGCCAGCGTGGGCTGTCGAGGGCGTCGGCGATGTCGTCGTAGAGGGCGTTGAGGTCGCCTACGAGACTGCCGGTGCGGGGCGGGACGAGGTCGAGGGCGAGGGTGTTGAGCCCCGCGATGATGAGCTCGTCCCGCTCGGTCCAACGGCTGTAGAGGGTGCGCTTGGCGACCTTGGCGCGGGCGGCGACGTTGTTGATCCGGAAGCCGGCGACACCATGGTCGGAGAGTTCGTCGACGACGGCGCGGAGGATGCGGTCATCGGCGGTGGTGTCGCGGGGGCGGCCCGGTTTGGCGGGGCCGGGTTCGGCCGGGACCGGCGACGCGATGGCTGCCATGGCTGGCTCTCCCCTCATCCCGAGATGGCCCACGGCTCGGGACCCGTGCCGCTATTGTGCGACCGAAACGGTTTCGTATTCACCGTAGCCTAGGTTACCGTAAACACGTGCGAAACCGTTTCGCTCGAAGCTCGAACGAGGTGCCGCGGATGACAGCGACGGACCAGGCCACCACGCCACGCACGCGCCGCAGCCGTATGACCCCGGAACGCGAGGAGGAGCTCTACGCCACCGTCCTCGACGTCCTCCGCGAGGTCGGTTACGAGGCCCTGACCATGGACGCGGTGGCGATCCGCACCCATTGCAGCAAGGCCACGCTCTACCGCCAGTGGTCGGGCAAGCCGGAACTGGTCGCCGAGGCACTGCGCCGGAGTAAGGGCAAGGTCGTCGGCGACATCGACACAGGTTCCCTCCAAGGCGATCTGCGCGCGGTGATCGAACAGCTCGACGACGAGCAACTCCACAGAGAAGCCGCCCTGGTCCGCGGCCTGATCCACGCCGTCCACACCCACCCCGACCTCTTGCGGGCCCTGCAGAACCTGATCGTCGACCCCGACCCTGCCGGCATCGCGGCGATCCTCCGGCGAGCGGTGGCCCGGGGTGAGGTACGAGCGGACTGCCCGGCACTGCAGTACGTGCCCTACGTCTTGATCGGTGCCTTGGTGGCCCGGCCACTGGTGGCCAACCGGCCACCGGACCGGGCGTTCCTGCTTCACTATCTGGACTCGGTGGTCATGCCGTCCCTGACCACCTGACCCTGAGAGGCAAGCAGCAACCTGATACAGCACATCCGCGATCAAGCAGCATGATGCAGCAGTTGGGGATAGCTGCGCATCCATCGGAGGTGTGAGCGACCGCCTGGCCGTTCTCCGGGCGTTGGTTCACGGCAACGTGCGCCAGCTCGTCGCCGTGCATCGCTGGGTGCTGGCCGAGCTGGCGTATATCGATGTCGACTCATTGCAATGTTCGACTCCAAGGCCGCACACCGCACCGAAGGCAGAATGAGCGTGCGGCGGGCGAAGCGGCTCAAACGCAAGGCCGCCGCGCAGGGCCAGGGCGAGCTGTTCGCCACCTACCGGTATCACGCGCTGTTCATCGACAGCCCGTTCCCACTCCTCCGCGCCGGGTCCGACCACCGCGGCCACGCCGTCGTTGAGCAGGTCTTGCTCGCGGTCACCGCCCACACACTCACCCGAGTACTGGGTGCGCTGGCCTCGGCCCGCCACGCGAAGGCCCGCGGCGCCACCATCCGCACCGAACTGATCGCCGTCGCCGCCCATCCCGCCGGCAGCGGACGCGACCAGATCACCCCGTCATGGGCGCCGGTGGTCACGCCCTTGGCGGTCACCGCGATGCTTGGGGCTCTTGCTGCCGGCTTGTTCACAGCAATGGGGCGGACAGTGGGAGGCGCGCTCCGGCTCGAGAGAGGTCTCTTACCGGAGCGCGCCGCTCGTCCTCACCTACGCCGTGGCCCACTGCGAAGGGATCACGGCCGGTGCCGGCAGGAGCACATGGGGATGCCGGGACGGGTCGTGGGGCGTTGTCGTAGTCGGCGTGATGTCAGGTGTGGTCGCAGTCACGGCAGATGCGGAGAGTGCTGTTTCCGCCGGCGAGTTGGCTACGGTGGTACACGAGGAAGCAGGCCGTACAGACGAATTCGTCGGCCAGCGGCGGAAGTACCGGGATGGCCAGTTGCTCGCTGGAGAGGTCGGCGCCGGGCAGTTCGAGGCCCTCGGCGGCCTCGAACTCGTCGATGTCAATGGCGGGAGCGGATGTGGGTGTGCTCCGGGCGTTGAGCTCCTCGAGGTTGTCGATGACGCCGTCATTGCGTGGGGCGTCGTAGTCCTTTGCCATGCCACCTTCTCTGTCTTGATATTTGCGGTGCCTGCGCATGTCTGTGGCGCATGCGCGATAGGAAGCGGACGGTGATACGTCAGGCGGGCTGGGCGGTGATCGTGCAGAGCCTCTTGGTGGCCCGGGTCAGGGCTACGTACAGGTCCCTTTCCCCGCAGGGGCGGGCTGTGATGATCTCCGCGGGGCTCATGACGATGACCCCGTCGAACTCCAGACCGCGCGCTTGGGACGCCGGCACGACGCGTGCGAGCTGCGCGATGCCCGCGGCCGTCAGTTCGTCCACCCTCGTGTCCGCGCAGATCACCCCGACCAGCTCTCCCGGGTGGGCGGTGTGCTGGGCACGAATCTCCTGGGCGAGGGTGGCGACCAGCCCGTCCAAAGGTGCGGTCAGGGTGCGAGGAGCCTCACCACGTCGCAGCGACCGTGTCGGCGTCTGGTCCGGAGCGATCCGCGCGAGCAGGTCGCGCACACTGTCCAGGACTTCCTGGGTGGTGCGGTAACTGACGGTCAGGTTGTGGAGGTTGAACCGCGGGCCGACATGCGGACTCAATGCCTTCTTCCAGTCGCGTGCTGTCGCGACCGGGCCGGCCTGGGCGAAGTCGCCCACCAGCGTCATCGCCCGTGCTGGGCAGCGGCGGACGATCATCCGCCACTGCATGGCGGTGATTTCCTGTGCCTCGTCGACGACGACGTGCCCATACGTCCGCTCCGGCGGGCCGTCGATCAGGCTCGCCGCCTCGTCCAGCAGCGGCACATCGGCATCCGTCCACGGGTCGTCCGGACTGCGCAGCAGACCCGACCGCTCGTCCGCGGTCAGCTGGGGCAGATGCTCGGCGAGACAGGCGGGGTCGGTCAGGAGAGCCCTCACGAGGTCGGCGGGTACCAGCCGCGCCCACAGCGCCTCCACTGCCCGGTCGACGTGGGCGTCGTCGAGGAGATCGGCCCGGACGGCGTCCGCGTCGAACTCGTCGGCCGGTCCCGGGGCGGCCGCGTCGTCGTGGCCGTGGCGCAGGTCGGCCGCTGTGAACCGGTCGAGGTTCCTGCCCGTCAGCTGGGCGACCTCGGTGTCGATCTGCTCCAGGAGGTCGCCCATGTTGCGTGCCAGCGCATCGGTGACGGCGTCGACCAGGAGCTCCTTGAAGACCTGGCGCGCGGGGTTGTGCCCCAGCCCGGTCGTCACGGCGACGTCGCGTGCCACGGCGACTCTCTCGCCCGAGAGGTGAACCACATCCTCTCCGACCTGCACAGCGAAGTCGCCGTCCGGAGCCTGGTGGACGCGCAGCAGGGAGGCAAGAGCGTCGGCGAGGACGGAGCTGCCCTTGATGCGCGCCGCATCGAACGGCTCCACAGCGTCCGGGAACACTCCGGCCAGTTCCTGGCAGGTCGCCAGGACGACGTCGTTCTCGCCGAGCGAGGGCAGGACCTGGGAGATGTAGTCGAGAAACCGAGCGTTCGGCCCGACCACCAGGACACCTTGCTCCGCGGCGCGCGGGAACGCGTACAGGACATACGCTGCCCGGTGCAGAGCGACCACCGTCTTCCCCGTGCCGGGCCCGCCTTGCACCACCGTCACCCCGCGGTGCGCGGAGCGAACGATCTCGTCCTGCTCGGCCTGCAGCGTCGCGACGGCCGCTTGCATCCGGCCCGTACGCCGCGCCGAAAGAGCGTCGGTCAACGGGCCGTCGCCCACTACGTCTTCGGCAGTCGGGGCGGAGTCGTCCAGCAGTTCGTCGCTCACTGCGACCACCGTGCGATCCTCCAGGCGCAGATGCCGACGCCGCCGCAGGTTCATCGGGTGAACCGGCGTCGCCTCGTAGAAAGGCCGCGCCGCGGTCGCACGCCAGTCCACGAGCAGGGGCAGGTCGTCGGCCTCCGTCTGCAGTCCGATCCGGCCGATGCGCAGAGCGGTGCCGTCCGTCCAGTCAATGCGGCCGAAAACCAGCCCATTCTCGGCGCCCTCAAGCCGACCGATCTCCTTGGCCAGACGTTCAGCGGCGACCTCTCGCTCATATACCTCACCGGCGCTCTCGGCCGGAGCCGTGAGTACATCCGCCCGGTGCGCCCGCACCTCGGAGAGCCGCTCGGCGAGCAGTTCGTACAAGGCGGACACATGAGCTCGTTCCAATTCGACCTGACGCACAGCGGGGTGGTTGACCTGCGACAACAGAGGGCTCCTCTCGGTTCGAGCCACTACTATGCGGTCGAAATTATTCAAAAGTAAGTCTTGACTTACTTGGCTTGATCGTCACCTATGGGAGGGGAATATGGATGACCTGGGGGAATGCAAGTATGCGTTTGGCTCGGCTTACTCAATTTGCTTTTAAGCAGCATGTGTGTCCCCAGATCGGTGCTCGTGGACGGTTGAAGACGGCTGCTCACCCACCGCTGAATTCCGGCGGGACCTGCTGTGACAGGTGACAAAGCCACTGAGCCCATTCCAACTTCAAGCGACAGCTGATCGGCGATGTGTCACGGACGTCTGGTAGACCCTGGCTATGACGTTCTTGGCGGTGGTCGAAGGTGATGCGGGCGGATGGCGCATCGATCGGGATGCGCTGACGGACGCGATCCGTGCCCGGTGGTCTGAGGTCGCGATCGACTCGATGTACCGCGGCGAAGTGCGCAGCCTCACATGGGAGATTGAGACGGAGAACGGCCCGGGTGAGGCGTATCTGCACGAGGACGGTACCTGCCTGTACATGGACGTCTGGGAGGAAGACGCGATCTGGTTGGCGATCGTCTTCCGCAGGCTGGCACCCATGAGCCTTGACCTGGTGTTCTGCGATGAGGGTTACACCTTTGACGTTCGTGTGCGGGCTGGGATGACCGAGGCCGAGTTGACGGACCTGGTGAATGCTGCGGGTTGATCTCAGCCCGTGGCGACGAGCTGGAGGACCAGGACGGCTTGGACGAGGCTCGTGATCCGGGTCGTCGAACACCGGAGTTTGCGGAGGAGGCGCCAGGACTTGAGGGTGGCGATGGCCTGCTCGACCAGTGCGCGGATCTTTGCGTGGGACCGGTTGACGGCCTGCTGGCCGGTGGAGAGGCTGTCCCATCGGCCGCGGTAAGGGAGACGGACTGTGCCGCCTGCACCCTTGTAGCCCTTGTCCGCCCAGCAGGTGATGTCGGCCTCGGCGAGTGCCTCGATGATGCCGTGCTCGCGTGCGGCCCGGACGTCGTGGACGGCGCCGGCCAATGCTGGTGAAGCCCACATCAGACGCCCCTTCGGATCGGCTATGACCTGCACGTTCATGCCGTGCTTCTTGAGTAGAACGGGCGGTCGGCGGCGATCCGGTCGATGGGCAGGAGCGTCCCGTCCAGGATCACGTACGCCTTCGCCGACGCCGCTCGTGCGGCTTCGGTGAGAGTGGGGGCGAGGGCGGCCAGGAGGTTGACGGCCTCGGTGATGTATCGGTAAGCGGTGGTGGTGCCGTCCCCGAATCCGGCCGCGAGCTGGGCGTAGGGCTGGCCGTTACGCAGGTGGGCGAGGGTGAGCAGGGCCTGTCGGTCGGCGTTCAGGCGCCGCCACCGGGTTCCGAGAGAGCGGCGGTGCTCCCTCAGGCGAGCGGCGAGGAAGCGCAGGGCAGAGCTGGACACGTCGACGCCGGACGGGTAGACAAGCATACGAAGCCTCTGGTGGACACGGTTCTCTTGGTCGGAAACCCATCTACCAGGGGCTTCATCTGTCTGTCATCCCAACTTCCCAACTGACACGGGAGGTTGGAAAGAGCTCACTGCGTTGCGGAGGCAGGCATCGGCTCACCTTGGGGGTGGGCACGAAGGCCACGTCGCGGGTTGGTCATCAACGGTGCTCCCCTTCGCCACGGTCCAAACGAGACGGCCGCGGCGACCGCCGCCCGGTCGAAGAGGAAGTGTCGGCGCAGGTTTGAGGGGCTGATGGGATTGCCGCCGCGTCTGAGGAGTCCCTGGGCGGCGAGGTGGGTGGAGAGTTGTTCGGGGGTGGGCTCGGCGCCGTGTCGGGACTGGTAGTTCATCCACTCCAGGTAATAGCGGTCGGTCAGGGCCAGACGGCCGCTTGGCCGGGATCCGCCGGACGATGTTGAGCTGGCCGCCGATCTTGTCGTCGGCGTCGAACAACGTGACGTCGTGGCCGCGTTGGGCGGCCGTCACCGACACCGCCAGCCCGGCCGGACCTGCCGCGACCACGGCCAGGCTTGCGGCGGCGCGTAGGGGACAGCACCAGCTCTGTCTCGCGGCAAGCACGCGGGTTGACCAGAGAGGAGGTGATCTTTCCGCTGAAGTTGTGGTCCAGGCAGGCGTGGTTGCAGCCGATGCAGGTGTTGATCGTGGCTGGGCGTCTGGCGCGTGCCTTGGCGACGAAGTGGGGGTCGGCGAGGAACCGACGGGCCATCGAGACCATGTCCGCTCGGCCTTCCGCCGGCAACTCCTCCGCGATCTCCGGGTGTTGATGCGGTTGCTGGGCACCAGGGGGACAAAAACGGATCCCTTCAGGCGCTCGGTGATACACGAGTACGCGCCGCGGGGTACTGAGGTCGCGATGGTGGGGACGCGTGCCTCGTTCCAGCCGATCCCGGTATTGATGATCGTGGCGCCGGCCGCCTCGACCGCCTTGGCAGGGTGCTGCCGTCGGGGACGAGATCGAGCATGGACAGGCGATAGATGAGGATGAAGTCAGGGCTGACACGTTCGCGTACGCGGCGGACGATCTCGAGGGGGAAGCGAACCCGGTTCTCGTAGCTGCCGCCCCAACGGTCGGTGCGGTGGTTGGGCGCCGGGGCGATGAACTCGTTGATCAAGTAGCCCTCGGACCCCATGATCTCGACGCCGTCATAGCCGACTGCCCCGGCGAGCGCAGCCGCCAGGACGAACGCCTCGATTGTCTCCTCGATCTCATCATCGGTGAGCGCCTGCGGCACGTAATTGTTGATCGGCGCCTGGCGGGCGCTGGGGCGAACAGGTCGGGGTGATGGGCATATCGGCCGGTGTGCAGGATCTGCATCGCGATCCGGCCACCCTCGCGGTGCACCGTCTCGGTGACGAGCGCGTGCTGCTCCGCCTCAGCCTCTGTGGTCATTTTGGCACCATCCGGGAAGGGGCGACCCCGTTCATCAGGTGCGATCCCGCCCGTGACGATGAGTCCGGCGCCGCCGCGGGCGCGCTCGGCGTAGAAGGCGGCCATCCGTTCGAAGCCCCGCTCGGCCTCTTCCAGGCTCAGGTGCACTGAGCCCATCAGGACACGGTTCGGCAGGGTCGGCAGGTGAGGGCAGCGGGACATCGGCCGGGCTCCTGCTCCTGAGTCGTGCTGCGACATGCGAGCAGTTGTATGACCCCGGAGGACGTTATGCAATCAGTTGCAAAAGATCGCCGAAGTCTCGCGAATCCGGCTGCTCACCCCATTCACCAGCGGTTTCGCATCTGAACCGAGTCGCCGAAGCCGACCGACCCGGCAGAAGACAGGTAGGGGATCAGGTATGCCATCAGGTATCCCTACCCGTAGCCCTCGCAACGTGCCGAACCCAGAGTCGGTACATGACCGAAACACATGTCGACGCAGTCGTCGTGGGTGCCGGCTTCTCCGGCCTCTACGCCACCCACCGCCTCCACAACCAGCAGGGCCTGTCGGTTCAGTCCTTCGAGGCGGCCTCGGGACCGGGCGGCGTCTGGCACTGGAACCGGTACCCCGGCGCGCGCTGCGACTTCGAGAGCATCTTCTACTCCTTCTCCTTCGACGAGGACCTGCAGCGTGAGTGGCGCTGGAAAGAGCGGTACGCCGCGCAGCCGGAGATCCTGGCCTACCTGGAGCATGTGGCCGACCGGTTCGACCTGCGCCGCAGCTACCGGTTCAGCACGCGCGTCACGTCTGCGGTCTGGGACGAAGCCGCTCAGCGCTGGGTTGTCGGCACGGACGACGGCGGCGTCACCATCGCACGGTTCTTCATCAACGCGGCCGGCGCCTTCTCGGTGAACAAGCCGAACGACTTCCCGGGCCAGGAGACGTTCCGAGGCACGGTCGTCCACACCAGCCGGTGGCCGGCCGACGGCGTCGATCTGGCGGGCAAGCGTGTCGCCGTGATCGGCACCGGCTCGACCGGTATCCAGGTCATCCAGACGATCGCCCCGCAGGTCGCCGAACTGACCGTGTTCCAGCGGACCGCGAACTTCGCCTGTCCCCTCGGGAACCGTCCGCTCACCGATGAGGAGTTCGAGCAGGTCGTCGTCGACTACCCGAGGCTGCGGGAGGAGTCGCGCAACAGCCTGGCAGGCGCCGCGTTCCCGCGCGCCACGCGCTCCGCGCTGGCGGACAGCCCCGAGGAACGCCGCAAGACGTACGACACGTACTACAACGGCGGCGGCTTCCGGATGCTCGCGTCCACCTACTTCGACCTGACCTTCAATCCGGCCGCCAACGAGACGGCGGCGGACTACATCCGGGACCGGATCCGGGAGCGGGTCAAGGACCCGAAGACCGCGGAACTGCTGACTCCGAAGGGGCACCCGTACGGTGCCAAGCGCGCCACGTTCGAGACGAACTACTTCGAGACGTTCAACTTGCCGCACGTGCGTCTCGTCGACGCCCGGACGACCGCGATCGAGCGGATCACCGAGAAGGGCATCGCCACCACGGCCGAGGAGTACGAGTTCGACGTGATCGTGCTCGCCACGGGCTTCGACGTGGGCGCGGGCGCCCTGATGCGGATGGGCGTGGTGGGCCGCGACGGCCTGAAACTGACCGACCACTGGGCGGACGGGCAGCGCGCGTACATCGGAATGGCCAACCACGGCTTCCCGAACCTGTTCCACGTCAACGGTCCGCAGAGCGCGGCGGCCCTCTTCAACAACCCGACCGCCATCGAGGACAGTGTCGACTTCATCGCCGACCTCATCGCCTATACGGACGCGCACGGGCACCGGACGGCCGAGGTGACTGCTGCGGCAGAGGACCGGTACAACGAGCTGGTCCTGGAGGTCGCCGAGGCGACCCTGTTCCCCAAGGCGGTCACCTGGTACATGGGCGACAACATTCCGGGCAAGCCGCGGAGGCCGATCTCACTGTTCACCGGCGCGCCGATGTATCGCGCCATCTGCGCCGAGGTCCAGGCGACCGAGTACGCCGGCTTCTCGCTCGACGGGGATGAGCGTGCCCTGCCGAACACGATCAAAGTCGACGGTGCGGCGGTCTTCCTCCTCGCCGGCCTGATGAACATGGGCGCCAAGCCGCTTGAGGAGTCCTCCCTGGAGGAGATCCGAGGCGCCATCGAGGGCTTCAAGCACCTGCAGCTGCCGGTTCCCGAGGATGTCGGCATCACCGATACGCAGTACCCGACGGACGGTGGTGAGCGGACGGTGCGCCTGTACCGGCCTCCGGTCGAGGGCCCGCTGCCCGTGGTCGTCTTCCTGCATGGCGGCGGCTGGATCGCGGGCAGTCTCGATGCGTACGACGAGCCCTGCGCGTCCCTCGCCCGGCGCCTCGGTGCTCTCGTCGTGTCCCCGGACTACCGGCTCGCCCCCGAGCACCCCTTCCCGGCGGCGATCGACGACACGATGGCGGCGCTGCGCTGGGCGGCGGAGAACATCGCCGAGTACGGCGGCGACCCGGAGCGGATCGCCGTCGGTGGCGAGAGCGCCGGTGCGAACCTGGCCGCAGTGGCCGCGCTCCGCGCCCGGGACGAGGGCGGACCGCGCCTTGCCGCCCAGGTCCTCGTCACTCCGCCCGCCGATTTCACCGCCGACACCGAGTCCCGCAAGACCTTCGCGCGCGGCCCGATCATCTCCACTGAGCTGGGCGCCCGCATGGCGGCCTGGTATCTCGGCGACCCTGCCCACGCGACCTCCCCGTGGGCTGCTCCAGCACGGGCGCGGGACCTGTCGAACCTGCCGCCCGCACTGGTGATCACCATGGAGATCGATCCGCTGCGCGACGAGGGGGAGGACTACGCGCGAGCGCTGACGGAAGCCGGTGTACCGACCGTCTGCCGGCGTCTCGACGGTCTGATCCACACCACGTTCGTGCTCTCCGGTGCGATTCCGCGCGCCGTCGAGATCCAGGACGCCATCCGCGACTTCCTCGTGCCGCTGCTGTCGGCCGAGGCCGGGACGGCAAAGGCCGCGGCCACCCTCGGCTGAACAGGCCCGTCGCTCACGGCACACGAGCCGTGAGCGACGGGTCCCAATTGCTTGCCCGGCGTCTGGCCGGGCCTGTGCTCCGCGCGGCATCGATGGCTTGATGCCCACGGCGCACCGCTTCTGACGCTCGCTCAACGCACGCCAGGGATACCAACCACTATCCGGCGTGCGATGGCGGGGCATCACAACACGATCACCATTACGTAGATTGGAGAGGAAATCAGCATGACCGGAATTCTGGAGGGCAAGCGGGCGCTGCTGACGGGCGCGCACCGGGGCCTCGGCCTGGCGGTCGCCGAAGCGTTCGTCGCCGCTGGCGCCCGCGTCGTGATCGCCGACATTGAGGGGGCCGACAAGGCAGCTGCGGAGATCGGCCACGACACCGTCGGTGTCACCTGCGACGTCCGCTCCGGCGACAGTGTGGCCGCGGCGGTCGCCGAGGCCACGCGTGCCCTGGGCGGACTCGACGTGCTGGTCAACAACGCCGGTGTCGAGTCCTTCGGTCCCCTCCACGAACTGACCGAGGAAGAGTTCGACCGGATGTACTCGGTCAACCTGCGGGGTACATGGCTGGTCTACAAGCACGCGCTTCCCGCCCTGACGGACGGCGGCGGCGCGATCGTCAACATCGCCTCGCTGGCCGGCGTCGTCGGGCTCCCCCTGATCGGAGCCTACTCGGCGGTCAAGGCCGGTGTCGTGCGCATGACCGAGGTGATGGCGCTTGAGCTGCGCGACCTTGGAGTGCGCGCCAACGCGATCTGTCCCGGCGTCATCGAGACCCCCATGAGCGAGCGCCTTTTCACAGAGAGCGAGGCCGGAACGCAGCTGAAGGAGCTGTTCATCCAGGGGCAGGGACGGCTCGGCACACCCGGGGAAGTGGCCTCTGTGGCCACCTTCCTGGCCTCCGAGGGCGCCTCGTTCGTCAACGGCACCGCCACCGTGATCGACGGGGGATGGAACGTGAAGCGAATGTGAGAGGGCTGATCTGCTCACCGCCGGCGCACCCGCGCTCACCGGCGGTGTCAGGCGGCGAGACGGCGGCCCGGCGGGCCGCCGCCGGGGCGGGGCCGAAGGCCGCGATCGCCGGTGTTCGCGAGAATTGACCAGAGCCGCGAGGGTGTGGTGTTCGGGTTGGACTCGCCTAAGATCTCTGCATGACTAGCGCCCAAACCCCTCAACGAGGAGGGAACCGGGTCGGTCCGTCTCTGAATCGCTTGATCGCGCGAAGGAGCGATCTCGACGTCGCACAGCGGACACTGTCGGAATCCAGGCTGCTGACCTTCGTCGGGGCAGGCGGTGTGGGTAAGACGCGGCTGGCCCTGGAATTGGCCTATCGAGCTCGCAACGGCTTCCCCGACGGCGCGTGGCTGGTCCGACTGGCCGATCTGAGCATCGGTGCAGGGGGCGCGGAGGTGGAGGCCGCGGTGGTCAGCGCCTTGGGCATCAACGATCAGTCCGCCACGCAGCCGCGTGAGAAGCTGCTGTCCTTCTTGAGCAACCGCAAACTGCTGCTCGTTCTGGATAACTGCGAGCACGTGCTGGATTGGGTGCGGGCGGCGGTGCCGGTCATGCTGCGCGAGGCTCCACAGCTGCGCGTGGTGGCCACGAGCCGGGAACCCCTCGGTGTCGAGGGGGAGGTGCTGCGGCCGGTGCTGCCACTGAGCGTCCCCGAAACTGCCACCCCGGCTGCGCAGCTGATCGCGGACGGGTCGGTGAGCTTGCTGGTGGAGCGGGCGCGTGCCGTCGATCCCGAGTTCGATGTCACCGAAGACAACGCTGAGGCCGTGGTCGAGCTGTGCCGACTGCTGGAAGGCATACCGCTGGCTATCGAGCTGGCAGCAGCGAAGCTGCGAGCGCTGACCGTCGAGCAGGTGGTGGAACGGTTCGGCCGACGGCTGGCGTCGTTGACCGCGCCGGATGCCGAGTCCCGGTCGCGGCACGGATCACTGCGGGCGATGGTGGACTGGAGCTACCAGCTTTGCCCGCAGACCGCGCAGATCCTCTTGCGCCGTTTGTCGGTGTTTCCCGCAACCTTCGATCTTGAGCTCGCTGAAGAGATCTGTGCTTTTGGCGAACTGCACCCCGACGACGTCTTTGATTCCATCGAGCGTCTCGTAGGGCAGTCGATCCTGCTGGCCGAGCGCGATGTCGGCACCATGCGGTACCGCCTGCTTGCTCCCGTCCGTGAGATCGCGGCCGAAAAAGCCGAACAGGCTGGCGAAGCGGACGAGTTGCGGCGCAGACATCGCGACGTGATGCTGCGCCGGGCCCAGCGGGTCCTCGACCAGTGGTGCGGTCCCCAGCAGGAGGCCCTGCTGGAGCGGATGCGCCTTGAGCACGCGGACCATGTCGCAGCGGTGCAGTGGAGCCTCTCGACTCCGGGGGAGGAACGAGCCGCTCTGCGCCTGATGGCACGGCTGCGCTACCACTGGCTGTCCGGAGGGTTCCTCGCCGACGGCCGGACGCGGATGGAGGCGGCGCTCGCCGCGGTCACCGCGCCGTCGCCGGAGCGGGCCGAGAGCGTGTGGGTGATGATCTGGATCGCGTTGCTCCAGGGGGACCACCACAGTGCCGGACGGTGGCTCAGCACACTTGCAGACCTTGCCGAGGAACTGGACGACCCCGGCGTAAAGCTGCGTGTCACCCACTGGGGGGCGCTGTGGGCGCTCTTCACCGGAGACGCCGACACCGCGGTGCAGGGCTTGCGGACCGCTGTCGACGGACACCGCGACCACGGTGATCGTGAGTTGGAACTCGCCGCTCGCTATATGCTCGCCACCGCGCTCGCCTGCGCCGGCCGGGCAGCCGAGGCCGTGGAGATCAGCCGCAGCACGGTGGCTTTGTGCGAGACGTACCCAGACAGGTCCGCCCGCGCCTTCTCCCTCTGGGCTGCGGGCCTGGCCGAGTGGACGTTGGGCCACCTGGAGGAGGCGGAGCGATCGGCCCGTGCGGCACTGCGGGTTCAGCTCTCGTCCGAATGGATCGGCCTCGCTCTGTGCACCGACCTGCTGGCCTGGGTGGCCTACGACCGCGGTGAGGCGGACCGCGCGGCCGCCCTGTGTGAGGCGGCACGGCGAGTGTGGTGTTCCCTCGGCACGTCGATCGCCGCATTCGGGCCGCAGCTGTCGGAGTTCGCGGAACGCCACTGCGTCCACCGGCCCGATCCGCCGAATTACGGGGGTGGCGAGCCCTCCGTTCCTCTGTGGCGCCTGCGGGATGTGATCGATCTGGCCCTGGGCGCCGAGGGGAGTACGGCCGTGGCCCGGCGCGCCGATGCCACCGAGCCACTCACCAAGCGGGAACTGGAGGTCGCCGCCCTGATCGAATCCGGCTTGTCCAACCGGGAGATCGCCCATCGGCTGGTGATCGCGAAGCGCACCGCCGACGGTCACGTCGAGCGGATCCTCGCTAAGCTCGGGTTCACCTCGCGGGCCCAGATCGCCGCGTGGATGGCCCGGCGACGCGCACAGTTCGCCGGGCGTACAGGCGGGATCGTATAGCGCCGACCGCACCCGGCTCCGACCGCTGTTCGCCCGTCAGACGTGAGGGCCTCCGAGCCGCCACAACTGCTCGGAGACCCTCATCCGTTGTCCTCAGATGTTGGGTGCGGTGATCTCCCGCTTGAGGATCTTGCCGGTGGGCCCGGTCGGCAGCGAGTCGGCCAGCCACACGCGGCGCGGGTACTTGTACGCCGCCACCCGCTCCTTGACGAACTCCTGCAGCTCCTCCGGCGTGGCCTGCCCACCGGGGCGCAGTACGACCGCGGCGGCCACCTCCTCACCGAGCTTGTCGTCCGGCACGCCCACGACGGCGGTCAGGGCGACGGCGGGGTGCTCGTGCAGGACCTCTTCGATCTCGCGCGGATAGACGTTGTAGCCGCCCCGGATGATCAGGTCCTTCTTGCGGTCGACGATGTACAGGTCACCGTCCTCGTCCCGCCGGGCCATGTCACCGGTGCGAAACCAGCCGTCGGAGATGGCCGCCGCCGTTTCCTCGGGACGGTTCCAGTAGCCCTTCATCACGTTCGGGCCGCGCACGACCAGCTCGCCCACCTCGCCCGTGGCCACTTCCTGTCCGTCGGCGTCCAGCAGCCGTACCTCGACGTCACGGACGGGCGTCCCCACCGAACCGGGCTTGGGCGGGCGGTCGGGGCGGCAGGAGGAGACGGCGGGGCTGGTCTCGGACAGGCCGTAGGCCTCCAGCACCCTGCAGTCGAAGTGGCGCTCGAAGCCGTGCAGGATCTCCACCGGCAGCGCGGCCCCGCCCGAGATGCAGGTACGCAGGGCGGGTACATCCACGTTCGCGGCAGCCGGGTGCTGCAGCAGGGCCGCGTACATGGTGGGGACGCCCTCGAACACGGTGGCGCTCTCGCGAGCGAGGATGTCGAGCACGGTCTCCGCGTCGAACCGGGGGACGAGCACGAGCAGAGCGCCACTCTTCACCGCGGCGTTGAGGGTGGAGGTCTGGCCGAAGATGTGGAAGAGCGGCAGGCAGCCCACCACCACGTCGTCCGAGCTCATCCTGGCCAGGTCGGTGACGATGATCTCGGTGTTGTGGCGCAGGTTCGCATGGGTCAGCGAGGCGCCCTTGGGGCGGCCTGTGGTGCCGGAGGTGTAGAGCAGGACCGCGATGTCGTCCCCGTCGACCGCGGCGACCTGTCGATCGGGCTCGTGCCGCCCGAGACGCTCGGCGAAGTCGGCGGGCTCGACGACCAGGTGCCGCACGCCGGCGGCGGCAGCGCCCTTGTCGCCCTGACCTGGCGCCTCGTGCCACTCGAAGAGCAGCACGGCACCGCAGTCCCCCAGGTGGTAGGCGACCTCCCGCTCCTTGAGCAGCGGGTTCAGCGGCAGGACTATGCCGCCGGCGCGCAGGACGCCGTAGTAGAGGATGACGAACTCGGGTGAGCTGGGCAGCATCAGAGCGACCCGGTCGCCGGGCCTGACCCCCTCGGCGCGCAGCAGTGCGGCGGCTCGGGCGCTCGCCTCGTCCAGCTCCGCGTAGCTGATGGTCGCCGTTCCCAGCCGCAGCGCCGGGCGCTCGGGCTGTCGGGCGGCCGTCGCCACCAGGAACTCCGCGAGATTGGGCATGCCTGTCTCCTCTTGCGACTACGTGCACCGCGCGTCCCAGCGATGCTTGGCGGCATGTTGCCGCCCGTGATGAGGAGGGTCTATGGCAGCACATACAGCATCGCTGTGGACTACTTGTTCCCAGAAACAAGGACACCGCCATAAGCTGCGGAGATGGACCTCTCCGCTGTCGCTTCGGTGCTGCAGGAGCGCCTTCACGAAATCAGTGAGGTGTTGGCGGTGCGCATTCGTGCCGAGGTTGATTCCTACGCCGATGATTCGGTTGTTCCCGGGGAATCGCTTCGATTTTCCCTAGAAAGCAATGCGCGCGTCGTCCTGGCGTATTTGGCCGAGGGCGGCGAGCCCGACGTACACCCGGCACGCGAGACCGGGCGGATCCGTGCCGAGCAAGGCGTCCCGTTGGCGGAAACGCTGCACGCCTACCGGACCGCGTTCGACTCCCTCTGGGCGCAGATCGTCGATGAGGCCCGGCAGTACCCCGAGATCGATCAGGCGCAGCTCGCAGCCGGGTCCTCGGAGATCTGGGTGTTGTTCGGCCGATACGCGGAGGTGCTCGCCACCGCATACCGGGAGACCTCCGCCGAGTTGAGTCGGCAGCGGGAGGCGAGACGTTCAGCAGTGGTCGAGGCCCTGTGCAGGGGTGACATCGCGGACCGTGCTGGCCTCGACGACGCGGCTCGCCATCTCGGGCTGCCCCAGGAGGGACCGTATGCGGTGGTGGTGGCCACGGCTCCCGGAGGAGCAGGGGAGGAACCGTTGCCCGGGATCGAGGCGGCGTTGCGCGAGGCCCAAGTGTCCTCGGCCTGGCGGCTGCTGCCGGATCAGCAGATCGGCCTGCTGTCCCTCGCCGTGCCGGACGCCGAGACGCTCAGCGTGCGGACCCTGCGGCGGCGCCGCGCCCGGGTCGGGATCAGCCCTCTTTTCGACTCACTCAGCGACACCCCCCAGGCATTGCGGTTCGCACGGCTGGCGCTCACCGGGCTGCCCGGGGAGTCGGCGGGCGTGGCCCGCTTCGACGACCGTCCGCTGGCTATGGTCGTCGCGGCGGCGCCCGAGGAGGCGACCCGCCTGGTGCGCCTCGTCCTGAAACCCGTGCTCGCTCTGCCCTCGCGCGACCGGACGCGTCTCCTGGAGACTCTTGGCCACTGGTTCGCCGCGGGCGGTCGGGCGCCGGACGCTGCCGAGCGTATGTTCCTGCATCCGAACACCGTCCGTTACAGGCTGCGCCGGGTGGAGGAACTGATCGGTCGCCCCCTGTCCGATCCCCGCACCCTGGCCGATCTGGGGCTGGCGCTTGAGGCCTTGCGTGCCCTTCCTCGCTGATCAGCTTGTACGGGCCGGGAGCATCGGAGAGAAGGGGTCAAGCGCCCACCTATGCTCGCCAGCATGGAACTACGGCACATCCGGTACTTCGTCGCAGTTGCCGAGGAGTGCCACTTCGGGCGCGCCGCGGAGCGTCTGCGCATCGCGCAGCCTCCGCTGTCGCAGCAGATCAAACAGTTGGAGATCGAACTCGGGGTTCAACTGCTGACCCGGTCGACCCGCCGGGTCGAGCTCACACCCGCCGGTGACCGGTTCCTGGAGCGGGCGCGCGGCATCCTCGCCGCGGTGGACGCCGCTGCGGACGAGGCGGGACGCGTCGCCGCGGGCCTGGTCGGCAAGCTGGCCATCGGTTTCACCGGTTCGGCGACGTACGAGCTGCTGCCGACGGTGGCCCGCGCGCTGCGCGAGGAGTTCCCGGGGATCGAGCTGGAGCTCAAGGGGGAGATGCTCACGCCGCGACAGGTGGAAGCCCTGCACGACCGGTCCCTGGACATCGGCTTCCTGCGCCCCCCGGTGCGCGACCCCGGGCTGAACGTCCTGGTTTTTCGCCGGGAACCGCTCATCGCCGTGCTGCCGGAGGGGCACGAACTCGCCGACCGGAAGAGCGTGCCGCTGGTCGAACTGCAGACCGAGCCATTCATCTGTTATCCCTCCCACCACCGATCGGTGGTGTACGACGCCGTTTTCGATGCTTGCCAGCGGGCGGGCTTCCGGCCTTCGGCGCTGCAGGAGGTGACCGAGACCTCGACGCTCGTTGCCTTCGTGGCCGCCGGACTCGGCGTCGCGCTGGTGCCCGCCTCGGTGCAGCACCTGCACATCACCGGGGTCACGTACCGGCCCCTCGCGGGCACGACCGAGGAGGTCGAGTTGGCCGTCGCCACCCGAGCCGGCGAGGACTCCGCGCTGCTCGCCCAGGTGATGCCTCGCCTGCGATGGCTGCTGGGCGGTGGCCGACCTGCCACGCGCTGACGGCCGCGGCCCTGCCCACCGCGGAGCGGTCGAGTGTGACGCGCCAGGTATCAATCGATTAGTAATCGATATTTCACACGTCATTGCGGCTCTGTAACACTCGGAGCAACCGCAGGCCGCGGCAGTGGCGCACCGCCCGAGCGGCCCCGCGGACGTCAGCTCGGACCAAGGAGCGCCCGATGACGCCGTTCATGATTTCCGTGATGTCCCTGCTCGACGGGGCGCCACCGCCCGTGCCGGAGACCGAACCGAGCCAGGCCGGCCCGGTGGCGGTCGTCACCGACACGCAGGTCGTCGTCCGGTCCCTCGCCGAGCAGCTGGTCTGTGAGGCGAACGCGGTCCTCCGGGACCACGGCACCGCCTTCACCCTGGCGGACGAGACCGGTCCCGGGAGCCTGTCCTTCACCATCGGCTGCGGCGAAGCCGAAGCCCGGGTGGAGACCGCCGTCTCCGGCCGTACCGCCGTCGCCCGGCTCACCGCCTCCGGTCTCCCGGACGACGGACCGCGCCGGCTCACCAGCGAGGACGAGCTTCAGGCACTCCTGCTCGGCCTGATCGCCGCCTCCGTACGCCGCTGATACAACGCGGCAACCGTCCCTGATGCCGATGAAGCCCGTCAGGAGAAGCTCGTGCAATACGAACTGCGCTACCGGGTCCTCGAACCGAGGCGCCAGACCTACCAGAACGTGATCGACCGCCTCGGCGACCAGCCGGCGAGCCGCTATCTCGAAGCGACACTCGACGTCGAGCCGAGGGAGAACTTCCACTACCGGCCCACCTGGGCGCAGGACCGCGAGCTGTATGACGAGCGGTTCTCCGCCCTGCGGCTGACGGATCCGTACAGCTACACCGATCCGCGCCAGTACTACTACACGCCGTACGTGACTCAACGGGCCGCGCTGCACGACGAGTTCGGCAAGACCCTGGGCTACCTGGAGGCGCGCGACCTGCTCGCGAAGCTGCCCGAGGCGTGGCACACGGTCCTGACCTCGGTGGTCGTCCCGCTCAGGCACTACGAGTCCGGGGCCCAGCTGGTGAGCGTCTCCGGCGCCCGCTTCGCCTACGGCACATCCCTGGAGCAGTGCTGCACCTTCGCGGCGTTCGACCGGATCGGCAACGCACAGATGCTCTCCCGGGCCGGGATCGCCGCCGCCGGCGGCACCGCCGAGGCGCTCAAGGAGGCCAAGCGGCAATGGCTTGACGGCGAGCACCTCCAGCCACTGCGCCGCCTGATCGAGGAGATCATGGTCGTCGAGGACTGGGCGGAGGGCCTGCTGGCCGTCGACCTCGTCGACTCACTCATCTACCCGCTGCTGTACCAGCACCTCGACGAGACCGCGCTGCTCGGCGGGGCCGGCGCGTACAGCCTGGTCGCACAGCACCTGGCCACGTGGTACGCCGACCAGCGCAGGTGGCTGGACGCGCTGCTCACCTGCTGGGCGAACGACCCGGAACGCGGCGAGGACAACCGCGCAGCACTGACCCGGATCGCCGCCACCTGGTCCGACCGGGCACACGACGCGGTCGCGGCCCTCACCGAGGCGATCGACCAGACGCTCCCGCAGGCGGCAAGCACCACTGTGCTCGGCGACCTCGCCGGCGCCCACGCCACCGCATGGACCAAGACCACCGGAGGCGCCGCATGAGCACCGGAACACTGCGCCAGGTCGGCATCGACCTCCAGGAGTCCGAGGAGAATCGGGCCTTGATCGAGGCGATCAAGGACGACAACCCCGAACTGACCCTCCGTCACCTTCCCGGCCTCGTCAAGCTGCAGGCGGCGGGCCGGATCGTCATCAACCGCGAAAGCGTCGAGAACCGCCTCGGGCGGGAGTGGGAGACCGGCGAGTTCCAGCTGGCCATCGTCTCCTACACCGGCAACTTCTCCGAGTGGGACGACGACCAGATCGTCGTGAGTTGGGAGCACTGACATGAGCGTGCCCACGAAGAAGGCCGCCTCGAAGCCGGCCCGCAAGCTGCCGCTCAAGGAGCGCTATGCGCTGCTGACCCGCGACCTGGACTGGGAGCCGGGCTACGTCGACCGTGAGCGGCTCTTTCCGCACACCCGCTACGAGGGCATCAAGATCCACGACTGGGACGGCTGGCAGGATCCCTTCCGGCTGACGGTGGACGCCTACTACAAGTACCAGGCCGAGAAGGACAAGCGGCTGTACGCCGTGCTGGACGGCTTCGCGCAGAGCCAGGGGCACCTGTCGCTGTCGGACGCCAGCTACCTGAACGCCATCAAGCTGTTCATCCAGGGCGTCACACCCCTGGAGTATGCGGCACACCGGCACTTCGCCTACCTGGCCCGCCACCTGGAGGGCCCGGCCCCCCGGTTCGCGGCGCTGTGCCAGAGCGTGGACGAACTGCGCCACTGCCAGACGCAGATCCACACCATCAGCAACTACAACAAGTACTACGGCGGCTTCCACAGCTGGTCGAAGATGCACGACCGGGTCTGGTACCTGTCGGTGACCAAGTCCCTCTTCGACGACGCGATGGCCGCCGGGCCGTTCGAGTTCCTCATCTCCATCTCGTTCAGCTTCGAGTACCTGCTGACGAACCTCCTGTTCGTGCCGTTCATGAGCGGCGCCAGCTTCAACGGCGACATGCCCACCATGTCGTTCGGCTTCTCCGCCCAGTCCGACGAAAGCCGGCACATGACCCTGGGCCTGGAGGCCATCAAGTTCCTCCTGGAGCAGGACGAGGGCAACGTGCCGATCATCCAGGACTGGATCGACAAGTGGTTCTGGCGGGCGTACCGGATGTCCGCGCTGGTCGCGGCAATGATGGACTACATGCTTCCCAAGCCGGTGATGAGCTGGCGCGAGGCATTCGAGCTGTACTTCGAGGAGCAGATGCTCGGCGGGCTCTTCCCCGACCTGGAGTACTACGGCATCCAGCCGCCCCGGCACGTGAGCGCTGCGATCGCCGAGAAGGACCACCTCTCGCACCAGGTCTACAAGATCCTGCACAACTTCTCGTTCGCCGCCGCCTTCACCACCACGACGCCCGACGAGGCCCACATGGCGTGGCTGGCGGAGCAGTACCCGGACTCCTTCAACCAGGTCTACCGGCCGGTGTGGGAGAAGCACCGCAAGATCGAGGCCGACGGCGGCCGGGTGTTCTTCCAAGGACTGCCGCAGCTGTGCCAGGTCTGCCAGGTACCGATGGCCTTCACCGAGCCCGGAAATCCGGCCCAGATCTCCTTCCGGCGCAGCACCTTCCGCGACGAGACCTTCCACACCTGCAGCGACGGCTGCCAGTGGATCTTCGAACGGGAGCCGGAGAAGTACGTCCAGGCCTGGCTCCCCGTCCACCAGATCTACCAGGGCAACTGTGGCGGCCCCACCATTCCCGAAGTGCTCGCCTGGTACGGCATCCAGGAGGGTGACAACGGCGAGTACGCGGGTTCCCCCGACCAGCTCGCCTGGGCCGCATGGCACAGCGACGGCGACGGCAAGGCGGTGTGAGATGACGGTCAAGGCGCTGTACGACTACGAGTTCCCGTCGGCCGACCGAGCCGAGGTGTTCGGCGACGATCAGCTGGTCTACGTGCACTGGCGGGGCAACCCGCTGTTCTGCTCGGCCGCCTGCTTCCGGGTGCCGAAGACCATGACGTTCGCGGCGTTCGTCACCTCGACGGTGCACGGCTGGGCCGCGTCCGATCCCGACTTCGACCCGGACTCGGTCACCGAGTGGCGGCTGTTCGACGAACCGCTCTCCGGCGGGCAGGACAAGTCGCTCGCGGATCTCGGCATCGGACACAAGGCGCTGCTCAGCTTCGCGGCCTGAGCGGCCACCGCAATCACCCGCGGGTGCGGGCGCCGGCTGGCCCGTAGCCCCTCCCGCACCCGCGGGTCCGGCAAGGGAGAACCGCAGTGACCACTCACACCGTCCGCATCGAGCCGCTCGGCGCGGAGATCGAGTGCCGTGAGGACCAGACGGTGCTGGATGCCGCTCTGCGTGAGGGCATCTGGCTGCCGCACGCGTGCACCCACGGCACCTGCGGAACCTGCAAGGCACAGATCCTCGAGGGCGACGCCGACCTCGGTGACGCCTCTCCGTACGCGCTGCTGGAGAGCGAGCGGGAGGAGGGTTGCGCACTGCTGTGCGTGGCCTGCCCCCGAAGCGACCTCGTCGTCGAGGGCGAGGTGGACGTCGAGGAGGGCGTGGACATCCATCCGGTGCGGGACCGGGCGGGCCAGGTGGCCGTCGTCGAGGACATCGCCCCGGACGTGCGGCGGGTCGTCATCACGCTGGACGAGCCGCTGGCATTCAACCCGGGACAGTACGTCCTGCTGGACGTGCCCGGCGGCGAGCAGCGGCCGTACTCCATCGCCAGCAGCCCCGCCGACGGCGGTCGTATCGAACTGCACATCAAGCGTTCCGAGGACGGGTTGTGCACCGACGGCTGGATCTTCAAGAGCCTGACGGCGGGGGAGCGGGTGACACTGTCCGGCCCCTATGGCCAGTTCTCTTTCCGGCCGCTGCGCGAGGAACCCGTCTTGTTGCTGGCCGGCGGCACTGGTCTCGCCCCGATGGTGTCGATGCTCCGGCACCTGGTCGAGACCGGCATCGAGCGCGAGGTCGTGCTTTACCACGGCGTCGCCCGCCAGGACGACCTCTATGACGCGGAGTGGTTCGAGACGCTTCAGGCGGAGCACGACTGGTTCACCTACCGTCCCGCGCTCTCCCGTGACAGCTGGCGGGGGCGCAGTGGGCGTGTCCCCTCCCTGCTGGCCGAGGACTACCCCCGCGCCTCCGGCCACGTGGCTTACGTCTGCGGCAGTCCGGCAATGGTCGCCGACACGATGAAGGCCCTGATGAAGGCGCGTCTCTTCCCACGTGACATCTACCGGGAGGACTTCTTCGACGCGGCCGACCGCGCTGCCGGCACTCACGTCGTGCGCAGTCCGCTCATCCGCCGATAAGGACCAGACGTGAAGATCACCAGGATCGAGACGATCCCGTTCGCCATCCCCTACCGCAAGGCGCTGCGCTTCGCGAGCGGAGAGGTGGGCACGGCCGAGCACGTACTCGTGCGCGTCCACACCGAGGACGGGATCACCGGCACGGCGGAGGCGCCACCCCGCCCCTTCACCTACGGCGAGACCCAGGCGTCGATCATCGCCGTGATCGACACCGTCTTCGCCCCGCAAATCCTGGGCGAGTCCGCGCTGCGCCGCGAGGCGATCTGGGCCAGGCTGGCCAGGACGGTCGGCAACCCCACCGCCAAAGCCGCCCTCGACATGGCCCTGTGGGACGTCATAGGCCAGTCGCTGGGCGTGTCGGTGACCGAGCTCCTCGGCGGGTTCACCGACCGGATGCGGGTCGCCCACATGGTCGGTTTCGCCCCGGCGACCGAGATGGTGGCCGAGGCCGAGAAACTGCGCGCCGAGTACGGCATCACCGCCTTCAAGGTGAAGGTCGGGCGCCGCCCCTACAGGGACGACGTCGAGGCCACCCGCGCCCTGCGGGAAGCCCTCGGCGAGGACGTGGAGCTCTACATCGACGGCAACCGGGGCTGGACCGCGGCCGAATCGGCCCGCGCCCTGCGCGAGCTGGAGGACGTGGGCCTCACCTTCGCCGAGGAGCTGTGCCCGGCCGACGACGTCCTCGCCCGGCGCTGGCTCGCCGAGCACAGCAGCATCCCGCTGTACGCCGACGAGAGCGCCACCCGGCCCGCCGAGGTCACCCGCGAACTCCTCGCCGGGGCGGCGCACGGGGTGAGCGTGAAGACGGCACGCACGGGCTTCACCCAGTCCCAGCGCATCGTCCACCAGTGCGAGGGCTTGGGCGTCGACGTGGTGATGGGCAACCAGATCGACGGCCAGATCGGCTCCCTGTGCAGCGCCGCGTTCGGAGCCGCCTTCCAGACCACCGCGCGGCGCCCCGCGGAACTGTCCAACTTCCTCGACATGACCGACGACCTGCTGGCCGAGCCGCTGCGGATCGAGAACGGCACGCTCCGCATACGCCCGGCCGCCGGCCTCGGCATCGAGATCGACGACAACAAGCTGAAGCACTACCGCCAGGACACCTGACCCGACCACCAGATCGAAGGAGAGGCGGACATGACCGACGTCACCGCACAGAAGAGCAACGAAGTGAAGGCCACCGCCGCTGCCTCCGGAGCCTCGGCGACCGAGCGTTTCCAGGCCAAAGAGCGCAGCGAGGCCGCCAGCGGCAAGGAGCGGGTCAGCACGCTCGCCTCGGAGGTCCTGGCCGCGGTACACGACGTGATCCGCCGTCACAAGGTCACCTACGCCGAGTACGACGCCCTCAAGGCCTGGCTGATCCAGGTCGGCCTCGACGGCGAGTGGCCACTCTTCCTCGACGTGTGGGTGGAGCACGTGGTCGAGGAGGTCAACAACGAGGCTCGCCCCGGCAGTAAGGGCACCATCGAAGGGCCGTACTACGTGCCGGGCGCCCCGGCCCTGTCCGCGGACGCCACCCTGCCCATGCGTGAGGACGAGAGCGGTACCCCCCTCGTCTTCCAGGGCCAGGTGCGCAGCGCCGACGGCACCCCGCTGCCCGGCGCCCTCGTCGACATCTGGCAGGCCGACGCCGACGGCCTGTACGCGCAGTTCGCGCCGAACCTCCCGGAGTGGAACCTGCGCGGCAGGGTCACCGCCGACGAGAAGGGCACCTTCCGCATCCGCACCGTCGAGCCGGCCCCCTACCAGATTCCGACGGACGGCTCCTGCGGCAAGCTGATCGCCGCCGCCGGCTGGCACGCGTGGCGCCCCGCCCACCTCCACCTCAAGGTCAGCGCACCCGGCCACCAGACGCTCACCACCCAGCTGTACTTCCGCGGCGGCGAGCACGTCACCGACGACATCGCCTCCGCCGTCAAGCCCGAGCTGGTACTCGACCCCGCCCCGGCGGCGGACGGAAACGGGCACGAGGTCCACTACAACCTCGAGCTCGCGCCGGAACAGTGAAGAACCGGAGGAAACGCGATGCTGTTCGCGGTGCGCATGGGCGTGGAGATTCCGCGGGACCTCGACCCCGACGTCCGCTCGGACCTCGTGGCCCGGGAGAAGGCCTACTGCCAGGAACTGCAGAAGTCCGGTGAGTGGGTGCACATCTGGCGGTGCGTCGGCCAGTACGCCAACATCAGCATCTTCGACGTCGCCGACAACGAGGCGCTGCACCGGATCCTCTGGAACCTGCCGCTCTTCCCCTACATGAGCGTCGAGGTCACGCCTCTGGCCCGGCACCCGTCCGACCTCGCGGCCGGCGAGGAAGCGGCCTGATGGACAAGACGGTGGCCACCGCCCACGAGGCGGTGGCCGACATACCGGAGGGTGCCTCGCTGGCGGTGGGCGGGTTCGGGCTCAGCGGTGTGCCGAACGTGCTCATCCAGGCGTTGTACGAGCGCGGGGTGAGCGGGCTGAGCGTGGTGTCGAACAACTGCGGCGCCCTGGAATCCGGTCTCGCGGTCCTGCTGGCCGCGGGCCGGATCGCCCGTGTGACCGGCTCCTACATCGGCGCCAACAAGGAGTTCGCCCGCCAGTACCTGGCCGGGGAGCTGGAGGTGGAACTGATCCCCCAGGGCACGCCGGCAGAGCGGCTGCGTGCCGGGATCCCCGCCTTCTACACCCCGGCCGGGGTGGGCACGCAGGTCGCCGAGGGTGGGCTGCCCCGCACTACTTCGGACTTGCCCCAGTCGAGGCCGTCAACCGCGCCCTGACCAAGGCCGGCAAGACCCTCGCCGACCTCGACGTCCTGGAACTCAACGAAGCCTACGCCGCCCAGGTCCTCGGCTGCCTCGCCGAATGGCCCGAGTTCGACCTGGCGGTCCTCAACCCGCAGGGCGGCGCCATCGCCCTCGGCCGCCCCCTCGGCGCCTCTGGCGCCCGCCTCACCGGCACCGTCGCCCACCAGCTCGCCCGCCGGGGCAGGGGCACCGGCATCGCGACCCTCTGCATCGGCGTGGGCCAGGGCCTCGCCCTCCTCCTCGAACGCTGAGAACCTCTACAGGAGCCCCAGTGAAACGCCGCCCTCTGCTGCATCACCGGGTGCTCGGTCCCATCGACGCGCCGCTGCTCGTCCTGGGACCCTCGCTCGGCACGTCGACGACCGTATGGGACCCCCATGTGGCGGTGCTTGCCGAGAGCCACCGCGTGCTGTGCTACGACCTTCCAGGGCACGGCGGCTCGCCGAGCGATCTCGTCCAGGATCACAAGCCCGGCCGTACGACAGTCGGCGACCTTGCCCACATGGTCCTGGACCTCGTCGCCCACCACGGCCGGGACCGGTTCCACTACGCCGGCATCTCGCTCGGCGGCGGTGTGGGGGTGCACCTCGCACTGCATCAGCCGGACCACATCGCCTCGCTGGCGCTGGTCTGTTCCTGGCGTACTTCGGCCCGCCGCAGTTCTGGCAGGAGCGCGCCGCTCTCGTACGACGCGAGGGAACCGGCGCCCTGCTCGAGGCCATGCTCAGCCGCTGGTTCGCCGATCCCGGCACAGCCGCGACCTCCCTCGGTAAGACGTTCCTGCAGGACCTCGCGACCGCCGACCCGATCGGCTACGCCGCCTGCTGCGACGCCCTCGCCGCCTACGACGTTCGGCGCGACCTGAGAAGGATCACCGCCTACGGGTCATCTCGCCGTGGAAGAGTCACAGGCCGTCGGGGCGGCGTTGCTGGCCCATCTCCGAATGGCGGGCGGTGCGGAGGACGCCGACCGGAGCTCGTAGAGTGGCTGTGTGTCACAAGGAAACGCCGTGGTCGCGCGCAATGTGCGCCTTCTCAGGGACCAGCGCGGCCTGTCCCTGGCCGAGTTGGCCCGCCGGGCGGGGCTGGCCAAGCAGACACTGTCGAATCTGGAGCAGGGCACGGGCAACCCCACGGTCGAGACCCTGTTCTCCATCGCCACGGCCCTCGGCGTGCCGGTGACCCGGCTGGTCGCCGAGCAGGAACAGGTCATCACCGTGCAGCGGGGCGACGAGGTTGTCTGGGAGCAGCACGGAAGGTACGAGTCACGGTCGCTCGACCACATCTACGGCTCAGGTGTCATCGAGAACTACGTGGTGCGCATCGGCCGGCACAGCGACGGTGCTGACATGCCGTCCGAACCGCACCCGGTGGGCACGCTGGAGCACCTCTACGTCATCAGCGGCAAGGTACGCGTGGGGCCTGTCGACAGCCCGCTGGAGCTTGACGAGGGGGATTTCGCGCGCTATCCGGGCGACCGGCCCCACGTGTACGAGTCACTGGCGGACGAGAGCCTGGTGCACATCGTGGTGAGCGTGCCGCGCGTCCAGCCTGGCACCGGAGGTACGAACCTGGCGCGGACCCACGGGAACGAAAGACGCTGAGCTTCGCCGCACCTGGTGTGCCGCATCTCGGCACAACCGATTGGCCCACCCCCGGGACAGGGCGGAATCTGGCGTTGGCCGCTCGTCAGGGCGGTACGGGGCCGCCAGGCGCGAGCGTCCGGGCATATACCGTGGTGCTCTTGCGCGCACGCCTGGCCGGTCACCGTTCTCCGCGTCCAGTCCAAGGATGGTCATGTCGCAGACCGGGATCCATCCACAAACGGGTGGGGCCGGACAGTCCGCGACGGCATGGCAGGCGGATCGGCCGGGTCGGCGTGTCCGATCCGCCTGCCCGGTGACCTCGGTGCCGCGCATGCCGGGGCACCGGCGGTCCGCTCAGGCCGTCGGCGGCCTGCTCACGTCGTACGGCGCTGCCGCTTGGCGTCCCTTCGCCGCGGTGAGGGCGCATGCCGCCTCGAAGGCCACGCGGCGCAGGGCCGGGGCGTATCGGGACGGCTCGCAGCGGTGGTGGGCGCCGGCGACCGAGAGCGCCGCCACCGGACGTCCACAGGCACCCATGATCGGCACTGCGACGCAGGTCAGACCGGGGGCGGCTTCCTGCCGGTCGTAAGCGATGCCGTCCTGGCGGATGCGCCGCAGCTCCTCCCGGAACCGTCGCGGGTCGGCGAGGGTGTACTCGGTGCGGGCCGGGAGGCCAGCCGACACGGCAGCCTCGGCCGCGTCGTGGTCGAAGGCCAGCAGGGCCTTGCCGACGCCGGTGCAGTACGCGGGCAGCCGGACGCCGATCTTGGAGGGGGAGCGGGCGGCCCGGTGGCCGTGGATCTTGTTGACGTACACGATGTCGGTGCCACGCAGGACCGCAAGGTGCACGGTCTCGTGCGTCAGCTCGTACAGGTCCACGAGATGCGGCATCAGCTGCTCGCGGAGCAGCACCGGCGTCGCACCGTACACTCGCTCGCCCATGGTGAAGAGGTTGCTGCCCAGTCGGTAGTTGCTGCCGACCCGCTGGACGAGATCGTTGCGCTGGAGGATGCCCAGCAGACGGAAGGCGGTCGACTTAGCCTCGATCCACCGACGAGGCTCGAGAGTGATCTTCTGAGGGGCTTGTGAGCCGGGTGTGGAGCGGTTGCCGTGGCTGGGCAGGCGTTGCCCGCTGGTCTGCCCAGCTCTTCCACGATTCGGCTCCGGTCGGGCCCTGGCGGGCGAGGTGGTCAGGAACGTCAGGCTGCTTTGGGCGGATGGTGGACGGTGTCGAACAGATGTGTCCAGGCATGTCGCCAGGGCCAGTTGTGTGGCAGGTGCAGGGTGATGCGCCGTGCGGAGCGGGCGATCCTGGCCGGGACCTGGATCAGGTGGGCGCGGAGGGTGGCGGTGGTGGCCTTGGCGTGGAAGGCGGAGGTCAGTGCTCCGGTGGCCCGCAGCAGGTTGTAGGCCATCGCCCACAGGGTCAACCAAGCCGCGTTGGCGTGGAAGTGTGCCGAGGGCAGGTGGGCCAGGGCGCAGGCTTTGCTGTCGGCGATGACCTGTTCGACGACGGCGTGGTGGCGGTGTTCCCGCTCGGCCTGGAGGGTGGGGGCGGGGCTGTCGGTGAAGAACGGGTGGTAGCGCCAGACCGGGAACAACTCGCCCTGCTTCCCGACGGTCGCGGGTCTGGCCAGGTCACGGACCCGGCGCACGATGAGGCGGGCGGTGACCTGCTCGCTCTTCTTGCGGCCGGCGAAGGCGGTGTAGGCGGATATCTCGGCGACCTCCGCATCAAAGATGAGCTCCCCGGTGTCGGGATCGGGCACGGCGGTGGGGTAGGTGATCTGCTGCCATGCGGTGTCGTCGATGGCGAGGACGGCTCGTTTGACGGAGGGGTTCATGCCACAGGTGATCGAGAAGCGGGCGCCGGCCCGGCGGCAGGCGGCGATCACCCCGGCGTTGTAGAACTGCGAGTCCGCTCGCAGGAGGCGCAGGCCGGTGCAGCCGGCCTCGGCCGCGGTGGCCAGCGCCTCACTGACGAATTTCGGGGCGCCGCGGGAGTCGGCCGCTTTGCCGCGCCGCATCCGCACGGTGGCGATCACCGGCCGCGAGGTGGGGGTGCAGATGGTGGCGAGGAGAGGGTGCAGGGTGCGGATGCCCTTGAACCGGCCGTACTCGGCGCCCTGCTTGGTCCGGCCGTAGACCCGTTTGTGGGTGGAGTCGACATCGATGAA
>NZ_JBSFDB010000057.1:0-51158 GCF_053593695.1 Streptomyces sp. NPDC002144
TCGAACTACAACCGGGAGCTGTACCGCACCGACTGGATGCACCTCATCCGCTCCCAGGCCTTCGCCAACCTGTGGTGGAAGGCCCACCGCGCCTACGACGAGGGCCTGATGGTGGTGCGCGCGATGGGCACCGACGAACTCCACGTCATCGGCGACTGGCGCGCGGTCTTCCCCGAGGGCCGCGGAGTCACCGAGGTGAAGATCAAGGACGTCTACACCCTCGGCGTCGGTCCCGACCCTGCCCACGACAGCTGACCCGCGCCGGACCGGCGCGGCATCGACCGCTCGTACGACCCGTACACCCCCTACAGTGATCCACACAACGAGTGACCGGAAGACCGGAAGAGCTGATGCCTGAGCGGAACATCGAGTTCGGCAAGTACGGCGCGCGGGGCATCAAGGGCCACGAAGCCGTCGCCCGCCAACTGGACGCCCTCGCCGGCTACATCACCACCCCCGTCACCGCCCGCCGAGGCCTGCTCGCGCGACTGCACTACCTCACCCGGACCGACCACGCCCGCACTGCCGCCCGCGTGGCCGGCCTGACGGTCACCGACCGCACCCTGCGCGCCTGGCTCGACGGCCGGCGCGCGCCCTCGAGGCGCAACCTTGAGCGGATCGAGCAGGCCTACCGCACCGTGCGCCGCCAGAACATCGCCCGCTATCTCACCGCCCGCCTCAACCGCGAGGGCCGTGGCACCCGCGTCGAGATCCACCCCGTCAACCAGTCCGGCGTCGACCGCCCCCGCCAGCGCGTCGTGGAGTTCCGCACCCTCAACGTGCGCCGCTGGGACCGCATCGTGGCCGCCTGGGCGGCCGGCGACGACCCGGAGCTGGACAACGCCTGGATCGATCAGGTCGTCGACCTCGGCTCGCAGTGGGGCCAGTACGAGTACGTCACGAACATCGGCTTCGCTGCCTGACCGGGCCTCGCCTGGTCGCCTTCAAACGCCGCAAGCTCGAGCTGACCCCGGGCGCCGAACGCCGGACCGCCCGCCGAGGAGCGGGCCCGGCACGGGCCCGCGACCTGCCCTCCTTGACGATTACATCCGTGGTCCGCAAGTGGATCCAGTGCTCGGCCGGGAGGTCACAGAACGCCGGCAGTGGGATGGCAAGGCACGCCCTTACCGCCAGTCCTCCTCGTCGTACCGGGGGTACGGCAATGGATCCGTGATCCAGCCCGCCGTCAGCACGAGCCGTGTGTGGCGGTGCAGGGCGAGAAAGCCGAAGGGCCGGTCGAAGGCGGCGCTGATGCTGGTGGTGACGTAGCGGAGGTCAGGCGGACCGCCGCCGGCGACTGCACCGAACGCCGTCACCGAGGCGGCCTCGAAGCCCAACGCGCCGAAACGTGCCATGGTGTTCTGCTCTGCCGACCCGATGGCGAGCGGGAAGGCGCTGACGCCGGGGAAGTGCCCGCGCGAGTTGTCCCGTGCCGTCGTGAGCCCGAACAACCGGTGCAGCTTCAGCAGATTGTGGCTCGCTTTCATGTCGTACGCCACGGTTGTCACGTCCAGCGACGGCGGCTCGGGCCGCGTACAGCGCACCTTCTCCACCCGCAGGCCGGGTCCCACGTTCCCGTAGGGCAGCCGCGGTCCCGGCACGACCGAGCGCCGGCCGGCGAGGATGTCCACCCCGGCTCCCAGCACCTGCCCCGGCTTCATGCCTTCTTCGCCGAGCAGCAGGTGTACGTCCAGGGCATTGTTGCCCAGCACCTTCAGTTCGGTGACGTATCCGCTGGGTGTGTCCGCCACCCCGACACGGTCCAGCACGGCACTGGAGCGCCGTAGTCCCAGCCGCGGCTGGGTGGCCCAGGGTTCGTACGCCGTCTCCAGTTGGGTCTCGTCGAAGGGGCTCAGCCACTTCGTGCGCAGGGTCAGCGCGCTCGCCAGCACCATCTCCGTCTGTTCGGTCAGGATGACCGGCATGCGCTCGATCAGTCCGCCGGTTCGCTTCGCCGTCCAGGCGTCCAGCGCCTGGTGGTCGGCCACGGGATCCCCGGTGAGCACCCCGTGGGCGTCGGCCGGCAGGCCTGCTTCCCACTCCTGCCTCAGCTGTAGCGTGCGCTTCGTCCACAGTCCCAGAGCCGTGTCCAGCCCCCGCATGCTGTCCATCGCGGCAAGCAACTCGCGTGCCGCGGCCGTGGCTTGCCCGGTAGGGAGCCCGAGAGCCTCGGTCAGCTCGGCCCGCGCCGCGCCCTCGGCCCCGTCGGCGAGGTGGGCCAGCAGCGGCCACACCCCCGCCGCCGAGAACGCCGTGCCCTTCTCCGAGGCGCCCGCCCACCGCGCGGTCAACCCGTTCACCGCGCGCACAGTTGTCGACGCGACTCCCATTCCACCCGCCTGGCCGGCACGCTCATGTGCGCCCAGCCGTACGTCAGTTCACTGGCGCCGCATGCCCCGGGAGCACATTACCTGCGGTGTCTGCGAGGGCAGCGGTCAACGCCTTTCGCGTCGGCTGCGGACGCTCAGGGCGACGACGGAGACGAGGAACCAGAACGCGCCGAACGCCGAGTATCCGGCCACGGTGGACAGGCTGCTCGTCGCCGAACCGGAGGTGGCGGCGATGGTGGCGCCGGCGAGGACGGACTGTCCGCCGCTGATGGCCATGGGCCACTGGGCGCCGACGGTGCGCCGGCGTCGGATCGCCACGATGAGCTGGATGGCTCCGGAGAGGAGGGCCCAGACGCCGAAGACGAGTAGGGCCGTCCCGATGGTGGAGAAGACGGCGATGATCATCCCGGCGGTGGTGGCGAGGCCCAGACCCAGGTTGATGGTGCTGACGCTGTTCGTGGAGCCGGTGCCGGTCAGGTGGCGCTCGATGAGGGTGGCGATGGCGTCCCACAGGGGGTAGACGACGAGCAGTACGGCCGCGATCACTGTGGGCTCGTCCGTCGACACGAGCGAGGCGGAGGTCGTGAAGACGAGTGCCACCCAGATCAGGGAGAAGGCGACCCGGATCAGGTGGAGCGATCGGAGTCCGGAGGACGTCGACGTGGCAGTGGCCGAAGCGGTCGAAGTGACGGTGGTCTGAGTCATCGGGTGTCCCGTTGTGATCGTGACGGTGTGAGACGGTCGCCTCGAGGAGGAGTCTCAGCGGTCTCGGGAAGGGCCGCGTACTTCGAACGAAGTACTTCTGCCATCCACCTTCGACGGAAGGGGACCAGCGCTCTCGATCGACCGAAGCAGCTCGGTCATCTACACCGTTCGAAGTACACGGTCGCCGCACACGTCAACGAGAATCGGCTCATGGCCAAGGCGCAGAACAGTCAGGACGGGCCGCCCGCACCGGTGTGGGTCCGCTGCCCCGAGGTGCTGCACCGGGCCGCGTATGCGGTGGCAGGGCTGGTGTTCACCGGGCAGATCGTGGCGGCGGCAGTGAGGGGGTCGGACTGGCCGACGGTGCTGTCCGTGATCCTCGCCGGCGGCGGCGTCGCCCTGTCGTGGTGGAAGCCGTGGGCAGGGCTGGTCGTGACGAGTGCGGCGTCCTTCGCCGTCACAGCGGTGGGTGACGACCCCCTGTCGGTGTGGATGATGGCAGTGCTCGTGCTGTTCTCGGTCACCCTCAGGGGAAAGCAGCCGCTGGCCGGGACCGGCATCGTGGCGGCGTCCTTCCTGGGGGCGTTCATGACGGTCGGAGGATTCCGTGGCGGTGCGGTCGTGGGAGCCGCCGCCCTGTTCTCGGCCGTGGCGGGCGGTGCGACGGGGGCCGCGCTCCGTATCCATCGGGAGCACTGGTGGATCCTGGAGGAACGCGCCGAGACCGCCATCGCCACCCGCGAGATCGAGGCCACCCGACGAGTGACCGAGGAACGTCTCCGTATCGCCCGGGATCTTCACGACGTCATCGGCCACCAGGTCGCGATGCTGAGCGTGCACCTCGGTGCGGCGGAGATCGGGCTGCCCGAGGGCGCCGACTCCTCCCGGCAGGCCCTCGTGTCGGCCAGGTCCAGCGCCCGTACCGTCGTCGTCGAGACGCAACGCATCCTCTCACTCCTCCGCCTCGGGGACGACGTCTCCGGCGACGAGGCGCTCCGGCCGACGCCGGCGCTGAGCGGCCTGGAAGGACTCATCGCCTCTTTCGAAAGCATCGGCCTCGACGTCCGGCCCTCCATCGACATCCCGGCCGGCTTCGTGGAGCCGAGCGTCGGCGTAGCGGTCTACCGGGTCGTTCAGGAGGCGCTCACGAACGCCTACCGGCACGGAGAGGGGACGGCAACGGTGGATGTGGGCGAGGACGACGGCAGGATCCGCGTCACCGTGGAGAACCGCGTCGGCCACTCACCCCATGGCTCCGACACGGGCAGCGGACTCGGCCTCGTGGGGATGCGCGAACGCGTCGAGTCCTCCAGAGGGCGGCTGACGATCGACAGGCACGACGGGCGATTCCGGGTCCACGCGGTGTTCAGCCCGCTGGGAGAAGTCGTCCGATGACACGGATTCTGATCGTCGACGACCAGGACGAGATCAGGGCCGGGATCCGGACGATGCTTCAGCTCGACCCGAGTCTCGTCGTCGCGGGGGATCTCTCCGACGGGCTCCAGGTCGTCCCCTTCCTCCGCGACCACCCTGTCGACCTGGTGTTGATGGACATCCGGATGCCGGGCATCGACGGCGTCGAAGCCACCCGCCGGATCCGCGCAGAGCATCCACCCGAGAAGACGCGGGTGATCGTGCTGACCACTTTCGACCAGGACGACATCGTCCTCGCCGCCCTGCGCGCGGGCGCCAACGGCTTCCTGAGCAAGACCGTGAGCCCTGCTGAACTCGTCGCCGGAATCGCCGAGGTCGTGGGCGGTGGCGGTGCGCTGTCGGCCGCCGCGACGGCCGCGCTCATCGGTCACATGACCGACAGTCCGCCGCCGCTCATCGACAAGGAACTGCTGCGACGCTTCAGCGCGCTGACCCCCAGGGAACGGGACGTGGTCGTTCTGATCGCAAGCGGTCTCGGCAACGACGAGATCGCGGCCCAGATGTCCGTGTCACCGTTCACGGTGAAGACGCACGCGGTCCGAGCCATGACGAAGGTCGGCGCCCGCGACCGAGCCCAACTGGTCTCCTTCACCTTCCGGGCAGGCCTCTACCCCTGAACTTGGCGAGCGTTCGGGTGTGCACGCGTCGTGTTCAACGACGCCGTGAGCCCGGTGCGCACATGTGTTCTACCTCACTCTCGAGGCTGCTGAGCAACCCTTGCGGCGCTGAAATCTTCTCCCTCATGTGAAGATCCTCAGAAGGCGGCCTCGCCTGCTCATATCCCTGACCTTGGCCGTGGTGGCGGCCGTGACGGTGACCGTCGCCATGGTCATCCAGGCGAACAAGATGGAAACCCTTTCCCCGCGCGAAGAACGTGACCGGGTCGCATCTGGAACGGGCGTACCGTCGGGGCAAGTGGACTGCCGCAAGGCCAAGTGCATCGCGCTCACCTTCGACGGCAACCCGGGCGAACCCACCGACCGGCTCATGGACCTCCTGAAGCAGTACAAGGCGCCGTCGACGTTCTTCCTTGAGGGCCGGCGCATTCACAAGTTCCCAGACGTGGTGCGGCGGATCGCGAAGGACGGCCACGAGATCGGGGACCACACCTGGACGCACGCGGTGCTGACCGATGTCTCCGACGCGCAGATCCGTGACGAACTGCGCCGCACGGCACGGGCCATCTCCGGAATCACCGGCACCGAACCGACGCTGATGCGCCCGCCCCAGGGCCGCACCGACGACCGCGTCTCCAAGGTCGCGAAAGAAATGGGGATGGCGCAGGTGCTATGGACAGTGACCGCGAAGGACTATGAGACGGACGACAGCGCGCTGATCATCAAACGTGTGCTTGACGGCGCCAGCCGCGACGGGATCATCCTGCTCCACCCGCTGCACAAGGGCACCGTGCCGGCCATGCCGTCCATCCTGCAGGCGCTGAGCAAGCAGGGCTACACCTTCGTGACCGTCTCCCAGCTCCTCGCTCCGGCCAAGGCCGAGCCGGGCAAGATCTATAGGTGACTGACTGCCTGACCAACCGACAGGCGATACGTCCGCCTCATGGGTCGCCTCGCCACCACGGGGGCAGTGGCCCCCGGTTCCATGCGGTGCATGGCGGGGGATCGCCACGGTGCCCCGCCGCTGGACATGGGTGGGCGTAGGTCAGGTCCCCGGTGGGCGGCTGCGACCCTGACGTACGTATCCAGCAGGCGGGCAGACGGCACGGAACACGCCGGTGAGCCGCGCGGCAGGCGTCGGTGATCACGGGCTCAGGGCCGGTTCGGGGTCAGAACGCGGTAGCTGGCAGCCTGGTCACTTCTCGACGAAGACGATCTCTTCCGGCTGATGGGTCATCCTCACGGTGTTGCCGTTGGTGATCTCAATGGCGTGTTGCAGGCCGGTGATCTCCTTTGAGGTCGGCGGCATGTGGAACTTGTCGGCGCCTCCGCCCAGATAGGAGGGGAGGCAGGCCAACGACGGATCTGTGGGGTTGAGATCGAGGTATTCCTTCAGCCGGCGGAACAGCTTGGGAAGGATGACCGCTCCGTCGTCGGCCGTGAGCGAGGCCATGCCGGTGATCTTCACTCCGGACTGCGTCACGTCCTTGCCCCACACGCCCAGGGGCGGTGTGGACTGACGTGCCTGCTGGGCGGCGGCGGCGAGGACCTTGCGCAGAGAGACGGGAAAGCCCGTGTAGAAGGTCGGGTAGGCCAGGCCGAGCGAGAGCAGGTGGTGGTTGGCGGTCTTCTTCAGCAGGGCGTCGTCGACCTCGATCTCGTAGCCGCTGCACCCGGGCGGGGTGCCGCGTCCGACCAGAGCCACGCAGCGGCCGTAGATGTCGGTGCCCCGGGTGAGGATGAAGCCGGGCACGCTGGCGGGGGTGAGGGTGACGGTCTCGTCCGGCTTACGGACGATGTTGGTGAAGCCGAGGAATGTCAGCAGCTCGTCCGCGGCCTGGTGCGCGAGGCCGATCGGCTGGTGCTGGTCGGGTCCGTAGTTGCCCCCGTAGTGGGTCTCCAGCGCGTCGATGCCCTCCAGCCGGACGTTGGCGTGGCCGTCGGCGGCAGGCAGGATCGGCTTGCACCCGGGTACGAGTTTCCAGTCGGCCACGTTGTCCGGGATGAACGGGACAGTGTCACCGTCCGGCTTGGCCTTCTCCGAGACCTTGAACGAGCCCTTGATGAGCAGCATGGGCATGGCGACTCCCTTACGGAGGATTACCCTACGTGTTCGATAATGACACAGAGTGCATATCGGCGCACGAGAATCGTCTGTTGGGCCGTGACTGCCGGAGTCGGACCGCCTTGCGGGGCGACGGAGCGGACCACGCATCCCCTCTTCTCCCAACCGGTTGTCGCCGAGGGCCCCGCCGACAAGCCGGGCACGCCTCGAAAGGCTGACGCGATCCCGGTCCGTCACTGTCACACCTTCTCGCTACTCTCACCGCGCCGAGATCAAGGAGGACCGGGTGCTTGAAGGCGTGCTGATCGCGGAAAGTCTGCGGATCGGAACCGAGTTGGCGGGAGTCCCGCTGCACATCACCAAGATCGCCAGAGTGGAGGTGAAGAACGCGGCGGCCGAGCAACCGCAGCAGTGGACTCTCCTGGACTTCGCTGCCGAGGAGGCCGACGCCGAGCGTCTGGCCGAGCAGCTGGCTGCCTGCCTGGCCCCGACCGGGGGCTGGTATGTCAACTACAACACCACGGCGGAGGCGTTCGTGGTCTTCGCCGACAAGGTTTTCCGCTATCCACGTAAGCAGGCGGAAGGCCGTCGGCAGGCGCAGGACTACGCGCGCTCCATCGGCATCCCCGTGCCACAGCTGGACTGGCAGGACTGATCCTTCGGGCCCCGTGTCACCACCGGGGCCCGACCGCTGCAACGGCCACCACCTGGGGAGTTACATGACCGCCGGGGGCACGCCGACGGGACTGTCCCCTGTAGGTTCCCGGGATCCCGGGCGGTGAGCAGTGGACCCCGGCAAGACCGGGTCGGACGTCTGGTCCCTGAACACGGCTGACGGGGCCCAGGTGAACTCCGGCAACCGCAACTCCCGGCCAATCAACAGTGGGTGCCCGCCGCAGTCGGATCCGCGTACGAACCGGTCAACCTCAACAGCGGCGAGTGCGACCGCGCAGGGGAAGACGTCAGTCCAGAGTCCCGGCCTGATCGGGGCGCCCGTCGTGGTTCGCGTCAGCGGCACCGTACGGCCCTGCGGCGGCCGTGCTGCCGTATCGGCGCACCAACCACACCCCGAAGGCGGCGTGGAAGACGTAAACGCACACCTGCCACCAGTCCGGCGCCGCACCGGGCGAACGGATCTGGAAGAAGTCGTCCAGACCGTGCACTACGACCATCGGCCAGACCGAGCCGATCGCCAAGCGCAGCCCGGCGCAGGCGAAGCCGAACAGCCCGGCGGACAGCATCTGCCACAGTGTGTCGTTCAGCGGGGCGCCGAAGAACAGGAAGTTCTGCACGTGGCCGACACCGAACAGGAAACCGACGCCGATCGCCGCCCGCAGCGCCCCGAGCGGAACGAGGACCTGTTGCACCAGGCCCCGGCTGGACACTTCCTCGTTGACGCCGACCCACAACAACGAGACCAGTGAGCTGACGAGCGCGGTCGTACTGCCGTCGAGGCCCGCGACGGCGTACGAGCCGGCGATCAGGAGCATGGGCGCGGCCAGCCACCAGCGCCGCCCCCGGCCGAGTGTCGCCACCCCGGACGTCCGCAGCCACCCCCAACGCCACAGCACCAACCAGGTACCCGCGAAACCCGCCGCGTTGACCACCGTAGCGCCGAGACCGGGAAACCAGGACGGGGCCAACGGCGGCAGGATCACCTTGGCGAACAGCACCAGCACGACATGCCAGACAAGCGTCAACTCGACGGCGCCACACACCGGATGGCGACTCGCGTGGCTCCTCCACCGATCCATCACAGGCCGAGCGTAGTCAGGAGATCGCGGAGCCACGGGACTCGTGCTGATACGGAATGACGGAATCCATCTGCTCTGCGGCGCCCCCGGCCGCAAGGCCTCCTTCCCACCCCGCGACGACGCTGGGGCCGAATCCTCGTTTCCGTTTTCTCAGTTCAGGAAGACCGGTGCGGTCGCCGGGTGAAGATGTCGGTTCGGCCGTCATCGGCTCGCTCAACGGCTTTGTCCTGGTCGTGTGGGGCCCCGGCCTCGGCCGGGGCCCCAAGTTCGGCTACGGCATTAGGCGGGCTCTCGCGGCCAGTGCCCTCTGCAGCACCTTCTCCCGGTAGGGGTTTGCCGAGCTGAGTGCCCTCGCCACCTCCACGGCCTCGTCGAGCAGGGCCTGCCTACGCTCGGGCAACTCCCGCACCAGAGATGAGCCGCTCTCCTCCACCAGGACGTACGCCAGCTTCGATCCGTACACCTCCGGCTCGACCTGCGTCAGCAGACGGTAGATCCACAGCCCCTCGACGCCTCGTACCACCCGACGGTTGGCGCTGAGCAGCCTGACCTTCGCCAGCACAACCATGTCCCGATCCATCGATCCCCTTCGTCCCCGCCCCTCCCCGGTCGGCGCATGTCCCACGGCGAGACAGCACGGCGAACGCGCCGACAGCCGATGACGGATGCCGACACGTTGGCCGGAGAGTGGATGACGACGAGTCTGCGGGCACGGCACCACCCGCAACAAGGCCGTACAGGCGTGCGCTTCGTCCTACCGAAAACTTCTCCGACCAGGCATGATGGACCTGACACTCACTCAAAGCCCTGTCTGGCGAAGACTGCGTGCCTCGACGCAGCTCAGCCGTGCCCCAGCAGGGTGATGCCCAGTGATGTGACCGTGTGGAGGACCGCCTTGCCCTCGCGTCGGGTGGTGATCAGGCGGGCGTTGCGCAGTGCCGTCGTGTGGTGGGTCGCGGTCGCCGGCGAGATGTACAGGCGGCGGGCCAGCTCCGTGGTGCCGCATCCGCCGACGGTCGCCCTCAGTACGGCGGCCCTGGTACGTCCCAACAGGGCGTCGAGTGAGGGGCCGGTGGACTCGACGCCGTCCCACAGCGCGGTGTCGAGTGAGGCCCCGCTGAGGGTGGGGACGGCCAGAACGGGTGCCCGATCCGGGTCCAGCGGCGGGTACAGGAGGTCTACCTGCCAGCTCGAGAACATCGTCGGCGCAATGACGAGACCTCGCCCGTTCAGGTGGACGTCCGCATCGTGCGTGTGGACCACTTCGAGCACGGGCGGCCGCCAGCGGATCAACGGAGGGCAGAGTGTGGTGAGGAGCTGCTCGACCCCGCCGTCGGCCATCGTGCCCACGTACCCGGCCCGGACGTCGCTCAGGTGGGAGCGCACCCTGCTCCAGTAGGGGGCGACGGTGACGCTGTGGCAGGCTCGGAGTGCCGTGGCCACCTGGAGGCGGGCTTCCCGGTTTCCGTCCATGAGGTTCCTGGCCCAGGAGCGATGGGTGGGGTGGAGGTCGAGGTTCTCCAGTTCGAGGCGCATCAGGGCGCGGGGAGCCGCCATCAGGTTCTCCACCGCCTCGTCGATGGATGCCGTGTCTCCCATCAGGCTCGTCGCGTCGATCAGCGGTCCCCGTGCGGGCATCAACGCGGCGAGTGGGCCGGCCTGTTGGCCCAGCCGCCCACGTACCGACAGGTGCCAGCGGCGGAAGGTGAGACTGGCGTCGCGGTCCTTCAACAGCTTCACAGTGTCGATCGTCTCCGCCGCAACGCCGATCGTTGTGGCCACGCGGGTGCGCGCCAGGTCCTCCGCCGTGAAGTGGATGCGTTTCACCGAGCGCCCCGTTCTGCGCGTCACTGTCGGCCCACAGCAGTCTCGGTTCCGGACGGGAGCCACGCAATGATCAATCAGGCCACTGCCCGTTCGAAGAGCAAGGCGACGGCAACGGCGCGCGTGGTGCCCACAACAGGCTGGCGTCTGGAAGGTAGGAGGTGTGACTTGATTCGTCGAGAACGAATGAAGTCCAAAGGTCCATACCTAGACAATAAAACCTCAAGAAAAGCACCGAGATAAGCGGGAATGTGGGAGGTGCAGTGCATGTGGCGGCCTCAGGGTGCTGTGTGATTCGGCCAGAAAAGATCGGAGCAATTTCCCGTCGCGATATTGACCCGGATGGCTCGGCTGAGGATTCTCAACACAGAGCGCAGCGGTCCCCGACGAAAGGCAGACATCGTTATGGCCGAATCCGTGCAGCATGCGGTGGAGCAGCACTCACAGCCCGAAGATGAGGAATCAGGGACCTGGCAGACCCCCGACTATGCAGTCGTGGAGACCGCCTTGGAGGTCACCGCCTACTCGCTGAGCAGCCGCTAGCAGCGCCGCCGTGCTGCTGCAAGTGCTCGGCACCGCGGCGGGCGGCGGCGTGCCGCAGTGGAACTGTGCGTGTCCCGGTTGTGCCGGGGCACGCATCCACCCCCACTGGCGCCGTCGCCACGCCTCGCTGGCCGTGCGTGCGTCCGAGGACAGCTGGTATCTCGTCAACGCCACACCCGACATAGGCGACCAGATCGAGGACTGTCCGTCGCTCCACCCCGGCCCCGGGTCGCGGCGTACTCCTCTTGCCGGGCTGGTGCTGACGGACGCCGAACTCGATCACACCCTCGGCATCGCCCGCCTGCGCGAAGCCGGCGATGGCGGCCTGGAGGTGCTCGCCACCGGCGCCGTACGCGAAGCCCTGCTCACCCGGCTGTCCCTGGGTGCCGTACTCGGCCCGTACACCCCGCTCACCTGGCGCGCACTGACCCCCGACCGGCCCGAACCGCTGTGCGCGGGCTCCCCGGTCACGATCAGCGCGATCCCCGTATCCGCCAAACGCCCTCGGTATGCGGCAGACATGGGGGCGGGCTCCGGGGCGGACAACGGGATGCACCCCGTGCCCTGCCCCGCAACGGACCCCCCGGGCGGGGATCAGGACCCATGGGTGGTCGCCCTGCGGCTCACCGACCTCTCCAGCGGTGCGTCCGTGGTCTACGCCCCGGCGCTGGCGGCGTGGCCGGACGCTCTGCAGAGCGCTGTCGCCGCGGCGGACTGCGTGATCGTCGACGGTACGTTCTGGGACGACGACGAACCCCGGCGCACCGGTATCTCCCAGCGGACCGCGACCGGTATGGGCCACCTTCCGATCGACGGTCCGGGCGGTACCGCGGAGCGCCTGGCCCCGCTGGGCGGACGCTGCTTCTACACCCATCTGAACAACACCAATCCCCTCGTCGACCCCGGCTCACCGCTGCACGGTCAGCTGGCCGCCCAGGGCATCGAGGTGGCCAACGACGGAATGGTGATCGAGCTGTGAGCACCGGCGCGAGCACGACGACGGCAGGCGGAGCCGGTACGTCCGCCACGGCAGACGGCGCAACCACCGTGCTGGAGCACCGGCTCAGAGCCGTGGCACGAGAGCGCTACCACGACCGCCACCCCTTCAACGTGCGTATGCACCAAGGCGAGCTGACCCCCGACGAACTGCGCTGCTGGATCCTCAACCGCTTTCACTACCAGCGGCACATCCCCGTCAAGGACGCCCTGATTCTCGCCAAACTGGACAGCCCACGCCTGCGCCGGATGTGGATGCGGCGGATCAAGGAACACGACGGCCGGACCGAGGGGGAAGGCGGCATCGAGCGATGGCTGCGGCTGGGCGAGGCAGCGGGCATCGACCGGTCCGAACTCCTGTCGGGACGGGGCGTCCTCCCCGGCGTACGACTTGCCGTGGAGGGCTACGTCAACTTCTGCCGGCTCCGCTCCCCGCTGGAAGCCGTCGCCGCCTCCCTCACCGAGCTGTCCGCCCCGGGCATCATGCGCACCCGCATCGGCGCCTTCGAACGCCACTACCAGTGGATCGACGCCGACGGACTCGCGTACTTCCGCGCCCGCGAAACCCAAGGCCGACAGGACAGCAGGGAGGCCCTCGGTCTCGTTCTCGACTGGGCGAAGGGACAGGCCGACGAGGAACGGGCGGTGGCGGCCCTCTCCTTCAAGTGCGATGTGCTGTGGTCACTGCTGGACGCGGTCGATCACGCCGGCACAAAGGCGCGGCCGTGACCGGCTGGCGGCCCGCCCTCGAACGATCGGTCGTGCTCCGGCACGACCGGGTCCGCCGGACTTACCTGCTGGTCCTGCCCGAACGGGTGGTCGTACTGGAGGGAAGGGCGGCGGACGTCCTGCGGCTGTGCGACGGGCACCGGTCGGTGGACGAGATCGTCGACGTGCTGGAAGCCCGCTTTCCCGGAGCGCCCGTGACGGTGGAGGTGCCCCGGTTCCTGGACCGCGTACGGCAGGAGGGCTGGCTGCGATGACCACTCTTCCGTCCACTCCGCGTTCATCACCGTCCCCGTCTCCTCCCTGGGCCCTGCTGGCGGAACTCACTCACGGCTGCCCGCTGCACTGTCCTTATTGCTCCAATCCGCTGGAGCTGGTACGTCGTTCGCGCGAGCTCTCCGCCGGGGAGTGGGGCGACGTGCTCCGGCAGGCCGCGGATCTCGGCGTCGTGCACACCCATCTCTCCGGCGGCGAACCGCTGCTCCGTTCCGACCTCGCGGCGATCGTCGCGGCGGCCGATTCGGCCGGGATCTACACCCAACTGGTCACCAGCGGGGTCGGACTGAGCGCGCCGAGGCTGTCTGCGCTGGTCTCCGCCGGACTGCGCAGCGTCCAGCTCTCGGTGCAGCACGCGGACCCGGCGTCCTCCGACCGGATCGCCGGAAAACGGTCCTTCGCCGCCAAGGAACGCGCCGCCGCGCTCGTGCGCGAGGCCGGACTGCCGCTGGGCCTCAATGTCGTCCTGCATCGCGACAACCTCGACGCCGTCGACGCCGTCGTGGACCTGGGCGTGGCCTGGGGCGCGGACCGCATCGAGCTGGCGAACACCCAGTTCTACGGGTGGGCCCTGCGCAACCGCACCGCGCTCCTGCCCACCCGCGACCAGCTCTCCCGCGCCCGGGACGCCGTCGAGCGGCGTCGGGAGCAACTGGCGGGCACCACCGAGCTGGTGTGGGTCGTACCGGACTACTTCGACGGCGTACCGAAGCCGTGCATGGGCGGCTGGGGGGCGGTGTCGCTGACCGTCGCCCCGGACGGCGGGGTCCTGCCGTGCCCGGCTGCGGGAGGCCTTCCGGATCTGGACGTGCCGAACGTCCGCGACCGTCCGCTGGAGTGGATCTGGAACAGCTCGCCGGCCTTCAACCGCTACCGCGGCACCGAGTGGATGAGCGAACCGTGCCGCGGATGCCCCCGCCGCGAGACCGATTTCGGCGGCTGCCGCTGTCAGGCCCACGCACTCACCGGCGAAGCCGCGCGCACCGACCCCGCGTGCGCGCTCTCTCCCGACCACGCCCTCCTGCGCGCCGTCGCGGAGACACCGCGTCCCAGCACCGCACCCTACGTCTATCGAGGCCCCGGTCCCCGGACACCCCGCAGCTCCCGGACCGTATGACAGGGGCGCCAGCCGTCGACGCAGCCGGGTCCTGACAGGTCGCGGCCCGCTGTCCCGGGTTGGGCCCTGAATTCATGATCAGCGGCCGTCTCTTCCGGATGCTGTGTGGCTTCCTCCTGTTCCCACGCGCGGGTCCCTGGCGGTCTGCCGGATCGGCACCCCAGTAAGGGGAGAGCCCTACCGCCCTCGCGCCTGCTCCAGGTTCGACTGGTGGGGGCCGGACAGCCAGTCCGCATGGGGCCCCAGGCGTGCGTCGACGGGTTCCTCTCCTCGCCGGAGTGCGTCGATGTAGGCGTGATCGGCGGCGAGGCGGGCGGCCACCTGGGGGCCCTCGGCCACGGGGCCGTGACCTGGTACCACGACATCGACATGCTTGGCGGCCTCGTCCAGCCGGTCGAGAGCCGTCTCGTAGGCGTTCAGCTGATCGTCCTGGCGAACGTCGAAGAGTGGGATCAGGACGTCGGAGAGCATGTCGCCGGCGAGCAGGACGCCACGGTCACGGAGGAGGATCGCGGCGTGGCCGACAGCGTGTGCCCGATGCTCGACGATCTCGCCCGGCACGGGCCCGCCGTCCGCGGGCAGCGGGGTGACGAGCGCGATCGGTTCGAGGGGGATGCCCGACGCGCTCTGCGCCGCCATCGCCTGCGCCCGCTCTCGGGCTTCGCCGGCTACCTGGGCGGCGGCGGGGGTCGCGTAGCGCGGCACGTCGCCGAACCGGGGATGCCAGAGCAGGTGGTCCCAATGGGGATGGGTGGAGAACCCGGCGACCACCGGGATGCCGAGCTCGTCCACGGCATCGGCGAGCTGGTCCAACTCGGAGCCGTCGATGCCGGGATCGATCAGGACCAGCCCATCCTCCCCCCGCACAACGATGGAGTTGCTCCAGACCCACCCGCTCTGCCGGACCCAGACGCCGTCGGCCACCTGATTCAGCTGGTCCATATCCACTCCCATCGGTTGCCTACGGTGGTGAGACTGCGATCCGCAGCCAAACTCATCGCTTCCAGCGCCGGGACGCGAAGTCATGGTTGAGCTGAAGGGCATGTTGATCCCCGAGGGGTGGGAGTCGGCGTGCGCGGCGAGGCAAGTGGCGAGACCGGTCAGGATCGGAGAAGCCTCGGCCGCCGTGCAGGCTCTAGCGTGATGGCCATGGCAAACACCACTTCCACCGCTGCTCAAACGTCCCTCGCGTCCGTCACCCTCGAGGTGGCCGACCTTGAGGCCGCTCGTCGCTTCTACACGGCCTTCGGCGTGGACGCCTACATCGGCCTGCGTGCGTCGGAGGCCCACTCCAGCGGATTCCGTGGCTTCACCATGGCGCTGACGGTGTCCGGACCGGCCACTGTCGACGGCTTCGTGGCCGATGCCGTGGACGCCGGCGCCACGGTGCTGAAGCCTGCCGCGAAGTCGCTGTGGGGTTACGGCGGCGTCGTCCAGGCTCCGGACGGGACGATCTGGAAGATCGCGACCTCGGCGAAGAAGGACACCGGGTCCGCCACCCGGGAGATCGACGAGGTCGTCCTCCTGCTCGGTGTCGAGGACGTGAAGGCCACCCGGCAGTTCTACGTCGGCCGGGGCCTGACCGTGGCCAAGAGCTTCGGCGGCAAGTACACCGAGTTCGCCTCCGGTCAGTCCAGCCCCGTCAAGCTGGCCCTGTACAAGCGCCGTGCCCTGGCCAAGGATCTCGGTGTCGCGGCCGACGGCACCGGCTCGCACCACATCGTGCTCGGCAGCACCGCCGGCACCTTCACCGACCCGGACGGTTTCCCCTGGGAGGCCGCCGCGTAGCCGGCCCTGCGCAGACCCGACTTCCGGCCGCACTTCCGCACCGCCCTGTCCGCCTTCCACGAGCGCTGCGACGCGGGCTTGGCGCCGGGGCAGGCGAACACCGCCCGCGCCTTCTGCATCCGTGGCGACTGGGCGAGGTACAACACAACGTTCGCGTCGCGGCCTTCATTGAGGCCGCCTGGCGCGCCCGCACCGCCAGCCTGCCCCGGGCCCTCGCAAGCTTCCGCCTGGCGATCAGCCGGCCTGCGGACCATCCGCTCCTCCCACCCGCCCCGCCCCGCCTCCGCGAAGCCGAGCCGACGCGCGACCGCGGCACTGACGAGAGGACGTTCTAGGCATACGCAGCGCGACGAGCCGGCTGCCATGCCCATGCGGTGTCCGCGGCGCGGTTCAGCGCGCGATGCGGTAGCGGTGTTCGGGGCGGCCGTTGGTGCCGTAGCGGAGTTCCAGGCGGACCGTGCCCTCCTTGACCAGGTAGGACAGGTACCGCTGGGCCGTGGCGCGGGAGACGCCGGTCGCCTCCGCGGCCTCGGCGGCGGACAGGTCGGTGCGGGCGGAGCGCAGTGCCTGGTGGATCGCCCCGAGCGTGGGAGCGGAGTGGCCCTTGGCCGGGATACGGGGGACGGCGGGCGGCCTTGCGGCGCTGAACAGGGCGTCCACGTCGGCCTGGTCCGCCGCGGCCGTACGGCTGAGGGCGTCGACGCGGGCGTGCAACTGGCGGTAGGCGTCGAGGCGTTCGGCGAGGTCGGCGGCGCCGAAGGGTTTGACCAGGTAGCCGACGGCACCGAGTTTCATCGCGGCGCGGACCGAGGAGATGTCGTGGTCCGCGGTGATCATGAGGGCGTCGGGGCGGCTGTCTGCCTGGTCCTGGCTGAGCCTGCGCAGGACGTCGAGTCCGCTGCCGTCGGGCAGGAAGATGTCGAGCAGCAGCAGGTCCGGGCGCAGGGCGTGGACCGTGGCCACAGCCTCGGCCACGCCGGCCGCGACGCCGACCACTTCGAAGCCCTGCACCCGGAGGACGTAGTCGCTGTGGATCTGCCCGACGCGGAAGTCGTCGTCCACCACCAGGGTCCGGATCATCGCGGGTCACCTCCCGTCGTCAGGGCCGTCGTCAACTGCGGGGCCTCGGTTGTCGACGGGGCGTCCGACCGGGGCAGTACCACGGTGAACACCGCGCCCGGGCCTTCGCCGACCGTGATGGTGCCGCCGTGCCGTTGCACCAGCCGGTGCACCAGGGCCAGCCCCAGGCCGCGGCGCGCGGTGCCCCGCTCGGGGCGGGTGGACCAGCCGTCCTCGAAGATCGACTGAGCGGTGCCGGGGGCGATGCCGGGACCGCTGTCCGCCACCCGCACGAAGATCAGCTCGTCGCTCTCGACCAGCGTCAGCCGGATCCGGCGGCCGCCGTCGCCGGGCGGCGCCTCGGCCGTCGCGTCGATGGCGTTGTCGAGCAGGTTGCCCACGATGGTCAGCAGCCGGTGCAGGTGCGGCGGGTCGTCGCCGAGCGCCGAGTCGTCGGTGAGGACGACACGTACCCCGCGTTCGGCGGCGACCGTGGTCTTGGCGACGATGAGCCCGACCAACAGCGGGTTTCCGATGTGCCGGCGTACCGCCTCGGTCAGCGCCTGCCCGGAGCGGGCCGTCTCGATGGCGTACTCGTACGCCGACTCGTGTTCGCCGATGTCCAGCAGGCCGGCCAGGGTGTGCATCCGATTGGTGAACTCGTGCTGCTGGGCCCGCAGGGCGTCGGTGAGCCCGCGCACGGAGTCCAGTTCGCGCAGCAGGCCGATCAGTTCGGTGCGGTCGCGTACTGTGACCACGGCGCCCAGCTCCCGGCCGTGCAGGGTGACCGGCATGCGGTTGACGACGAGGCAGTGGTCGTCGGTGAGGACACTGACGTCGGTGCCGGTGAGCGTGCCGTCGAGCGCGCGGCGCAGCCGGCCGTCGGGCAGCACCTCCTCCAGCCGGTGGCCGAGCCCGGTGCCGAGGCCGAGCAGCCGTCGGGCCTCGTCGTTCACGACCGTGATCCTTCCGTCGGGCGCGAAGGCCACGACGCCCTCCCGGATGCCGTGCAGCATCGCCTCGCGGTCCTGCAGCAGACAGGCGATCTCCTCGAGTTCCAGACCGAACGTGGTCCGCTTCAGCCGCCGTGCGAGCAGGGAGGCCGCCGCCGCGCCGATCGCCGTGGCGATGGTGGCGTACAGCCCGAAGGTGGGCAGCTCGCGCCACAGTTCCCCGAGCACGTCGTGTTCCGGCATGCCCACCGACACCTCTCCGGCCAGCGCGCCCGAAGGCCCGTACAGCGGGGCCTTGGCGTTGGCGGACCGCCCCGTCGCGCCCTGGTCGGTGCCGACGTGCGCGCGGCCGTCCTTGGCGACGACCGGTTCGGCCACGGGTTCGCCGATGAGGGCGGGGAGGGGATGCGAGTGCCGGATGCCGTGCAGATCGATCACGACCACGTACGACGCCCCGGACGCCCGGCGGATCCGTTCGGCGACCGTCTGCACCACATCGCCGCCGCCTCCGTACTCCATGGCCCGCTTGATCTGCGGCTCGGCGGCCGTGGTCCGGGCGATCGCCAGAGCCCGCTGCTCGTAGGAGCGGTCGAGTTCGGCCCGCTGGGCGAACGCGAACAGGACGAAGCCGATCAGGCCCGTGAGGGCGAGGATGAGCAGCTGGTTGGCGAGGATCCGCGTGGAAAGCCTCCGCTTTCCTCCGCGACCTGTCCGGAAACGTGTAGGTGTCACTGGTGCCTCTTCGTTCCGGTGGCGACAAGTGCCGGGGTCCTGTTGGTGACGCGCGCCGGGGGGCCTGTTCGCTGTGCCCGGGTGGCGCGATTGTGCCCCATGGCCGGAACGCTGCCCACCCTCCGTCCACTGAGCAAAACGAGCACAAGCCCGCTTTACGCAACTATTGCGAGATAGCTCGGAAACAGCGACGTAATCACCGGCCGCACCTAGCGTCTGCCTTCCTCGACCTTCGAGGACGAAAGGAGGCAGTCGCCCATGGCTTCGCGAAACGACGTCGCCACGAGCCCGGCCGCCGGCGAAACCGGCCACGACAGCGCGCGCATCGAGATCTCCGGGCTCACCAAGCGATTCCTGACCCCGGCCGGTGAGGTGTTCACGGCGCTGCACGGCGTGTCGTTCACCGTGGAACCGGGCCAGTTCTGTGCCGTGGTGGGCCCCACCGGCTGCGGCAAGTCGACGACCCTGAGCATGGTGTCCGGTCTCGACCGGCCCAGCGAGGGCTCCGTCAAGGTCGGTGGCCGTGAGGTGCACGGCATCACCGACGGCGTCAGCTTCATGTTCCAGAGCGACGCCCTGCTGCCCTGGAAGACCGTGCTCGGCAACGTGCTGATGGGCCCCGTCTTCCGCGGGGTGCCCAAGCAGCGGGCCCAGGCCTCGGCGCGAGACTGGCTGCGCCGGGTCGGCCTCTCCGGGTTCGAGGACCGCTACCCGCACCAGCTGTCGGGTGGCATGCGCAAGCGCGTGGCGATGGCCGCGGCGCTGATCAACGAACCCAAGATCCTGATCATGGACGAGCCGTTCGGAGCGCTGGACGTCCAGACCAAGGCGATCATGTCGACCGAGCTGTTGACCCTGTGGGAGCAGATCCGCCCCTCCGTCATCTTCATCACCCACGACCTGGACGAAGCGGTGGCGCTCGCCGACCGGGTGGTCGTGATGACCTCCAGCCCCGGCTCGGTCAAGGCGGTCTTCGACATCGACCTGCCCCGCCCGCGCGGCTCGGTCCAGGAGATCCGCTTCCAGCCCCGCTTCATCGAACTCCAGCACCAGATCTGGGACACGCTGCGGGAAGAGGTGGAGCGCGCGTACGCACTCACCGCAGGAGGCAGGGAATGAGTACGACGTCCACCGTTTCCCCGGCCTCCGTCGCCAATGGCGGCAAGGGCTCCGCCGCGAGCGCCGCGCAGCGCGCAGCGCGGCGCCGGGTCGCCCGGGTGTGGGCTGGCCGGGTCGGTCTCGCGGTCGTGGTGATCGGCGGCTGGCAGGCGTTCACCACCTGGGGCATCGTCGACCCGTTCTTCTTCGGGCAGCCGTCGGGCATCTGGCATCGGCTGATCGACCTCTTCCAGCACGGCACCCAGTTCGGCTCCTTCTACGCCAACATCTGGACCACCATCCAGGAAGCACTGGTCGGCTTCGTGGTCGGCTCCCTCGCCGGCATCGTCTTCGGCGTCGCGCTCGGGCAGAGCCGCTACCTGTCCGACGTGCTCGGTCCCTACATCAAGATGGTCAACGCGATCCCGCGCATCGTCCTCGGCTCGATCTTCATCGTGGCCTTCGGCATCGGAGTCACCCCGAAGATCCTGCTCGCCGCCGTGCTGGTGTTCTTCATCGTCTTCTTCAACGCCTTCCAGGGCGTGCGCGAGGTCGACCGCAACGTGCTCGCCAACGTACGCGTGCTCGGCGCCTCGCGGATGCAGATCACCCGGCACGTCATCGTGCCCTCGGCGCTGACCTGGATCATCGCCAGCCTGCACAGCGCCTTCGGCTTCGCCATCGTCGGCGCCCTGGTCGGTGAGGTGCTGGGTGCGCAGAGCGGCCTGGGCCTGGTCATCAAGACCGCGCAGAACAACTTCGACCCCAACGGCGTGTTCGCCACGATGCTCGTCATCGCGGTGATCGTCCTCGGTGCGGAGTGGCTGATCGGCAAGCTCGAACACCGGCTGCTCGCCTGGCGCCCGCCGGCCCCCTCCGAGGCCAACACCCTCTGACTCCCGCTCCTCCCCTCTCTTCCCCGCACGACCCTTTCCCGAAAGGCGCAGGTCCCGCCATGCTCAAAAGAACCCTCACCGCATCGATCATCACCGTTCTCGCCCTCGGCGCCGCCACCGCGTGTTCGAGCGGCTCCGGCAGTTCCGTCTCGTCGGGGTCCGGCGGCGGCACCCCGACCGTCAAGATCATGGTCGGCGGCATCGACAAGCAGATCTACCTCCCGTACCAGCTCGCCGAGAACCTCGGCTTCTACAAGAAGTACGGCGTCAAGGTCGAGCTGAGCACCGAGCAGAACGGCGGTGTCGGCGCCGAGGAGGCCATGGCCTCGGGCCAGGTGGACATGGCCGGCGCCTGGTACAACCACACCATCGAGTTCCAGGCCAAGGGCAAGGCGGTCGAGGACGTCGTCCAGCTGTCCGGCGCTCCCGGCGAGCGGGAGATGTGCACCAAGAAGAGCGGTGTGACCTCGGCCGCGGACTTCAAGGGCAAGACCCTCGGCGTCACCGACATCGGCTCCGGCACCGACACCCTCACCCAGTTCATGGCGGCGAAGAAGGGCGTCAAGGCCAGCCAGTTCCACCGGCTCGCGGTCGGCGCGGGCTCCACCGCCGTCGCCGCGCTGGAGAACGGCAAGGCGGACTGTGTCATGACGACGCAGCCGACGGTCGCGGCGATCCAGAAGAAGGGCGTCGGCACCTCCGCGATCGACCTGGCCACCACCGCCGGCGCCAAGGCGGCGCTCGGCGGCGCGTTCCCGGGCGCGAGCATCCTCGCCCGCACCGACTGGGTGAACTCCCACAAGGACGCGACGCAGAGGGTCGTCGACGCGCTGGTGGCCACGATGCACTGGATCAACACACACAGCGCGGCCGACATAGCCGACAAAATGCCCGCCTCGTTCGTGCAGAACCAGCTCGTCACCAAGGCCGACTACGTCACGGCGCTGACCGAGGACAAGGGCCAGTTCCTGCCCGACGGGATCATGCCGGCCGGCGGTCCCAAGACCGCCCTGGCCACGGAGCAACTGGTCGGAAACGTGACCTCGTCGGTGGACCTGAGCAAGACCTTCACCAACGAGTTCGCCCTCAACGCCAACAAGAAGGAGGGCTTCACCACCACCACGACCCCGGCGGGTGCCAACGGCTGAGACACCGACAGGTCAGGGTGCCGCCCGGGCGACACCCTGACCTGTCTTCGCTGTCAGGTGAGCCCCGACGCCCGGAGCACTGCCTCGACCGTCTCGTCGTCGATGTGATGTCCCAGGCGCTGCATGACGTCCGCTCCGTGGCGGAGCGTTCCGTGTTCGAGTGAGCGGCGGACACCCGTGTCGAGCTCGTGCCAGAGCATCGGGTTGGCGGTGAGGACCCGCGGGTCGAGTTCCAGGGTGTGTCCGTGGGTGTCCCGCAGGACAAGGTGGGAGGAGACGCCGTTGTACTGACGTACGGCTGTCAGGGCGTCTGTATGGATCACTCGCCTGCGCCAGGGCGTGCGTACCGCCAGCCAGCCGCGGCCTGCGCTCATCCGCGGCGGCAGCAGTACCGCGCATACGGCGGCCGACAGGGTGACCCACAGCAGCGCGCGGAGGGGGGTCAGGCTTGCCGCGTCCCAGTCGACCAGGAGGCTCATGGCGCAGAAGATCACGGCGCAGCTCACCGCGAGCCGGGCGCTGCCACGCCAGTGGCGGTCGCCGGCCGAGCCCGCCGGTCCGCTCCGTCGCATGGCGCTGACGCTAGGCGCCCGTATGAGGTCCGGCGACCGTCGCTAACGGGCTCCTAGCGCAGTACGGGCGAATCTTGACGGGATTCTGACGCAGACGCCAGCCGGTGTGCACTCTCGCCTGCGGTCGCGGCCCGGTTCCGCTTCGCACAGGACCTCCCATGGCCTGCAGGCGGAAGCGGGCCGCGTCCGAAGCGACGGCCGGCTGTCCGACGAGGTGGGCGATGAGGCCCGAGGCGGTACGGCCGGTGGGGGTGTCGCCGATGAGGACGGTGACGACAGGGCAGACGGCTTCCCCGCAGGACCGTTGCACCCATTCGCGATCGATGGCTGAACGACCCGGTGCGGCACGGCATGGGCCCTGCGGGTCCGGCGTGCGCGTCGTCAAGGTCCCGTCAAACCCGGCTGAGCGGTCATCAGGAACCCGTCAATGACAGCTGCCCGCGGCCGGATCCAGTCGCACACTCATCGGCGACGGGGGGACGGGCGACCGTCCGTGGTGGGACGTTGGAGGGACCGTGACTCTCACGGCCGGCACAGCGCAGGGTCAGGGGCCTAGGACCGAGGGGGAGACACCGCAAGGGCGAGAGGCGATCGCCTCGGTCGGCGGCAGTTCCGGGCCCAGCGGACCGGAGGGTTCGGGCGATCCCGGTCCGGTGCCGCGCCCGGCCCGCCGGACCGTGGCCGCGCGGGCCGCTCTGCGCCGCCGCTTCTGGGCCACCGTGCCCGCCCGGCTGCGCCTGTGGCGGGCGGCCACGGTCCTGCCCGCCGCCGCCCTGGCGGTGCTGCTGACCGTCGCCGGCCTGACCGCGAACGGTATGTGGGACGGCGTGGCCGGCCGTGACGCGCCACGCACGATCAGCGCCGCCGACCTCGACCTCGCCCTGAACGACATGGACGCCCAGGCCGCCAACATCCTGCTGTCCAACGGCGACGCGGGCAAGGGCCGCCTGCGGACGCCGTACGAGAAGGCGCTCGGCGTCTACGGCGACGCGCGGCGCGAGATCGGGCACGATCTGCGGGACCTCGCCGTCGCCGCGCAGGGCGACAGGTCCGACGAGGAGACGGTCGAGAACCTGACCGATGACTTCGCCGAGTACCAGGAGCTCATCGGACGCGCCTTGGAGAACGACGGGAGTCCGGGCGGCAAGCCGTCGGCCCTCGTGGACTACCGCAGGGCCACCGACCTGCTGCAGAGCAGGCTGCTGCCCGACTCGCGCAGGCTGGTGTCCTCGAACGACAGGGCCTTCGACGCGCAGTACACGGCGGCTCGCTCCACCCTCTCCGGCCAACTCCTCGCCGTCGTCGCCCTCGGCCTGCTCCTGCTGGTCGCCCTTGGGGCCCTGCAGTGGTACCTGATCCGAAGCTTCCGGCGCCTCCTGAACCCGCCCCTCCTCGCCGCCACGGCGTGCGCGCTGCTCTCGGCGATCGTCGGCGCCCAGATGCTGACCTCCTTGGAGGCGAACCTGCGGGGCGCCCGACGGGACGCCTTCGACTCCGTCGTGGCCCTGTCCCGGGCCCAGGCGATCGCCTACGACGCCAACGCCGACGAGAGCCGCTACCTCCTCGACCCGCAGCGCCGCGACCGGTACGCACAGTCGTTCCTCGCCAAGTCGCAGCAGCTGTACGGCCTGAAGGGTGCGAGTCTCTCGTCGTATGACGCCGACCTCGCCACTACCTGGCAGGCGTACGAGTCCGATCACCACGACCTGCGGTTCACCGGCGAGTTCCGGAGGGAACTGGACAACATCACCTTCCCCGGCGAGCGGGCCGCAGCGGAGCGGACGGTGCGGGCGTACGCCGTCTACCAGCGCGACGACCGGAAGATACGGGCCCTGCTGGCCGCGGGGAAGGAGAAGGAGGCGGTCGAGTTCTGCATGGACTGGGAGCCGGGCACCTCCAACGCGCACTTCGGGGCCTGGATGGCGACGCTGGAGAAGGTGACGGACATCAACCGGCAGCACTTCACGGCGTCCGTGCTGGCCGGACGCTCCGATGTGAGGACCGAACTCCCCTGGGGATGCGGTCTGTTGCTGCTGGCCATCGCCCTCACCGCCCTCGGTCTGCGGCCCAGACTGGCCGAGTTCCGCTAGGCGTCCGCCAGCCGGGCCTCCTCCAGGTCGAGGGAGCGCTGCAGCCGACGGCGGGTGGTGTCGCTGATGCGGTGGGTGTCGTACAGCCGTTGCAGCTCCACCGTCTCGACGGCGATCAGGTCACGGCGCAGCTGGCGGTAGACCAGGTCGGCGGACTCGGTCGCGACCACGGCGCCGTTCTGCTCCGTCAGGCGCTCGCGCGCGTCGTCGAGACGGGCGTTCAGACCCCGGCGCAGCCGGTCGAGGACGATGTCGGGTACGGCCTCCAACTCCGCGAGCTCCTCCAGCCGGGCCAGGCCGGCGTGGGCGAGGTGGGAGCGGGCCTCGACCTCCTCGCGTTCGGTGCGGGCGGGCTCCAGGGCGATGCCGGAGCGGCGGACGACCGGGGCGAGGGTGAAGCCCTGCACAACGAGGGTGACGACCACGACCGAGGTGGTCAGGACGAGGACGAGCGGCCGGTCGGCGAGCGGGGTGCCGTCTTGTGCGATCTCCGGGATGGACAGGGCGGCGGCCAGTGGCATCACGCCCCGGGTGCCTGCCCAGGTCAGCACCACCGGGATCCGCCAGTTCATCCGGCCGACCGCGCCTTTGCGTTGGACGACCGCGGACAGCGGGGCGATCCACAGTAGCCGTACGGCGATGAGCGTGCCGGCGACGGCGAGGACGTACAGAGGCCAGGCATGGTCGCCGTCAGCCAGGGCCCGCACCTCCGCCGGCAACGCCAGGCCGATGAGAGAGAACACCACACTCTCCAGCAGGAAGACCACCGTGCCGTACACCGCGTGCAGTTGGAGCCGGATACGGGCGGTGGTGAGCCGGTCGCCCCGGCCGCCGAGGACGACCCCGGCGACCACGCACGAGGTCACGCCGGAGGTGTGCGCGACCTCCGCCAGCAGGTAGGCGGCATACGGGGTGACCAGGGCGATCACCGTCTCCAGGACCGGGTCCTCGGTGCGCCGCCGGATCAGGGTGATCACCCCGGCCACCGCACCGCCGATCAGCGTGCCACCGCCCGCGAGCAGGAGGAACTGGCCCCCTGCCGCGCCCCAGTCGGCGGCCGCGGAGGCCACGGCGATGCCGGCCGCCACCCGCACCAGCACCAGCGAGGTCGCGTCGTTGAAGAGGCTCTCCGCCTGGACGAGCACCTGCACCTTCGGCGGCAGCGACAGGCGCCGCCCGAGCGCGGTGACCGCCACCGGATCGGTGCTGGCCAGGACCGCGCCCAGCACGAACGCCATCTGCCAGGACAGCGGCGTCACCCACACCGCGACCGCGCTCACGGCGGCGGCCGAGGCCAGCACCAGCCCGATGGCGAGGATCCCGACCGGCTTCCACACCGCCCGCAGCTCGCGCCAGGGCATCTCCTCGGCGGAGGCGTACAGCAGGGGCGGCAGTACCACCAGGCCGATGACTTCGGGGCTGATCTCGATCTGCGGGGTGCCCGGCAACAGTGCCACCGCGAGACCGGCGACGACCAGCATGGAGGGCGCGGGGATGCGCCAGCGGCGGGCGAAGGTGGCGACCACCGTGGCCAGGACCACGAGGGCGAGAACCGTACCGACGCTGCGCATGCCGTCCCCCTGGGGCTCTTCGGGAAACCGCCGTGGCTCCCGGCCGACCAGACTTCCCGGCACACCTGCCTTCACCCTATCGGGCCAGGTCACGTCAAGACAGTGTCAAGGTCTTCGGGTCCGGCGCCAAAGAAGCGCTAACAACCGCGCCGGCCGGCCCGCGAAAGGGCTTCCTTGGGAGAAGGGAACCCGGGGGACAGGGGAGTTGATCCAGTGAGCGGAGCGCATCGGCGGCGATGAGTGACGGACGGCCCGGACGACTGAAGGTCTACCTCGGAGCTGCCCCGGGAGTCGGCAAGACCTACCGCATGCTCGACGAGGGACGACGCCGTGCCGCCCGCGGGGCGGACGTGGTGGGGGGGTTCGCGGAGTGCCACGGGCGCCCGCACACCGAGGCGATGCTCGACGGCCTGCACAGCATCCCCCGGGCGTCCTGCGCCTACCGCGGCGGACTGTTCGAGGAGATGGACCTCGCCGCGCTGCTCGCCCGGCGCCCGCAGGTGGCGATCGTCGACGAGTTCGCGCACACCAACGTGCCCGGCGAGGGCCGCAACGCCAAACGCCGGCAGGACATCGAGGCACTCCTCGACGCCGGCATCGACGTGATCACCGCGCTGAACATCCAGCACCTGGAATCCCTCAACGACGTGGTCGAGAAGATCACCGGAGTGCCGCAGCACGAGACCCTGCCCGATGAGGTCGTACGCCGAGCCCACCAGGTCGAACTGGTGGACATGCCGCCCGAGGGGCTGCGCCGCCGGATGGCGCACGGCAACATCTATCCGCCCGAGAAGGTCGACGCCGCCCTCGCCAACTACTTCCGGCCCGGAAACCTCACCGCGCTGCGGCAGTTGGCCCTGCTGTGGGTCGCCGACCGGGTCGACGAGGCGCTGCAGGAGTACCGCTGGCAGCACGGCATCGGCGGGGTGTGGGAGACACGTGAGCGGGTGGTCGTCGCCCTGACCGGCGGCCCGGAGGGCGACACCCTGATCCGGCGGGCGGCCAGGAATCGCCGACCGGTCGGCGGGAGGGGATCTGCTCGCTGTGCACGTGACCCGCAGCGACGGCCTCGCGGCAGGCGTCTCGCACGCCTCGCTCGCCCGTCAGCGCAGGCTCGTCGAGGATTTGGGGGGCAGCTACCACTCTGGGGTCGGCGCCGACGTGGCCTCCACGCTGGTGGAGGGCGGTTTCCACTGATCGTTGCGAATTAGCGGTAGGCCAGGTCTGTCGACCAGCGTCTCATGGCCTCGGCCGGGGTACGGTCTCCGAGGACGTGGCGGGGACGTTCGTTTAGCTGTTGTTCGACTTGCGTGAGGTCGCGGAGGGTGTAGTGGGCGAGGCTGGTGCCTTTGGGGAAGTACTCCCGCAGCAGTCCGTTCGTGTTCTCGTTGGTGCCACGCTGCCAGGGTGAGTGCGGATCGCAGAAGTAGATCCGGAAGCCGGTCAAGTCCTCTATTTCTTCGTGGTAGTAGAGCTCTCGGCCTTGGTCCCAGGTGAGGGTGCGCCGCAGGGAAGCGGGCCAGGTGCCGGTCTGCTCCACGAGCGCGTCGCGGACCTGTGGAGCCTTCCAACCGCCGGGCAGATGGATGAGTCGCACGTAGCGGGTGGCGCGGTCGACCAGTGTCCCGTGGCGGACCCCTGGCCTTTGCCGACGATCAGGTCGCCCTCCCAGTGCCCTGCCCGTTGGCGGGCCTCAGCCTCTTGAGGCCGGGTGTGGACCGGCCTCATGTTCGGGATGGCGTTCTTGGAGGGTATGCCCCGGCGCTGCTTCTTGCGGCGTGTCCTGCGGGTACGCAGTCGGGCAGTGCGTTTGTCCAGCAGTCCGCTGTAGAGCGCGCGATAGATCGTCTCCGGGCAGGCGTTCATCGTCGGCTTGCCGGGCCGCTTCCGGGCGAGGTGACGGGTGATCTGCTGCGGTGACCACCGCTGCCCGAGCTTGTCGTTGATGAAGGCGCGCAGCTCGGCGTTGACACGGAGCTTCTCCGGTTTGGGGCGACGGCGCCGCAGGATGGCCTGGTTGTGGGACCACCACGGGTTGTAGGTGCCCTCGGGCCCGCCTCGGCCGCGGGAGATCTCGCGGTAGACGGTGGAGCGGTGCTTGCCGATTTCCTCGGCGATCACCGCAGCCGTACGGCCGGCACGCAGGCCCTCGGCGATCGCGATGCGGTCGTCCTGGGTGAGGTATCGGGCGTCGATGGGCCTGTCGGGCAAGAGCATGCGTCCAGCCTTGGTGAACCACAGCGAGCCCGCACTGGTGGATACGCCCACTCGGCGGGCAGCAGCTGCCCCTTTCAGGCCACCTCTACGCAGCTCGAAGTACTCCTTGGGCACCGTCAGCGGCAGTCTGTTGGCTCCACCTCGAGGCATAGGTCCGACTCCTCTCGGGTGTCGCAACCACCGATGGAAACCGCCGAGTTCGCGCGCGCCGAGAACGCCGCCCAGCTCGTGCTGGGCACGAGCCGCCGCGGTCGGCTGACCCGGTTCCTGACCGGGCCCGGAACCGGGGAGACCGTCACCGAGCTGTCCGGCGACATCGACGTCCACCGGGTCACCCATGAGCGAGCCGGTCGCGGCACCCTCCTGCCGTCGCGCCGGCGCACCCCGTCCACGGCCCGGCTGATCGCCGGACCGGTGGCCGGGCTGGTGCTGCCGGTGCTGCTCACCCTCCTCCTCGCCCAGATGCGCGGAACGCTGAACCTGACGAGCGAGGCCCTGCTGTTCCTGCTCGCCGTGGTGGGCGTGGCCTGCATCGGCGGGGTCGCCTCGGCGGTGATCGCCTCGGTGACGGCGTCCTTGCTGCTCAACTACTGGTTCATCCCGCCCATCGGAGCCTTCACGCTCGATGACCCGAACGCGATGCTGGCCCTGGCGGTGTTCGCGCTGGTGGCTGCGGTAGTCGCCGCCGTCGTGGACCGGTCCCTGCGCCTGTCGCGCCGCTCCGCCCGCGCGACGGCCGAGGCGGAGACCTTGTCGTCCCTGGCCGGCAGCATCGTACGGGGCGAAGCGACCATCCCGGCCCTGCTGGAGCGGACCCGGGAGACGTTCGGCATGGAGCCCGCGAAGCTGCCGCACACCAATTGATGGTGGGACGGGGGCCTGGACACCTCGGGCCCGTCCACGCGCCGGGAGATGCCCCGCGAGGCTGTGGCGCCGCACAGCAGCGAGCCGTCCGCGGCGGCCTTTCGCGCACCACGGTCGTTCGTTGCCGCCTCCCCGGCGCCCTCCGGCCCGTCGGCGTCCGTGTCGAGCGGTCCGCCGCATGCGTCGTCACGGCACCGGGTCACCGTGCTCATCCCGGAGGCGGAGGCGGAGCGGCTGCGGGTTCGGCTGCTGTGAGCCGGGTCACCGCTGGTCACGACTGCCTGCCCACCGGTACGGGCCGGGCCGTATGAGTCCCGTCAAAGCCGTGTGGGTCGGCGTAAGAGAGCCGTCAACGGGTGGTCGGATGCGGCCACGGAGGCGGTTTCCTCTAACCGTCCGCCTTTCATCGAACCTCACTCCAGGAGCTCGCGATGGCCGATCTGGCCTTCGTCGTCACCGTGATCGCGTCCTTCGCACTGGTGGCCCTCGTCGCCAAGGGGGTGACGAAGCTGTGACCGCCGAGAACATCGTCGGCCTGGTCGTGGCCGTCGCCCTGCTGGGCTATCTCGTCCTCGCCCTGATCTTCCCGGAGAGGTTCTGAGACAGACATGGGTCCCGTACTCGCGGGCGTGCTCCAACTGCTCGCCCTCATAGGCGCGCTGGCACTCGCCTACATCCCCCTCGGCACCTACATGGCCAAGGTCTACTCCTCCGACAAGCACTGGCGTGTGGAGAGGTGGATCTACAAGGGCATCGGTGCCAACCCGGACACGGAGATGCGCTGGCCCGCGTACCTGCGCGGTGTTCTCGCGTTCTCCGCGGTCGGTGTCCTCTTCCTCTACCTGCTCCAGCGGCTGCAGGGCATTCTGCCCGGCTCGCTGAACTTCTCCTCGGTCAACCCGGCGCAGTCGTTCAACACGGCCGTCTCCTTCGTGACCAACACCAACTGGCAGTCGTACTACGGCGAGCAGACCATGGGGCACGTCGTGGCGACCGCCGGTCTGGCCGTGCAGAACTTCGTCTCCGCGGCCGTCGGCATCGCAGTCGCCGTGGCGCTGGTGCGCGGGTTCGCCCGCTCCCGCACGGGTGAACTGGGCAACTTCTGGGCCGACCTGGTGCGCGGCACGATCCGCATTCTGGTGCCGGGCGCCGCGATCGCCGCGATCGTCCTGGTGGCGTGCGGTGCGATCCAGAACTTCTCCGGCATCCACGAGGTCGGCCAGTTCATGGGCGGCTCACAGCAGTGGAACGGCGGAGCGGTGGCCTCGCAGGAGGCCATCAAGGAGTTCGGGACCAACGGCGGCGGTTACTTCAACGCCAACTCCGCCCATCCCTTCGAGAACCCCACGCCCTTCACCAACCTCTTCGAGATCTTCCTGCTCCTGGTGATCCCGTTCGCGCTGACCCGCACCTTCGGTGTGATGGTCGGCAGCGTCAAGCAGGGCTACGCGATCCTCGCCACGATGTTCACCATCTGGCTGGGCTTCGTCGCGCTGATGATGTGGACCGAGTTCGCCCACCACGGCCCGGCGCTCGAGCTGGCCGGCGGGGCGTACGAGGGCAAGGAGGTCCGCTTCGGCGTCGGCTCCTCGTCCATCTTCGCGGTGTCCACGACCTTGACGTCCACCGGCGCCGTGGACTCCTTCCACTCCTCCTTCACCGGCCTCGGCGGGGGGATCACGCTGCTCAGCATGATGCTGGGCGAGATCGCGCCGGGCGGTACCGGCTCCGGCCTCTACGGCATCCTGATCATGGCCGTGATCGCGGTGTTCATCGCCGGTCTGATGGTCGGCCGTACGCCGGAGTACCTGGGCAAGAAGATCGGTGCGCGTGAGATCAAGCTGGCCGCCTGCTACATCCTGATCACCCCGGCGCTCGCACTCGTCTTCACCGCGGCCTCCATGGCCCTGTCGACGCCGCCGCACTCGATGCTCAACTCCGGGGCGCACGGCTTCTCCGAGGTGCTGTACGCCTTCACCTCGGCCTCCAACAACAACGGCTCGGCCTTCGCCGGGCTGAACGCGAACACCGACTGGTACAACACCATGACCGGTCTGGCGATGCTGCTGGGCCGCTTCCTGCCGATGGTGTTCGTGCTGGCGCTGGCCGGCTCGCTCGCCGAGCAGAAGCCGATCCCGGTGACCGCCGGCACGCTGCGTACCGAGAAGCCGCTGTTCACCGGCCTGCTGGTCGGCGCGATCCTGATCATCACCGGTCTGACCTACTTCCCGGCGCTGGCGCTGGGCCCGCTGGCCGAGGGGCTGGCGTCATGACCACCCGTACCGAGAAGTCAGAGGACTCCATGTCCACAGCCACCCCGACCCGGGCGCCGCACAGCGACGTACCCACCGGGCACAAGCCCGCCGAAGGACGTGTCGGCGCGGGCCTCTTCGACCCCAAGCAACTGCTGAAGTCGCTGCCGGACGCCTGCCGCAAGCTCGACCCGCGGGTGATGGTCAAGTCGCCCGTGATGTTCGTGGTGTGGATCGGCTCGGTGCTGACCACGGTCTTCTCCTTCAAGGACCCCGGTGACTGGTTCGGCTGGGCGATCAGCGCCTGGCTCTGGCTGACCGTGATCTTCGCCAACCTCGCGGAGGCGGTCGCCGAAGGCCGCGGCAAGGCGCAGGCCGACACCCTGCGCAAGGCCAAGACCGACACCGTCGCCCGTCGGCTGCTGGGCGACGGCACCTCCGAGGAGCAGGTCCCGGGCACCGCCCTGGCCATCTGCGACCTGGTGGTGTGCGAGGCGGGCGACATCATCCCCGGCGACGGTGACGTCGTCGAGGGCGTCGCGTCCGTCGACGAGTCGGCGATCACCGGTGAGTCGGCGCCCGTCATCCGGGAGTCCGGCGGCGACCGCAGTGCGGTCACCGGCGGTACGAAGGTGCTGTCCGACCGCATCGTCATCAAGATCACGACAAAGCCGGGGGAGACGTTCATCGACCGGATGATCAACCTGGTCGAGGGTGCGGCCCGGCAGAAGACGCCCAACGAGATCGCGCTGAACATCCTGCTGGCCTCGCTGACGATCGTCTTCCTGCTCGCGTGTGCCACGCTGCCGCCCTTCGCGGATTACGCGGGCACGCATCTGACGATGGTCGTGCTGGTGGCCCTGCTGGTCTGCCTGATCCCGACCACGATCGGCGCCCTGCTCTCCGCCATCGGCATCGCGGGCATGGACCGGCTCGTCCAGCGCAACGTCCTCGCCATGTCGGGCCGTGCGGTCGAGGCCGCCGGTGACGTCTCCACCCTGCTGCTCGACAAGACCGGCACCATCACCCTGGGCAACCGTCAGGCGTCCGAGTTCGTGCCGGTCCAGGGCACCACCGAGGCCGAGGTCGCCGATGCCGCCCAGTTGTCGTCGCTGGCCGACGAGACGCCCGAGGGCCGCTCCATCGTCGTACTCGCCAAGGAGCGGTACGGGCTGCGTGAGCGGCACCAGGGGGAGCTCGCCGGGGCCGAGTGGATCGCCTTCACCGCCCAGACCCGCATGTCGGGCGTGGACGTCGACGGGCGCAAGATCCGCAAGGGCGCGACCGGTTCGGTCATCGCCTGGGTGAAGGAAAAAGGCGGCACCGTGGCAGAGGACGCGGACACGCTCTCCAACGCCATCTCGCAGTCGGGCGGCACTCCGCTGCTGGTCGCTGTCAAGGACGGTGAGGGTGCACGGGTGATGGGCGTCATCCATCTGAAGGACGTCGTCAAGGACGGCATGCGCGAGCGGTTCGACGAACTGCGCCGCATGGGCATCAAGACCGTCATGATCACCGGCGACAACCCGCTGACCGCCAAGGCGATCGCCGAGGAGGCGGGCGTCGACGACTTCCTCGCCGAAGCCACGCCCGAGGACAAGATGGCCCTGATCAAGCGGGAGCAGGCGGGCGGCAAGCTCGTCGCGATGACCGGTGACGGTACGAACGACGCGCCCGCGCTCGCCCAGGCGGACGTCGGCGTGGCGATGAACACCGGCACGTCGGCCGCCAAGGAGGCCGGCAACATGGTCGACCTCGATTCCAACCCGACCAAGCTCATCGAGATCGTCGAGATCGGCAAGCAACTCCTCATCACCCGAGGAGCGTTGACGACGTTCTCCATCGCCAACGACGTCGCCAAGTACTTCGCGATCATCCCGGCGCTGTTCGCGGCCGTCTACCCGGGACTGGACAAGCTCAACATCATGGGCCTGTCCTCGCCGGACTCCGCGATCCTGTCCGCGGTCATCTTCAACGCGCTGATCATCATCGCGCTGGTGCCGCTGTCCCTGAAGGGCGTGCAGTACCGGCCGGTGAGCGCCGACAAGATGCTGCGGCGCAACCTGACGATCTACGGCATCGGCGGGCTGATCGCGCCCTTCATCGGCATCAAGATCATCGACCTGCTCATCTCCCTCATCCCCGGGATCGGCTGACCGGCATGAACAACTCCGTATCGAACACCGCTCGGTTGCTCGGGGCGGCCCTGCGGGCCCTTCTCGTGCTGACCCTGGTGACGGGCGTCATCTATCCGCTCGTCGTCACGGGTGTGGCCCAGGCGCTGTTCCACGACAAGGCGAACGGCTCCGAGGTCAAGGCGGACGGCAAGGTCGTCGGCTCCTCGCTGATCGGGCAGTCGTACAACCTGCCGCTGAAGAAGGGGCAGCAGACCCCGGACCCCGACCTGAAGTGGTTCCAGGGCCGTCCCGCCAACGGGCTCGGCAGCAACAGCGTGAACACCCGGTACAAGCTGCTGCTGTCCGGCGCGACCAACCTCTCCGCCGACAGCAAGGCCCTGATCCAGCAGGTGACGACGGCCAAGGCGGCCGTCGTCAAGGACAACTCGGTGCCCGGCTACACGGTCACCGCATCCGAGGTGCCCGCCGACGCGGTCACCTCCTCCGGCTCCGGCCTCGACCCGGACATCTCCCCGCAGTACGCGCAGATCCAGGTCCACCGGGTCGCCGAGAAGAACGGCCTGCCGGTCGCCCAGGTCGAGAAGCTGGTCAAGGACCACACCGAGGGACGCACGCTCGGCTTCATCGGGGAGCCCCGCGTGAACGTCCTCGAACTCAACATCGCGCTCAAGGATCTTCTGGCAAAGCATTGATGGGATGGGGCGACATGCGCGGGAGTTGGCGGCCGGGAGTCATCCATGAGCCGCCAACTCCCGTTGCCGTGGCGTCGGTTGCCTCGCGTCCGGTGCCGCCAGGCCCGGCGCACGACAAGAAGGGCACGCACCCATGACCAGGGTGTTGGTGGTGGAGGACGACCCGCAGCTCGTGCGGGCCCTCGTGATCAACCTGCAGGCGCGCAAGTACGGCGTCGACTCCGCACCCGACGGGGCCACGGCCCTGCGGCTGGCCGCCGCCCGTCAGCCCGACGTGGTGATGCTCGACCTCGGCCTGCCCGACATGGACGGCATCGACGTCATCAAGGCCCTGCGCGGCTGGACCCGGGTGCCGGTCCTGGTCCTGTCCGCGCGGCAGGGATCCGAGGAGAAGGTCGCCGCACTGGACGCCGGCGCTGACGACTACATCACCAAGCCGTTCAACATGAACGAGCTCCTCGCCCGGCTACGGGCCGCCGTCCGCCGCACCGAGGACACTCCGCTCGTCCCGGAGACGACACTCGTCGAGACCGAGGACTTCAGCATCGACCTGGTCGCCAAGAAGGTCGTACGGGACGGACGGGACGTACGGCTGACCCCGACCGAATGGCACCTGCTGGAGATCCTGGTCACCAACCCGGGCCGGCTGATCACGCAGAAGCACCTCCTGCAGGAGGTCTGGGGCGTCTCCCAGAGCAACAAGACCAACTACCTGCGCGTCTACATGGCTCAGCTGCGCCGCAAATTGGAGACGGACCCGGCCCACCCCCGCTATCTGATCACGGAGCCCGGTTTGGGCTACCGCTTCGAATCCTGACCCTTCGAATCCCGGCCAAAGGACGACATGGCACGGGGAAAGCACCGGATCCACCTCGGCGCGGCACCCGGCGTCGGCAAGAGGTACGCCATGCGAGGAGCTGCTCGCAGCCGGGATCGACGTCGTCTCGACCGTCAACATCCAGCATCGGCACCATCCGGCCCGACGCACACTCCTGGATCTGGCGGGGCCCAGCATTGTGGGACGTGTGCGGGACGGTCCAGGGCCGCTCGCTCGTCCCGGCCGATGTCGCTCCGATGACCTCGGCTTGCGCGACAGGTCCTCTTGTGCTGCGATGTTCGGCGTGCATCGCGGGAAACCATCCCCACCCGCGCGAACATCGATGGACCGGTACTGGTAGAACCGTCGAATGTCCCTGCGCGCTAAGATCTTGAAGAAGCTGCCCCTCGCGGTTGCCGTGCTGCCGCTCGCGCTGCTCGGGATGTTCGTGACGGCGGTCGTGCCAAGTGGTTGGGCCTACGCCGTGTGCGCCGCTGTCGGCTACGTCGCGGAGCCCGGCGCGATGAAACGGGTCACCGGCCGCATGCAACCGCTGCCCCGGGTGGGCCTGAGCGTTGCGGCGGCATCCGCGTTGCGCGGTGCTTCGGCGCTGGTGCTGCTGGCGCGGGCCGGGGAGGGTGAGTCCGGGGCGTTCGTCCTCGCCGTCCTGGGCTTCCTGGCGGTGCAGGCGCTGCGGCTGGGATACGCGGGGCTGCTGCTGTATGTGTGGTGGTGTCGGCGGCTGCCCGCCGTGACCCGCAACGTGGATCTTTCCGCGCTGCGCATCCCGGATGCTCCGCCGCGCTGGCTGATGGACCTGCACCGTGGGCCGCTCACCTTCGTCGACCTGCCGCTGGTCGCGGGTGCCGCCGTCGCCGCGGAGGCCGGCGCGCGCTGGGCCGCCGGCGGCGCCGGAGCCGCCGTCCTGGCGGGGCTTCTCGCCCTCGTGCTGCTCGCCGTCCCCGCGTGGCGGTCGAGGCATCTCGCAGCCAAAGGGCGCGTGCTGTCTGCCGTCCGCGCGCAGGTACAGGAGTACGAGCCCGAGGTGGTCGTCTACTTCTCCGGCAACCTCCAGTCCGCGTACCAGCTCAATGGCTGGCTGCCGGTTCTGGAGCGGACGCGCCGCCGGGTGGTGATCGTGCTGCGCGAGCGCGAGATGCTGTCCCGGCTCGACGTGACGACCCGGCCGGTGGTCTGCCTGCCGCTCGGCAAGGACCTGGCCGCCTTCGAGTTGCCCAGCGCCCGGGTGGCGTTGTTCGCCGCCAACGCGGCCAACAACACCCACCTCCTGCGGATGCCGCAGTTCCGTTCCGTCTACATCGGGCACGGCGACAGCGACAAGCCCACCAGCTTCAACCCCTTCACCAAGGTCTACGACGAGGTGTGGGTCGCCGGCCCAGAAGGCCGCGAACGGTACGCCCGCTCGGGCGTCGGGGTGGCGGACGCGGACATCGTCGAGGTGGGGCGTCCCTCGCTGTGGCCCGTCGCCACGACGACCGCTGAGGCACCGCAGCCGACCGTCCTGTACGCACCCACCTGGGAGGGCTTTCACGGCGACGAGGGCGCGGCAACCTCGCTGATCACGATGGGTCCGGCGCTTGTCCGCAGCCTGTTGGCCCGGCAACCGCGGATTCGGCTGCTGTACCGGCCGCACCCGCTGACCGGCACGCTCGACCGGCGGGCGAAGGCAGCGCATGACGAGATCCTCGCGCTGATCAAGGCGGCGAACGGCGGCGTCGGCGAGGACGACGCACGGCTTGAGCGGCTCGCTGCCCAGCTCGAGGCGCTGTGGCAGCCCGGCGGCGACGAGGCGCAGGCCGCACGGGACTCTGCCGGGCCCGCCGCCGACTGGGACACGGTGTTCGCCGCGTGGCAGGACGCGTACTGGGCCGATGACACTCGCCACCGGGTCACGGCCGGCTCTCGCCCTGGCCTCTACGACTGCTTCAACCACGCGGACGTACTCATCGCCGACGTGTCGGGCGTGGTCACGGACTTCCTGGCGGCGGACAAGCCGTACGCCGTCACCAACCCGGCCGGCCTCGACCCTGACGTGTTCCGGGGGCGCTACCCGGCAGCGGCGTCCGGTCACCTCCTCGGCCCGGACCTCGTCGGGCTCGAAGACTTCCTCGACCGTGCGGGCGGCGCGCCCGACCCGCTCGCCGCCGAACGCGCGCAGCTGCGCGCGCGCCTGCTTGGCTCGGCGGAGGCTGACCCACTGGCCCCCTTCGAGCGCGCCCTCGACGCCCTTCTACGCCGCGCCGCCGGCTAGGGGGCCTGTCGAGGGGCTGTCACTCGGTGTCCTGATGAGCTGCTTGGCAGTAACTGATGGCCCCAGCCGAGCAGCTCGGATCCTCACCTCACGCACCGAGATCATCCACGTGCGGGACTCCCTTTCGGTCCGCCGGGTCCTGGCCGAGGAATACCCGCCGAACCACCCGCTCAGCGGCGTGCCCGTCGTCGAACGTGCAAAAGCGGCGGCGGAATGCGGCCCGTGCCCGCTGGGCCTTTTCATCGTTCGCCTCGCCGGAACGCAGTACTCGGGTCAGTTCCTCCTCGGTCGTCGTGACGGCCCCGGGCGGCTGCTCCATCAGGTCGAACGTGACGCCGCGGGTGGTGCGGTACGTCTGCCAGTCGGGGGCGTAGACGACGATCGGCCTGTCCAGATCGGCGTAGTCGAACATGATCGACGAATAGTCCGTCACCAGCACGTCGGCCGCCAGGCACAGGTCTTCGACGACGGGGTGCGTCGACACGTCCAGCACGCGACCGCCGCCGGACTGAGGCTGCTTGCCGTCGGCGTCGTAGTAGTGGGAGCGCAGCATCAGGACGTGGTCGGGCCCCAGTGCGGCTGCCAACCGGTCCGGGTCGAGGAGCGGGCCGACGTCCGCGTACTCGCGGTGGGTCGGGGCGTACAGCACGGCGGTCTGCTCCGGGGAGATACCGAGGCCTTTGCGGATCGCGGCGATCTCCTCGGGACCGGCGGCGAAGTAGCGGTCGTTACGGGGGTAGCCGTACTCCAGCAGCTCGTACGTGCCCGGGTAGACGCGCTGCCAGGTGTCCGAGGAGTGCGGGTTGGCGGAGAGGAGGTAGTCCCAGCGGGCGGAGTGCTCGCGCAGCCGGGTGAAGTTCATGCCCTTGGCGCCGATCGGGTACTGCTGCTGATCCAGGCCCATGACCTTGAGGGGGGTGCCGTGCAGGGTCTGCAGGTGCACGGAGCCGGGACGCTTGGCGATGGTGTGCGGAAAGTTGACGTTGTTGACCAGATACTTGGCGCGGGCGAGGTGGCGCAGGGCGCTGCGTGAGCCCTCGACAACATGGTCCACCCCCGGGGGGAGCGAGGCGACGGCGTCCTCGCGGACGATCCACACCCCGTGGATGTCCGGGGCGAGTTCGCGGGCGCGCTCGTAGATGGCGCGGGGATTGCATGAGTAGCCGCGGTACCAGTACGCGGCGTAGACCGCGAGGTGGTCGTCGAGGGGGAGGCGGCGCTGCAGTTCGTAATAGAGGAATGAGGGCACTGCGCGTGCCCGGCGCACGGTGGTTCGGGCGGCGCGCTTGGTCGTGCCGACGCTCCGACGGGCCTGCAGGCGCAGGCGGTTGACCGGCCGGAGGGCGGTGTAGAGGCGGTAGTCGTCACGGGCGACGAGGCGGAACTTGGCGCCACGGGCGCCGGCCGGGAAGGTGTATCCGGCGGGCCGGTAGCGGATGAAGTGCGCGGCCATCCGGTGGAAGAACTCTCGGCGGCGGCCCCGGGGGACACGGGACGGGTCGTCGATGATGGTGGTGTAGTGCCAGAGGGCGCGGTCGAAGATCGGTATGCGGAAGGCGTTGAAGGCGTCGCCGTGTGCGTCGAGGAAGGCGAAGATCTTCTCGTACTGGCCGAAGACGTCGAAGTGCCGGTCGCTGACCGTGGTGGTTATGGCTCCGGCCCGGCGCTCGCGGTAGAAGTAGCAGACCTGGTCGAGGAGGGCGATGCGCTCTGCTGCGAGCAGGATGGGATAGGTGACCGGGAGGTCCTCGTAGAGGCCGGGGCCGAACCGTACGTCGAGGGCGGCGAGGAAGTCGCGGCGGATGACCTTGTTCCAGGCGGTCATCATGAGTTCGAGGACACTGGGGCGGGCGGCGAGGTCGAAGGTGTCCGGGGGCGTCGGCTCGCGCAGAAGGTGCCCACGCGGGTTGGGTTCGATCGTGCCGTCGGGCAGCGCGCGGGCGTAGTCGAGGAACAGGACGTCAGGTCGACTCGCCTCAAGCCGGGGGGCAATGGCGGCAAGGCTGCCGTCGGCGATCCAGTCGTCGCTGTCGACGAACCACACGTAGGTGCCGCGGGCCTGCTCGAACCCGGTGTTGCGGGCCTGGCCGAGGCCACCGTTGTCCGCAAGGTGCAGGACCCGGACGCGGGGATCCCGGCGGGCGTACTCGTCGAGGATCTCCGGGCAGCCGTCGGGGGAGGCGTCGTCAACAGCGATGACCTCGAAGCGGGTGAAGGGCTGGGCGAGGATGGCGTCGAGGCATGGGCGGAGGAATTCCTCCACGCCGTAGACCGGGAGGACAACGCTGATGAGCACGTCGGACTCGGGGGTGGCTGGCCCTGCTGCCGTTGCCATGTGTACCTCCTATGGGTGACGCCCGTTCACCCTAGCCCCGCCCTTGGCGGGTAGCGGGGTCGGGTGGGCTGCTCGGGTGGGATGCGCTTCCGTGGTGAACGCCGGCGCCTGCTGATCTTGCGGCGAACCTCTGCGTTCAGCCCGAACACCGGCCCGGACAGCGGCTCCTTATGGTGGGGACGTGACTTCGAGCGCGGCGTCTTTGATACCGGTCAACATATCCTTGGGAGTTTTGCTCGCCGTGCTGCTCCTGGTGGCGGCGGCGGTCGCGGGCCGGTTCCATCTCGATCCCCACCCGTACAAGAGCCGGGCCCGGGAGATCCTCGTCGCCGGGTTGCGCGCCGCCGTTCAGCTCGCCGTGGTCTCGGTGGTCATCGCCTGGGCCGTCAAGTCCGTGCTGGGACTGGTGGCCTTTCTCTTCGTGATGGCCGCCGTGGCGGTGCGTACGGCCGGCCGCAGAATCACCGGCAACGACACGTGGTGGCTGACCGTCGCTCCCATCGGCGCCGGTGTGATCCCGGTCGTTGCTGTGCTGCTGCTGACGCGACTCGTCCCCCTGAAGGGCATAGCGCTGATCCCGATCACCGGCCAGCTCATCGGCGGTGCCCTCACCGTGACGGTACTGGCCGGACGGCGCGCACTGGACGAGTTGACGCAGCGCCACGGCGAGGTGGAAGCCGCGATGGCCCTGGGCTTCCAGGACCGGGCCGCCAGGATGGAGATCGCCCGCCCCGCAGCCTCCGAGGCGCTGCTGCCCGGCATCGACCAGACCCGTACGGTCGGCCTGGTCACGCTCCCCGGAGCATTCGTCGGCATGCTCCTGGGCGGGGCCAGTCCCGTCATGGCCGGGGCTGTGCAGCTGTTCGTCCTGATCGCGCTCATGGCCGTGCAGTCCATCGCGGTGGCGGTGACGCTCGAACTCGTCGCCCGTCACCATCTGCATCGCCTGGCTCGAGAGGCAGGATCAGACCGCCGACGAGACTAGTGTCGTCGGCCGTGCTCTCCGGTGGGCCAGCGTGATCGTGCGAGGCGCGGCTTCGCCGTCCTGCACGCACCTGCCATCGGTCGTGGTGTCACCCCTGCGGCGGCCGGTCCGTGGGCGTTTCCCGCGCCAATAGCTCGGCGCGCACCTCAAGCGGGGTCGCTTCGTACCACCGGCGTACCGCTCGACGGAGTGCGCTCACGTCGGCGAAGCCGGCCTGCCGGGCGATGTCCCGGAGGGTGAGCTCCGGGCGGCGCAGTAGCTGCTCCGCTCTCTCGCGGCGTACGCCGTCGACGATGGCCTCATAGGTGGTGCCGCAGTCGGCGAGGCGCCGGCGCAGGGTGCGTTCGCTGGAGGCGTGCCGACGCGCCTGCTCGAGGAAGGAGGGGACGGCCGGAAGGCTCTGCGCGATGGAGATCTCCAGGACCTCGAGGAGGTCCTGCTGGTCACGCCGCGAAGCCATCTGCACGTCCAGCACCTCGAGCACCGACGCGTAGGTGATGGGGTCCCGTCCCGGCATCGGTGCATGGGCCCACCGGGTGGAGAACAGCATGCGGTTGCCGGTGGCGCCGAAGCGCACCGGGCAGCGGAACAGTTCCTCGTACGGGCGTCTGTCGCGCGGGGCGGGGAAGACGAAGTCGATCGCCTGCGGGGCGAACGAGGCGCCGAGGTTGAGACGGATGAGCGTGACGACGCTGGAGTACGCCTCCTCGATCAAGAAGGCGGCAACGATCGGATCGAGCGCGGGGTCCGGTAGATCCGCGCGCAGCACGTAGCCGACGTCCTCCCAACGGGCCGACCACACGGTCATCGCCCCGGAGAGGTTCTGGTAGCGCACCCCTGTCTCGATGGCTTCCTGCTGGGTGTCGGCGGCCATCATGGCGAAGCCGAGCAGTCCCCAAGCCGTCAGGTGCTGCGCCGTGCCCACCCGCAGTCCCAGATGCTCGTCCCCGGTCAGTTCCACGGCGTGGCGGATGACGTCGCTGCCCTGGCGGTAGGAGACACGCAGGGCGGTGGATGCCATCACCGTCGGATCCAGTCCCGCTTTCGTCAGCAGCGGCTGCAGGTCGACGCCGTAGTCGTGGGCGACCCGGGCGAGGTAGCGCAGGATGTTCGGCGCGATGGTGGCAGAGGTGCTGCGACTCGTTCCCGGAGAGGCGGGCGGGGTGGAGGCACCAGGCATCGCGTTCCCTCTCACCGTGGTGTTTCTCTCCCACCGTAGCCAGGAGGGCCTCACCTGTCGCGGGAGTGGCCGCCAGGGCCTCCCATCCGGCCGCCGGCGCACTGCACGTCGTTTCCCCGCCTTTCTACCTTTGCGGAAACCCGCACGCCCTGCTGTCCGTGACCCCCCTTCCCGGATCCCCGGCGCGAGAGCGCGAGAACGAAGGATAGCCATGACTGCACCTCTTCAGACGGCTCCGCGACGCACCACGGGCCGGAGCCCACTTGCGCCGGCCCGGCGGGTCGCGGCGACGGTGTTCGCCGCCCAGGGAACTGCGGTGGCCGCTGTCTCCACCACGGTGCCCGCCGTCAAGGAGCGGTTCGGCTTGTCACCACAGCTGATGACCGTGCTTGTCGTCGCCATCGCCTTGAGCGCGGGAGTCGGCAGCTTCGTGGGCCTGGGCGTGATCCGGCGTCTGGGACTGATGGCCGCCATGCGGGCCGCCGTGGTGGCGAGCGCTGTGGCTCTGCTGCTGATTGGCTGGGCGCCCGGCCAGGCCGCGGTCGCGGTGTCCTACTGCCTGTTCGGTCTGGCGCTGGGCTGCATCGATGTGTCGGCGAACACTCGGGCCGCGGCGGTCGAACGCCACTACGGCCGGAGCGTTTTCGCCTCCTTCTACGCCGCCTGGAGCACCGCCGGTGTCGCGGCTGCCCTGCTCACCGCGGGTGCCGCACATCTCGGCTGGGGCGTCGAGTACACCCTGACCGCCCAGGCCGCTCTCGTTCTGGTCCTCGCCCTGACCATCCGCTCCCACGTGCTCCCCGCCGACCCGCCTTCTCCTGTCTCCGATCACGCCGCCGGCGCGGCCGGACTCGGTCGTGGGCTCTGGGCACGACTCGCTCCCTTCGGCTTGGTCCTTCTGGTCGCCTATGTCATCGACTCCACGGTCTCGTCGTGGTCGACGCTCTATCTCCACCAGACCCTGGACACCGCCTTGTCCGTCGCACCCCTGGCCTATGCCGCCTATCAGGTGGGTACCGTCACCGGGCGCGCGGGCGCCGACCGGCTCGTACGCAGGATCGGACCGGCGGCCGTCATCCGTGCCGCCACGCTTCTGACCGCCGCCGCCCTGGCCGGCCTGGCAGCCGCCCCCGCCTGGCCGTACGCGATCCTGGCGGCTGCAGGCACCGGACTGGGAGTCTCCGCGCTCGTTCCCCTCTGTCTGGCCTCCGCCGGGCGCCTGCGGCCAGGGGCGACGGAAGTGGTCCTGGCGCGTATGAACGTCTTCAACTACATAGGCGTGCTCGCCGGCGGAGCGGCCAGCGGCACTCTCGGATCCACCGGCCACTTCAGACTCGCCTACGCGATCCCTGCCGGATTGGTTCTGACGCTTCTGGCGACCGCACGATTCTTCAACCATCCGGCTCGAGCCGCAGGCCGCGCGTAACCACCTTGCTGATACGCACGAACGCCGTCGGCGGTGTGGCCCCCTCACGGCTGTAGAGGGGGCCACACCGCCGACGGCCGAGTGTCGGGCCGTACCTGTGGACAGGGGGATACCGGGTCGTTCACAGCAGACGGCGCAGCAGCCGCTCCTTGAGAGCGGTGAAGGGCGGGTACGCGGGCCGCAGCGTGTCCGGGAACAGCGGCTTGTCCAGCACCGCTTTGGTGTGGCTGAAGGTGTCGATGGAGTACTCGCCGTGGTAGCGGCCGAAACCGCTGGCCCCTACGCCGCCGAACGGCAGGCCAGGGACGGTCAGATGCGCGTTGGGGACACCGAAGGACAGGGCACCGGAGGACGTCTGCGTCACCAGTCGGCGCTTGCTCGCGGCGGAGGCGGTGAAGGCGTAGAGGGCCAGGGGCTTGTCGCGTTCGGTGATGAAGGAGATGGCGGTGTCCAGGTCGGGGACGGCGACGATGGGCAGGACGGGGCCGAAGATCTCCTCGTTCATCACCCGGGAGCCCGGGTCCACATCTGCGAGGACAGTGGGGGCGATGTAACGGCTGCTGCGATCGTGGGCGCCGCCGATGACGGTACGTCCGTCCTTCAGATAGCCCAACAGCCGTTCGAAGTGGCGGTTGTTGACGATGCGGCCGTAGTCGGGGCTGTCGGCCGGGTTGTCGCCGTACAGGGCGCGGACAGCCGCGGCGAGGTGGGTTTCGAGTGTGGCCGCGGTCTCACCGACGGCCAGGACGTAGTCCGGCGCGACACAGGTCTGACCGGCGTTCATGAACTTGCCCCAGACGATGCGGCGGGCAGCCGTGGCCAGGTCGGTGCCCGGTTCCACTACGACGGGGCTCTTGCCGCCCAACTCCAAAGTCACCGGCGTGAGGTGGCGTGCGGCGGCGTTCATGACGATCCGCCCGACAGAGCCGTTGCCGGTGTAGAAGATGTGGTCGAAGCGCTGCTCCAGCAGGACTGTCGTCTCGGGGATGCCGCCCTCGACGACAGCCACGGCCTCCTGGTCGAGATGGAGCGGCAGCAGCCGGGCGAGAACGGCAGAGGTCGCGGGAGCGAGTTCACTGGGCTTGACGACAGCGCAGTTGCCCGCTGCCAGGGCGCCGACCAGTGGTGCCAGGGCCAACTGCACCGGATAGTTCCACGGACTGATGATCAGGACCGTCCCCAGAGGCTCCCGAACGATCCGGGCACGGGCGGGCGCGAGCGCCACAGGGACGCGGGTGCGGCGCGGACGCAGCCACGAGGTCAGGTGGGCGAGCGCGTGGTCGATCTCATTGACCGTGAAACCGATCTCCGTCGTGAACGCTTCCAAGGCGCTCTTGCCGAGATCGGCCTGCAGCGCGTTCTGGAGTTCGTCCGCGTGATCGGTCAGCAGAGCCCGCAGAGCCCGTAGTTGGCCGCGACGCCAGGCCACGGGTTTCGTCCGCCCCGTTGCGAAGGTGGCGCGCAGGCGGTGGACGGTGGTCGCGACAGCCGTCGCGGAGATCTCGGTGAGTTGCTGCACCGGGCATACCTTTCGTTCAGCGCCTGTTCGTCCTGTTTCAACAGGCGCTGTGAGTCGTTGAGGGCCGGCCGCCGCCGTTACCGCAGTTCCAGTACGGGTGCCGTGGCGGCGAGGGCGTCCGCGGCGGCGAGGTCGAACTCCCCGTGGTCGCTGCCGAGCCCTTGGGCCACCAGCGCCGCCGCCGCGCAGCCGAGCACCGCGCACTCTCGCAGCGCGCGCCCCAGCCCCAGACCACGCAGGAAACCGGCGGAGAAGGCGTCGCCGCAGCCGGTGGTGTCGACCACGTCGACCGCGAAAGCCGGAACCTCGATCACCTCGTCCGCGGTGACCACCAGCGCTCCGCTGGCACCCCGGGTCGTGGCGACGCAACCGACCCCTTCCGCGAGGAACCTGCGCGCGCCGTCCTCCACGGTGGCCGCGCCGGTGAGGCCGAGCACCTGTTCCTCATTGGGCAGCAGGTGGTCCAGGTAGGGGAACGCGGGCGCGATCCAGTCGAACAGACCGCTGTCGCCGGAGGCCAGCAGGTCGGCGGAGGTGACCACGCCTGCGGCCCGTGCGGGAGCGAGGATCTTCGCGGCAGCCTCCCCGCCCATCAACTCCGGTGCTCCCATGTGGAGATGGCTGGCTCCGGCGATCTCGGTGTGCGGGGCGTCGTCCGGGCCGTAGGCGATGTTCGCGCCCAGGACGTGGAAGGCGGGACGGCTGCCGTCGGGGCGGATGGGCAGCACCGAGGCCGAGGTCTGAGTGTCGTCGCGGCGCAGGACGAGCGAGGTGTCCACACCGTGAGCAGCCAGCATGCTCAGCAGCAGGTCACCGATCGGGTCGCTACCCACCGCGCCGGCGGTCCGCACGATTGCGCCCAGCTTGGCCAGCGTCAGTGCGGTACCGGCGGCCGAGCCCGCCGGGCTGAACCGGATCTGGTCCACCAGGGCCGCCCCCTGCCCCTCCGGGATCGACTCGACGGGCCGGACCTGCACGTCGAACACGTGGGCCCCGAGGGTGATGACTGACTGGTTCATCAGCGGCTCTTCTTCTCTTCGATGGAGTGGGTGGTGTCATCGAGGGGATGGGTGCTGCCGTAGCCACGGCGCAACGCGGCGCGGATGACGGCGGCCTGCTGGTCCTCGTCCAGGACTCGCGGTACGCCGAGGGTTGCGGCGCGCAGGTAGAGGCCGCACGCCCACTCCAGCAACAGCGCGTTGTCGACGGCTCTTTCGAGCGTCGGCCCGTATACGACCGCGCCGTGGTTGGCCATCAGTGCCGCCGATCGGCCGTCGAGTGCCGACATGACGTGGTCGGCGAGTTCCGGGCTGCCGAATGTGGCGAACGGTGCGACTCGTACGGTGCCGCCCAGCACGAGCTGCTGGTAGTGGACGCACGGAAGCTCGTCGAGCACCAGGGACAGCGCGGTCGCCTGCGGCGAGTGGGTGTGCACCACGGCGCCGGCGTCGTACCGCTGGTAGATCCCGCCATGCAGCTCCACTTCGGACGTGGGCCGGAGGTGTCCGGCGATCACGTCACCGTCCGGGCCGACCACGGTGACCTGTTCGGGAGTGATGTGACCGAGAACGGCGCCGGTTGCGGTGACGGCGATGTGCTCGCCGGCGCGCACGCTCACGTTGCCCGCCGTGCCGATCAGCAGCCCTGCTTCGGCGAGACGATGGCAGGCGGCTGCCACGGAACGCCGGTGCTCTGTAAAGAACTGAGGGGTCGCCGGCATGTCACCGCGCCGTCGTCGAGTTCTCGGAACGCAGCAGCGTGTCGAGGTTGGCCATGGAGGTGCGCATACCGGCGCGCAGCGCGGGCTGCTGGATGCAGTCCAGGAGGAGCCCCAGAGGGCCCAGGCCCATGGTGTACTCCACTTGGTACGTCATCTCCGTGGCGTCCCGGCCCCGTGGACCCTGCACGGTCCGGAACTCGAAGACGTTGGTCAGATCCCGCAGAGGGGCGAAACCGGTGCCGGTGTCGACCCGGCGCCTCATCGGCTCGACCTCCCGCACGGTCCACACCGAGCGGGTCCGCAGCGGACCGAGGGTGCGGTTGTGCTCGGCATACGTCCTGCCGACCGTGGCGGTTCCGTGATGGTCGGTGACCTCGATGGCACCGGCGACCCACTCGGCGTACCGGTCGGTGCGGGAGACGACCTCCCAGACCTGCTCGACGGGAGCATCGACGACGGCCTTCTCGGTGACGACGTACTTGTTCACGGCAGGGTTCTCCTTCTGCTTGCGTGGGTGGGGCTCAGCTGTGGTCGAGCAGCTCGGCGGCGGCGTGCTGGCCGGAGCGGACGGCGCCGTCCATGAATCCGGTCCAGTACGGGGAGAACTCGGCGCCCGCCCAGTGCACGCGGCCGAAACGCCGGCCCATCCACTCGCCGTAGCCGGTGAGCACGCCCGGAGCGGCGACGGAGGTGGGACCGCCCTGGGTCCACTGTTCGGCGGTCCAGTCCTGCTCGACGTAGTCGATGGTGTCGAACGCCCGCTCCCCGACGACCCGGGCGAAACAGCGCAGCACCGCGCCGCGCCGTTCACGGGCCGGGCGGTGTGCCCACTTGCGCCATTCCTTGCCGCCGAGGAAGCCCATGAGCACCCCTGGCCCGCCGTCGGGCGGGGTGTTGTCGAACATCTCGCGGATGGGTGAGCCGTCGCGCAGCAGGCCCATGCCGGAGAGGCCCTCTGCCCGCCAGAACGGTTTGTCGTAGACGGCCACGCACTTCATGAGGGTGCCGAAGGGGAGCCGTTGGTAGAGCTGGTCCTGCTGCGGCGGCAGCAGCGGGTCCCAGACGATTCGGGAGGCCAGCAGCGGCGGTACGGCCACGATCACCCGGGCGGCCCGCCAGTCCCCGGCGTCCGAGAAGACGGTGACGCCTGTGGAGTCCTGGCTGATACGGCGCACCGGCGCCGCGAGGCGGACCCGTCCGTCGAGTTCGACGGCCAGCCGCTGGGCGACCAGCTGGGAGCCTCCGACGAACCGGCTGTCCTGGGCGCCGCCCTCGGTGCCCGTGCCGCGCTCCATCGTGCCGGGATGCGTTTCGTCACCGAATGTCGAGACGTACCAGAGGCTGAACAGCGCGGACGCGTCGCGCGCTTCACCGCCGTACGCGGAGTTGAGGAAGATGTTGACCAGATCGACGGCGGCGCCGGTGACCTCGGCCTTGCGCAGCCAGGTCTCGTAGGTCATGCCGTCCAGGTCACGAGCCTTCGGCGCCTGCCATGGGGCCTGCGGGGAAATCTTCCGCACCGCCTGGCCGATACGCGCCAGGGCGATACCCATGTCCGGAAGCGCCAGCAGGTCCGGGAGCGCCTGTCCGGAGAACCGCTTGGCCCTCCCGGCGTGCACGTAGACGCTCTCGCCGGGGACCGTCGCCTGGTACGTGGCCACGCCGACTTCTGTGGCCAGCGCAAGGATGTGGTCCTGTGTGGGTCCGGCGAACTGTCCGCCGATCTCGGTCACCTGACCGTCGCCCAGATCGTGGTTGAGGAGCCGGCCGCCGACCCGGTCGCGGGCCTCCAGGACCGCAACCGACAGTCCCGCCGCGACGAGTGCGCGTGCCGCGGTGAGCCCTGCCAGGCCCGCGCCGATCACAACGACGTCGGCTTCGTTCCTTCGGTGGCCGCTCGCGGGCGCACTGTCCGGTGAAACGGTCATGGTCACTCCAAGATGTGTCCAGCGCCCCTGCCGAGTACGGCCATGCGGCGCAACAGCGCCGCGACGGCGGGCAGCGCCCGGCAGCGCATGCCGGGCGATTCACCGCACAAGAGCTCAAGTCGATCAGCGGAGCCGGCAGATGCAGCCATGCACCTTCCAGCTCCGATGTGGCCCCGGATCCCGGGGACCAAAGCGAACCTATGCAGCCACCCGTCCAAGCGAACCGGCCCGAACGGTCAGGGGCGGGGCTTCAGCGGCCACGCGTGTGCCGCACCGAAAGCCAGTGCCGCAGCTGTGGGCGCGGGCGCGAACCGAGCTGCCGGCGGCACCGATGGCATCGGCAGTGCGCTGTGCCGCCGCTTGGCCGCCCACTTCAGCGTTCCGAGTTGGCGTTCCGCGGGTTTTCGGTATCGTCCCAGCGGCAGGGCGATCTTAGGGGGGCGTGTGAAAGATGCAGGCACGGAGACGGGGATACCCGAGTCGAGCTGTTTGGTCGGCAGCTGGCTGGTCGGGGGCAGGAATCCGATGCAGGCCGTGATGGGCGAAACCCTGGCACTTGCCGAGGACGGCTATCTGCGGGCGGCAGCGTACGAGGACGGCTACCTGATACTTCCCGGCACCCGGTCCGCGGCCGGGCTTCCCCCGGACCGGGCCGCCCTGCTGGACGCGATCCTTGGCCGGGAAGGCGAGCTGCGGCTCCGGCGCGAACCCCGTCCGCCGGCCTCCCCCCGCGGTACCAGGATCAGCCTCGCGCAGCTTCAGCAGAGCGTCTCCAAGGCTGCCCGTGAGCGCGGCTATGTGGCCCGACCGTATTACGTGCTGTTCAGCATGGCGATCGCCGTACTGGCCGGCGGGTTCCTGATGTGGAGGGGGAACACTTCCACGGCTCTCCTGCTGTGCGTGGCAGCGGCCTTGCTGGGCGCGTGGTCGCTGCGGACGGTTCATATCAGCAAGGCCGGTGCCGCCGAGCAACGACGTCTCCTCGCGCTGCAGGACGGTCTCCGGCGTCCGAGCCGGCCCGCACATCCCGAGGCGGAAGCCTCGCTCGTCTATCGCCTGCTGCCCTGGGCCGTTCTGCTGCTCGACGGTGACGACTTTGGTCGTTGGTACGCCGACAACCTGCTCGACGTCGAGTTGCCCCGGTGGTGGGCGCAGGAACCGGACGGCCAGGACCCGACCTTGCGGTTCGTCTCCCAGGAAGGGATGAAGGGGCTCCTGCATTCACTGCTGCACCACGTCGGCCCGTAGTCAGATGCTCCGTGGAACGCCGCACCCGGCAAGTCGGCCTGCCTGGGCCTGAGTTCGGGAGGGATTCGAGGCCGGTCCGAGGCTGAGCGGATTAGCTGGTGAGGCCGTTGCGGTAGGCGTGGATGACGAGTTGGACGCGGTCGCGGGCGTCGAGTTTGGTCAGGAGCCGGGCAACGTGGGTCTTCACCGTGCCGGCGCCGATGTAGAGCCGTTCGGCGATCTCGGCGTTGGTGAGTCCTTCGGCGACGAGCAGGAGCACTTCGTGTTCACGGGTGGTGATGGACTCGGGCAGCCGTGGCGGTTGGCGACCGTGTGGCGGCTGTGCCGGCCTGTCGAGGTATGCCGCGATGAGCCGTTTGGTGACGCGTGGCGCGAGCAGTGCCTCGCCCTGGGCGACGGTGCGGACGGCGGACAGCAGGTCGAGGGGCGGTGCGTCCTTCAGGAGGAAGCCGCTGGCCCCTGCCTGAAGGGCGCCGAAGACGTACTCGTCCAGGTCGAAGGTGGTGAGCATCAGGACACGGGCGTGGCCGGAGGCTGTGATACGGCGGGTGGCCTCGATGCCGTCCATATCGGGCATCCGAATGTCCATCAGGACGACGTCGGGCCGGTGTTCGGCGGCTGCTGCGACGGCGTCCCGGCCCGTTGCGACGGTGCCGATCGATGTGAGGTCCCGGGCGGTGTCCACGATTCCGGCCAGGCCGATGCGGATCAGTTGCTGGTCGTCGGCGACCAGGACCCGGATGGTCACGGCCGCTCCCGTGTCACGGCGGTTGGCTGTGGCCCGGCGAGGGGGATGCCGGCCCGTACCTGGAAGCCGCCGGTCGCGGTGGGCCCGGCCTGCAAGGTGCCGCCGTAGAGGGCGAGTCGCTCCCGCATCCCGGTCAGCCCGCGCCCAGCACGGTTCGGGGCGGGGCGGGCGGTGCCGTCGTCGGTCACCGTGAGGGTCAGCTCGCCGGGTTCGTACGCGACGGTGATCTGCGCGGTGCTCGCCTGGGCATGCTTGAGCACGTTGGTCAGCCCCGGGTTCGACATAATTCCGTGGTCTGGAGAGGCAAATCCGGGGTCTGACCTGGGCGGACGTGCGTGTGTCCGCCTGGAGGGCGTGTCTCTAGGCGGTGGTGTTCTGGCTGGTCAGCGGGGTGCGGGCTGAAGTGAGATGACCTGCTTGGGAGCGGAGATGTCCAGCTTCGCGAGTAGGTCTCGCTGAGGCTTGGTCAGGGCGGTGACCTGCTGGAACGTTCCGGTGGGGCCGGTGAAGGTGCCCAGATGGA
>NZ_JBSFDB010000058.1:0-48686 GCF_053593695.1 Streptomyces sp. NPDC002144
ACAAACGTGACTACATCTTCAACGGCACTCTGACCGTCACCGCGATCGTCATCTGGCTCCGAGACACCGTCCAAGAGCCATCAGAAACGACCTAGACCGCCTGACGAAGCACGAGCCACCCGACTGCGCGGCCAGACCGCCCGGCCTCGCAGGACCGACCGGAGTGCGCACCCGGCCTGCCTGACCAGGTACGACCCACCCGATAGCGCAGCTAAACCGCCAGGCCGCGCATGACCCACCGGAGAGCGCACCCAGCCCGCCTGACCAAGCACGACCACCGGACTACGCAGCTGGACCGCCCGACCAGGCATGACCCACGGGACCTGCGCAGCTGGACCCCAGACCGGGCGCGCCTCGGTGGAGCGGGGGTGTTAGACCACTGCTAGACCGCCTGCCGGGGTAGGGCCGTGCGGACCAGGTCCGCGACGTTGCCCTCGCTCGGCGGGGCCGCGACGCAGGACAGGGCGAGACGGACGACGAGTTCGCAGGAGCGGGCCAGTTCGGCCGTGTCCGGCTTGGCCGCGCTGGGTCCCGCCAGCACCGCCACGGCCCGGTCGCGGACCATCGCCACGAAGTCGCCGGGTGACGGTAACGGACCGTCCGCCCGTCGCTGCGCCGGCACGGCCGAGGAGGACGGCACGGCGGACAGGGTCGGCGAGGGCAGCCGTTCGCTCCAGCAGCCGGTCAGCAGGGCTCGCACCAGCGCGTTCTCCCGGGCCGCCGACGCCGTCCACTCGGCGGTGGCGGTGAGCCGGTCGCGGGCGTCGGCGGGGGTGGTGAGGGCCCGTTCGACCCCGGCGAGATAGCCGTCCGCCTCCCTTCTGACCAGCGCCCGGGCGAGCCCCTCCTTGCTGCCGAACTCGTTGTAGAGGGTCTGCCGGGACACTCCGGCCGCCGCGGCCACGTCCACCATCCGCACAGCGGACCACGGCCGGCGCGCCAGCGCCGTGTACGCGGCGTCCAGTAGGGATTCCCGCGCTGCAGGCATCATCGCCTCCCTGGGGCGAGCGGCTCTGCGCCCAGGTTTGACGCGGACGGAAGCACTGTCAAGGGTTCGCGGACGTACGCGGGGGCGCCCTTCGGCCGGTACGCCCCAGAACTACCCGACTCCGCGCGCTCCCTCTCCCCCGAGCCCCAATCCCCCGCCCCGTCCGGCACCGTCCCGCACCGTCCCGCACCGATCACCCGTCGGCCCCCTATGGCCCCGCACCGACCACGCCGGATACCGTTCGTCACATGCCGGACTACCTCGACGACCTCCGCTTCGCCCACGTCCTCGCGGACGCCGCCGACGCGGCGACCATGGACCGTTTCAAGGCCCTCGACCTCAAGGTCGAGACGAAACCGGACATGACCCCGGTGAGCGAGGCGGACAAGGCCGCGGAGGAACTCATCCGCGGCCAGCTCCAGCGCGCCCGCCCCCGCGACGCGGTCCTCGGTGAGGAGTACGGCATCCAGGGCACCGGCCCCAGGCGCTGGGTGATCGACCCGATCGACGGCACCAAGAACTACGTACGCGGCGTCCCCGTCTGGGCCACCCTGATCTCCCTGATGGAGGCCGGCGACACCGGCTTCCAGCCCGTCGTCGGCGTCGTCTCCGCCCCCGCCCTCGGCCGCCGCTGGTGGGCCGCGAAGGGCCACGGTGCCTTCACCGGCCGCAGCCTGTCCTCGTCCTCCCGGCTGCACGTCTCGCGCGTCTCGAAGCTGACGGACGCCTCGTTCGCGTACTCCTCGCTGAGCGGCTGGGAGGATCAGGGGCGGCTGGGCGGCTTCCTGGACCTGACCCGCGAGGTGTGGCGCACGCGCGCGTACGGCGATTTCTGGCCGTACATGCTGGTCGCGGAGGGCGCGGTCGACATCTGCGCGGAACCGGAGCTGTCCCTGTGGGACATGGCCGCCAACGCGATCATCGTGACGGAGGCCGGCGGCACCTTCACCGGCCTCGACGGCCGCCCCGGCCCGCACAGCGGCAACGCGGCCGCGTCGAACGGCCTGCTGCACGACGAGTTGCTGGGGTATCTCAACCAGCGCTACTGAGGCAGACCGAAACACACAGATGAGCGCGCACGCCCTCAATCGGCTGCCCGCGCCCCCTTGTTGACCCCCGCTTTACCTGCCACTCTGAGAGTTCCCCCACTTGTGAACTTGTGAATCCCTGAACTATCGGGCACCGGGAGCCCGACGGGGACGGATTCCATCAGGAGGTGGCTCGAAACCATGCTCGTCCGCGACGCCATGAGCACGGTGGTCCTCACCATCGGCCCCGCACACACCCTCCGCCAGGCGGCCGCCCTGATGTCGGCGCGCCGCGTCGGCGCGGCCGTGGTCCTCGACCCCGACGCCGGCGGCATCGGCATCCTCACCGAACGGGACATTCTGAACGCGGTCGGCCTCGGCCAGGACCCCGACACGGAGCGCACCCACGCCCACACCACCACCGACGTCGTCTTCGCCGCACCGTCCTGGACCCTGGAAGAGGCGGCTCGCGCCATGGCGCACGGCGGCTTCCGCCACCTCATCGTGCTGGAGCGCGGCGAGACCGTCGGCATCGTCTCGGTCCGCGACATCATCCGCTGCTGGGCGCCGGCGCGGCAGCAGATGGCCACTCTCCCCTAGACCCGCCCTCCCCAGTCCCGCGAATTAGACCTCGTCTAAAATCACACCCGTTCGCGACCTGGTCCCTTTCTGTTAGGCTGGATCGCATGAGCGACCTTCTGGAACGGCTGCGCGGACGCGGATGGCGGATGACCGCGCAGCGGCGCGTCGTGGCCGAGGTCCTCGACGGCGAGCACGTACACCTGACCGCCGACGAGGTCCACGCCAGAGCCGTCGCCAAGCTGCCCGAGATCTCCCGGGCGACCGTCTACAACACGCTGGGGGAGCTGGTCTCTCTCGGCGAGGTCCTCGAGGTCGCCACGGACAAGCGGGCCAAGCGCTACGACCCGAACGCACACCGGCCGCACCACCACCTGGTCTGCGCCCGCTGTGGCGCCATCAAGGACGTCCACCCGAGCGGCAACCCGCTCGCCGACCTCCCCGACTCCGAGCGCTTCGGCTTCACGGTCTCGGACGTCGAGGTCACCTACCGCGGCGTCTGCCCGAACTGCGCGTCCGCGTAACGGCACTTCCGAAGCCCCGGCCCCGCTGTGGTGCCGGGGCTTCGTGCTCTCTGTCCACAGGCTCCCGCATCTGACGGGCCGTCATATCGCCATCGGTGTCCAAAACCGAAACCACAAGCCACCGGCATGACGACGATCTCCGCCGCGGTTGGCCGCACGCCCTGACCGTGAGAAACGCCGAAGGGCCGGAACCCATCTCTGGATTCCGGCCCCTCGGCCATCAGTAGCGGGGACAGGATTTGAACCTGCGACCTCTGGGTTATGAGCCCAGCGAGCTACCGAGCTGCTCCACCCCGCGTCGGTGAACGCAACATTACGTCAGCGACAGCAGGGGAAGCAAATCGCTTACGAGCAGCCCTCTCGTCCCGACTCCCCGGCCCCCGGCCTCACGCGGACAGCTCCTCCCGCAACGCGTCCCGCAACCGGGCCGCCCGCTCCGAGACCTCCCCCGGCCCCAGCGACACCGCGCGATCGGCCCACCGCTGCCCCTCCGCCAGCTCGCCCCGACGCGCGTAGACGAGGGCCAGCCGCAGCGCCGCCCGCCCGTGCCCGGCGTCGGCGGCCCGCGTCCACCACACGGCGGCCTCCGGCTCGCTCCCCTCCCGGGCCAACAGCAGCCCCAGATTGAAGGCGCCGTTGCGCGACCCGGCCTCCGCGGCCAGCCGGTACCACCGCGCCGCCTGCACGACGTCCCCCCGAGCCGCCGCCATCATCCCGACCCGTACCTGCGCCCGCCGGTGCCCCTGGGAAGCCGCCCGCTCGTACCACTCCTCGCACTCGGTCTTCTCGTGCACCGTCTCGCCCAGCTCGTGCGCCGGCTCCGGCGGCCGCCGGGCGTCCAGCACGGTCGCCAGCCGGTACGCGGCCTCGGCGCTGCCGCCGCCGGCCGCGCACCGCAGATGCCGCTCGGCCGCCGTCTCGTCCCCGTCGCGCAGCCGCGCGATGCCGACCTGCAGTGCCGCCTCGGTGTGCCCGGCGGCCGCGGCACGCTCGTACCACCGCAGCGCGACGACGTCCTCGCCCCGCCCGGCGTACAGGATCCCCAGGTTGAACGCGGCGTCCACGCTTCCCGCCTCGGCCGCCTTGGAGAACCACGGCTCGGCCCCGGCGGTGTCCCCGCCCTGCAGCAGCAGGATGGCCAGCGCGTTCGCCGCCTCCCGGTGCCCGGCGTACGCGGCCCGCCGGTACCACTGCTCGGCCTGCGCGGTCCGTCCCTGCTCGGCGCAGAGCAGCCCGAGGTTGTAGGCGCCGTTCACATCGCCGGCGTCCATCGCGGCCCGGTACCACCGCTCGGCGGTCTGCGGCTCCCCGCGCTCGGCGTGCAGCGCCCCCAGCGCGTTGGCCGCGTTGCCGTCCCCGTCCTGCGCGGCCCTGAGCCACCACACGGCAGCGCTCTCGGTGTCCCCGGCGTCACGCAGCAGGAAGCCCAGCGCGCAGGCGGCCCGCGCCTCGCCGTCCTTGGCGGAGGTCAGATACCAGCGCCCGGCCTCCTTGAGCTCGCCGCGCTTCTCCAGGATCGCCCCGAGCTGCAGCGCGGCCCGGCGGTGTCCGCGCGCGGCGGCCTGGCGGTAGAACCGCTCGGCCTCCTCCAGCGGCGCGACACCGTTGTCGGTCCCGTCCTCGCCCTCGTCGGCCGCTCTGCGATCGAGCACGCGTGCCAGCCGGTAGGCGGCCTCCCGGTGCCCGCGCTCGGCGGCGGCCCGCATCCACTCCTCGGCCCCGCCGTCCCCGCGGTGCTCCAGCAGGTCGGCGAGGGCGTACGCCCCGAGGGGGTGGCCCTGCTCGGCGGACTGCCGAAGCCAGTACTCGGCGGCGGGCTCGTCGCCGCGCTCGCGGTGGTGGCGGCCCAGCGCGTGCGCGGCCGCGGCGGATCCGGCGACGGCGGCGATCCGCCACCAGCCGGCCGCCTCCTCGGCGTAGCCGCGCTGGTGCAGCAGGACTCCCAGGTTGTTGGCGGCGGCACGGTCGCCCGCGGCGGTGGCGGCACGCAGATGGGGCTCGGCTCCGTCGAGATCGCCACGGCGCAGCAGCATGGCCCCGAGAACACTCATCGCCTCGACGTCGCCGGCCTCGGCGGCGAGCCGCTGACGCAGTTCCTCGGCAGCCTCTTCAGCAGCCTCCCCCGCGTCCCCCTGGGATGGCTGCACAAATCGCCCTGTCTCGAACAGAGTTGCCTTGTCCCCCATAACGTCCATCGTCGCACCACCTGCAACCTGGGTACACCTGGTATACCGCAGCCAGTGAGGTCACTTCAGCGTTTTGTCGACATGCCCACAGAGAGACAAGTCAAACACACGGCACGCGACTCCCCGAGGCGGCACGGCGGTCCCCTCCCCCGGCACATCCGTTCGCACATCACGAAGGCCCGGATCCTTTGAGGATCCGGGCCTTCGACTGCAGTAGCGGGGACAGGATTTGAACCTGCGACCTCTGGGTTATGAGCCCAGCGAGCTACCGAGCTGCTCCACCCCGCGTCGTTGTTCGGCAACCGTATCACGACGCGGGAGGGGCAGTTGATCAGCCGCCGCCCGAACTGCCGCTCGGGCTGGGACTGCTGCTGGGCTTGGCACTGCTCCCGCTCTTGTTGCCGTTGCCGCTGGTCCTGTCGGCCTGGGACTGCGCGGCCTCGGCCCGCTTGAGCGCGTCCTCGAGGTCCTTCTGCGCCTTGCCGTACGCCGTCCAGTCGTTCTTCTTCAGGGCCTCCTGGCCGGCGTCGAAGGCCTTCTGGGCGTCGTTCAGGGCCTGTTGGACCGTCGGGTTGCTGGACGTCGGCGGCGGGGTGGTCGTCCCCTGGTCCGGCGGCGAGGTCGAACTCTGCGCCCCGAAGACCTTGTTGAGGGCCTCGTCCAGGGTGTTCTCGAAGGCGGTGTTGCCTCCGTAGGTCACCAGCACCTTCCGCAGCAGCGGGTACTTCAGTCCACCACCGCGTACGTAGACCGGCTCCACGTAGAGCAGTCCTCCGTCGAGGGGCACCGTCAGCAGGTTGCCGTACTCGATGTCGGAGTCGCCGCCCTTGAGGAGTCTGATCGCCGCGGCGATGTCCTGCTCGGAGTTGAACTTGCTCTGGACCTGTTTGGGTCCGTCGACGGTCGTGCTCGTCGGCAGTTTCAGGATTCTGATCTTGCCGTAGTCACTGGTGCTGGCGTCGGCGTCGACCGCCATGAACGCGCTGAGGTTGTCCCGGCCGTTCGGTGTGAAGGTCGTCGTCAGCGAGAACGCCTGCGCGGACTGCCCGGGCATCTTCATGCTCAGGTAGTACGGCGGCACCGCGTTGCCCGACTTGTTGGTCGGGTCGTCCGGCACCTGCCACACCTCACTGCCGGTGAGGAAGGTCTGCGCGTCGGTGACGTGGTAGCGGGTGAGCAGCTCGCGCTGGACCTTGAACAGGTCCTGCGGGTAGCGGAAGTGGGCCTGCAGGTCGGGCGAGATGTCCGTCTTCGGCTCCACCGTGCCCGGGAACGCCTTCATCCAGGTCTTCAGGACGGGGTCCTCGGTGTCCCACTGGTAGAGCTTGACCTCACCGGTGTACGCGTCGACGGTCGCCTTCACCGAGTTGCGGATGTAGTTGACCTGGTTCTGCTGGGCCACCACTGCGCGGTTGTTGTTGGTCGCGGTCAGCGAGTCGGCCGTCGTGTCGCCCAGCGTCGTACGGGAGGCGTACGGATAGCCGTTGGTCGTCGTGTACGCGTCGACGATCCACTGGATACGGCCGCCCACCACCGCCGGATAGGCGTCGCCGTCGATGGTCAGCCAGGGCGCCACCGCCTCGACGCGCTCCTTGGGCGTGCGGTTGTAGAGGATCCGCGAACCCTTGCCGATCGCGCCCGAGTAGAGGATCTGCGGCTCGTTGAACGCCACCGCGTAGGCGGCCCGGTTGACCGGGTTGTCGAGGTTGATCCCGCTCTTGCCCTTGTAGCTGGTGGTCTTCTCGCCGCTGTCGTCGGAGTAGTCGATCTCCTTCTGGGGACCGCCGACGATCGAGTACGTGGTGGTCTTCTCGCCGTAGTAGATCTGCTGCTTGTACTCGCCCAGGTCACCCGTGGACGGCAGATCGGACTCGGTGAAGACGGGCTGGCCGTCCTCGACCTCGGTGCCCTTGGCGGCGACCACACCGTAGCCGTGCGTGTAGCGGAAGTGGTCGTTGATCCAGTTGTTCTTCGGGATGCCGTTGAGGTTCAGCTCCCGCAGACCGATGACGGTGTCCTGCTCCTTGCCGTCCTTGCTGTACCGGTCGACGTCCAGATTGTTCGGGAACGCGTAGTAGTTCCTGATCTGCTGGAGCTGCTGGAAGGTCGGCGAGACGATGTTCGGGTCCAGGATGCGGATGCTCGCCGTGGAGTCGACGTCGTCGCGCAGCTTGGTCTTGTCCTTGGTGGTGCTCGTCCCCGAGTACTCGGTCACCTTGGTGTCGTCGATGCCGTACGCCTCGCGGGTCGCCTTGAGGTTCTTCTGGACGTACGGCGCTTCCTTGGCCTGCTCGTTGGGCTGGACCTGGAACTTCTGCACGATCGCCGGGTACAGGCCGCCGATCAGGATCGCCGAGAGCACCATCAGCCCGAAGCCGATCACGGGCAGCTGCCAGGTGCGCCGCCACAGGGTGGCGAAGAACAGCAGCGCGCAGATGACTGCGATGCAGAACAGGATCGTCTTCGCCGGCAGATAGGCGTTGGCGTCGACGTACCTGAGGCCGGTCCAGTTGCCGGTCGCCTTGAAGTCGCTGGACTTGACCGCGAGGCCGTACCGGTCGAGCCAGTACGCGACCGCCTTCAGCGCGACGAAGATGCCGAGCAGCACGGAGAGATGACCGGTCGCTGCGGCGGTGGCGCGCGCACCCGGGGAGGTGACCCTGAGGCCGCCGTACAGGTAGTGCGTGAGCGCGGCGGCGATCAGCGAGAGGATCGCGGCGGCGAAGCCGAAACCGAGCAGGAACCGGTACCAGGGCAGGTCGAAGGCGTAGAAGGAGACGTCGAGGTGGAACTGCGGGTCCTTCTGGTGGAAGGGCACGCCGTTGACCCACATCAGCCAGGTCCGCCACTGACTGGAGGCGGAGGCACCGGCGATGAGCCCGACCAGCGCGGTGATCCCGAGCAGCAGCCACTTCTTGTACGGCGCGATGCCCATCCGGTAGCGGTCCAGGCTCTGCTGCTCCATGGACATGGCACTCAGCGGGGGCCGCAGCCGGTGCGCGAGCCAGATGTTGACGCCGACCGCGAGGGCCATCAGCACACCGAAGACGAAGAACAGGCCGATCTTCGTCCACAGCGTGGTGGTGAAGACGGACGAGTACTTCACCGAGCGGTACCAGAGCCAGTCCGTCCAGAAGCCCGCGAACATGGTGAAGGCCATGCCGAGAACGGCGAGCACGCCCAGTGTCATGAGCAGGGCCCGGATTCGCCTGGACGGGCGGCCCACTGTGATCCGTGGCCCCGTCGGGCCTCCGCCGCGGTCCGGCATCTGGAAAGCCAAGGTGCGCACCTCGAAGTCGCTGTCGGTTCGTCAGGCCCCCGCGTGTTCGTGAGCCCCTCCGTGGCCCCCCGTGATCGCGGGCCCACACCTATGCAACTTACTCACCGTTTACTCGGTTCCCGATTCCGGCCATGAACGAGGCAGGATTGTGACCATGTCCAACACCCCCATGGCGGCGAGCCCGCTCACCCGGGCCGTGCTCGAGATCGACGAGTACGCCTCCGGCCTCGGCTGGGACCAGCCCGCCCGCCTCTTCGCCCTCGTAGACACCGCTCGGCTGCGGGCCGAGGAACCGGCTCTCGCCGCCCAGCTCGGCCTGGAGGAAGAGCAGGAGTCCTCGGGTCTCACCCCCATCGAGCAGGACGAGATCCCGGCGAACAGCCCGCTGGACGAGTTCCTCGCCACCATCGCCTGGCCCGACGCGGTGGCCGGCTGCGCGCTCACCGTGGAGCGGCTGATGCTGCCCCCGTCCGCCGAGGCGTCCGTCCCGGAGGGCCTGGACGGCAAGAAGCTCGCCCGCTGGGTCGCCGAGCACCCGGACCGGCAGGAGGTCCGGATGACGGTCGCGGTCCTGCGCGACGGCGCCCGCGAGTCGGCCCTCAGGCTGCGCGAGAAGGACGCGCCGACGGAGGTCCTCACAGGCTCCGACCTCGTGCCCGGCCTCGCCGAGGCCCTGGCTGCGACCTTCGAGGACTGAGCTCTTCGGGTACGACGACGGGGGCGCCCCTGCTGTGCGAGGGCGCCCCCGTCGTCGTACCGGACCGGCTTGTCAGCCCTTGGTCGTGCACTTCGGCAGGGCGGCGGTGTCACCGCTGCGGATGTCCTTCAGGGCGCCGAGGGCGTCCGCGATGGTGTTCACCTTGACCAGCCTGAGCCCGCCGGGGGTGTCCTTGGCCGCGGCGGCGCAGTTCTCCGCCGGGGTCAGGAAGTACTGGGCGCCCTTGCTGCGCGCGCCGACGGTCTTCATCTCGATGCCGCCGATCGGGCCGACCTTGCCGGTGTCGTCGATCGTGCCGGTGCCGGCCACGAACTTGCCACCGGTGAGGTCGCCCGGGGTGAGCTTGTCGTAGATGCCGAGGGAGAACATCAGGCCGGCGCTGGGGCCGCCGACATCGGCGAGCTTGATGTCGATCGAGAACGGGAAGGTGTGGTCGGTCCCCGCCGAGATCCCCACGATGGCCCGCTTCGGGTCACCGTCGTCCGAGGTGGCGGTCTTGATCGTGATGTCCTCGGTCCTGGTCGCCGTCTTGTTCGCCTTCTCGGCGGCGGCCTGGTCCTTCGCGGGTACCACCGTGAAGACGACGTTCTGGCCGGGCTTGTGCTTGGTCACCAGCTTGGCCACGTCCGTGGGCTGCTTGACGGCGGTGCCGTCCACGGCCTTGATGACGTCACCGGCGTGCAGTCGGCCCTCGGCCGGCGAGTCCTTCACCACGGTCGAGACGATCACCCAGGACTTCACCGGGATGTTCAGCTCCTTCAGGGCGGCCACCTTGGCGCTCTCCTGGGACTGGCTGAACTCCTCGGCGTTCTCCTGGGTCGACTGCTCCTCGGTCTTGCCGTTCGGGTAGAGCGTGTCGTGCGGCACGACCTTGTAGTCGTGCGCGAGCCATCCGTAGACGGCCTCGACGAGGTTCATCTTGTAGTCGGCGCTGGTGACCCGCACCGTGGTCATGTTCAGATGCCCGCTCGCCGCGTAGGTCTTGTGACCGGAGATCTGCAGCACCGGCTCGCCGTCGTGGTCCCCCAGCGTGTTCACGGTCGGCCCGGGGGACATCTCCGAGTACGGCACGGGGATGAAGACTCCCGCGCACAGGAGCGCGATCAGCATCAGGGTGGAGGCGAGCATCGTCGCGGTGCGGCGTGGCATGCCAAGACAGTACGGGACGACGCTGTCAGCGCACCGTCAGCCCCACCTCTGTCATGTACCGGAGTGGGACTTCTCCATGGCCTCGCGGAAGCGCGCGTACCCGTCGAGCTCGGGTCCGTCGCTGCGTACCTTCCGGGTCCGGTTGGCCCAGCTGCCCCACAGACCGGCGACGATCCCGGCCATCAGCGGAATCAACAACCAGACGAGCGCTCCCATGCCGACCTCCCAACCCCGGTGAGCGACCGCAAGAACTGACTGATCAGCAGATTAACCGTCCGCACTGACAACGCTCACGGCAGGGGTGCGGTTACGCAACCGGAGGACCGGCGAAGGGGGTTCGGCGGACGCCCAAGAGGCTCAGCAGGCCACGAAGGGAGTCAGCAGGCGCCGACCCGCCCTCCCGTCGCCCGACCACCACTCCTCAACGACGGCGCTACGCGCCGACCCGCCCTCCCGTCGCCCGACCACCACTCCTCAACGACGGCGCTACGCGCCGACCCATTCGTCTGTGCCGTCGGAGAAGGTCTGGTGCTTCCAGATCGGCACCTCGTGCTTGAGGTCGTCGATCAGCTTGCGGCAGGCGTCGAAGGCCTCGCCCCGGTGCGGGCACGAAACGGCGACGACGACGGCGAGGTCACCCACCCGGAGGTCACCGACCCGGTGAACGGCGGCGAGCGCCCGCACCGGATACTCCGCGACGACCTTCTCGGCGATCCGCCGCATCTCGGCCTCGGCGCTCGGGTGGCACGAATACCCGAGCCGGTCGACATCGGCGCCCCCGTCGTGGTTCCGCACGGTCCCCACGAACAGCGCCGTACCGCCGGCGGCGTCGTCACCGACGGCCCGGAAGACCTCGTCGACGGAGAGCGGGGTCTCCCGGATGCCGATGAGCTTGACGGGGTCGCCCGCGGCCCGCTCACCGGGATGGTCGTAAGTGGGTGCCATACGTCCATCGTGCCTCACGCGTGTGACGGCGAGGAATACGACGTTCACCAGGCACACGCGCGTGCGCTCTTGGAGCCTCCTACAGCCCCGGGACCCGGCTCAGATCCGCCGCCGCGCCTTGCGGGCCCGCCGCACCACCGCCGCCGCGCCCAGCAGCGCCACCGTCGCGCCCGCGGCGCCCGCCGCCGTCGCGTCCTTGCGCCCGAGCCGCCGTCCGGCGACCGTGTGCCGGCCGGAGACCTCCTCCAGCAACTCCGCGAGCACCTCCTCGTTGGTCCACTGCGGCCGCCACCCGGCGTCGTGCAGCCGGCTCCCGCTCACCACCCAGGGGTACATCGTGTAGGCCAGGTCCCCCGCCGGGGACGGCGTCAGCCCGATCCGGTGCAGCCGGGCCGCGGCGCCCAGCGCCACCGCGGAGGGCAGCTCCATCCGCCGGATCCCGCTGAGCTCCTCGACCTCCTCCTGCTCCAGCCACCCGTCGCACCCCACGGCGAGTTCCCCGTCCACCTTCTCCAGGACGGCGTACTCCAGGGCGCCGCACAGGTCCTCGACGTGGCAGAACTGCCACGCGGGCCGCGACCCGGCGACCACGAGCAGCCGCGGCGACTCGAAGTACCGCGTCAACGCCGTGTCGGTGCCGCCCACCAGCACCGCGGGCCGCACCACGGTGACATTGAGCCCGGGATGCGCGCGTGGAGCGCGCCGCGCGAGCCGCTCGATCTCCAGGAGGTCACCCACACCGGTGGCCTCGGCGGTGGCCCGCAGCTCCGCGTCCTCCGACAGCGGCAGTTCGTTGTCCTCCAGCGCGCCGTACACCATCGCGGAGGTGCACAGCACGACCCGGTGGACACCGGCCGCCGCGGCGGCCGTGAGCACGGTCTGCGTCCCCCGGACGTTGTACGCCGTCCGGGCGGCGGGATCGCTCTCCAGGTCCAGGTCGAGCGCCAGATGCACCACGGCGTCCGCGCCGCGCAGCTTGTCCGCGATGGCCGGGTCCCGCACGTCCAGGATGTGCCACTGCGCCGCGGCGCACTCGCCGCGCCGCTCGTCGATGGCGACGACCTGCTTGATCTCCTCCGAGGCGGCGAGCCGCTCGGTGAGCAGCGCCCCGATACCGGACGCGGCACCGGTGACCGCGACGACGGGTCCGCGTACGGTCGGCGGGGTTGACTCGTTTCGCGCTGCGCGAACCTGCGGATCTGGGGAACTCACCGGGCGTCTCCAGCGGTTGTCTTCAGTACGAACGCGCATGAGGCGTCCGTACCAGGTGGCATCCATCCTGCCGCAGGCCAAGAGTCGGCGAAGCACCGAGGCCCGAACCGCCCATGGTGTCTACGCTGGGTGGTGTTATCGGGCAGTCGTGCCGTCGGAGACAACCGGCGGCCTTACCAGCCGAGGGATCCCGTGAGTGACACCCCATTCGGATTCGGCCTTCCGCCGGAGGAGCCGGAAGACGGCGACGAGGGCAAGAAGAAGGACCAGGAGAGCGGCGGTGGTCAGGGCCCGGCCAACCCGTTCGGTTTCGGCGGGCTGCCCGGCGCCGGGGGCTTTGGCGGCCCCGGTGCGGACAATCCGCTCGCTGCCATGTTCGGTTCGCTGAACCCCACCGACCTGGGCGCCGCCTTCCAGCAGCTGGGCCAGATGCTCTCGTACGAGGGCGGCCCGGTGAACTGGGACATGGCCAAGCAGATCGCCCGCCAGACCGTCTCCCAGGGCACCGCGGACGGTGTGAAGGACACGAGCGTCGGCCCCGCCGAGCGCAACGCCGTCCAGGAGGCCGTCCGTCTCGCCGACCTGTGGCTCGACGACGCGACGTCCCTGCCGTCCGGCGCCGGCACCGCGGTGGCCTGGTCGCGCGCGGAGTGGGTCGAGGCGACCCTGCCGGCCTGGAAGGAGCTCGTCGACCCGGTCGCCGAGCGCGTGGGCGCGGCCATGGGCGACGTCCTGCCGGAGGAGATGCAGGCCATGGCGGGCCCGCTGATCGGCATGATGCGCTCGATGGGCGGCGCCATGTTCGGCACGCAGATCGGGCAGGCCGTCGGCGTGCTCGCGGGCGAGGTCGTCGGCTCCACCGATGTCGGCCTGCCGCTCGGCCCGGCCGGCAAGGCGGCCCTGCTGCCGGTGAACATCGAGTCGTTCGGCAAGGACCTGGGCGTGCCCAAGGAGGAGGTGCGGCTGTATCTCGCCCTGCGCGAGGCCGCCCACCAGCGCCTCTTCGCGCACGTGCCGTGGCTGCGCGGCCACCTGTTCGGCGCCGTCGACGGGTACGCGCGCGGGATCAAGGTCGACACGGCCAAGCTCGAGGACGTGGTCGGCCAGTTCGACCCGCAGAACCCGGAGCAGCTGCAGGACGCCCTCCAGCAGGGCATGTTCCAGCCGGAGGACACGCCCGAGCAGAAGGCGGCCCTGGCCCGTCTGGAGACGGCTCTGGCGCTCGTCGAGGGCTGGGTGGACGCGGTGGTGCACGCGGCCGCGAAACCGCGCCTGTCGTCCGCCGACGCCCTGCGTGAGACCCTGCGCCGCCGCCGTGCGACGGGCGGCCCGGCCGAGCAGACGTTCGCCACGCTGATCGGCCTGGAGCTGCGTCCGCGCCGGCTGCGGGACGCCTCCCGTCTGTGGGCCTCGCTCACGGACGCGCGCGGGGTGGACGGCCGCGACGCCCTGTGGTCCCACCCGGACATGCTGCCCACGGCCTCCGACCTGGACGACCCGGACGGCTTCGTCCACCGCGAGCAGCTGGACTTCTCCGAGCTGGACAAGATGCTGGGCGAGGCGGCGGACGGCTCCGCCGGGAAGCCGGACCTGAAGAAGGACGACGACTCCGAGTGAGCCTGTACGACGACGCGGTCCTCGTCCTGAAGGGGTACGAGGACCAGGAAGAGCTGCGCCAGGCCTATCTGGATCATCTGGCGGCTCACCCGGACGGCCTGTGGAAGGCGTGCCACGCGGGTCACATCACGGCGAGCGCCCTGGTGATCGACCCCTCGCGCGGGCGTGTCCTGCTGACGCTGCACCGCAAGCTGCGGATGTGGCTGCAGATGGGCGGCCACTGCGAGCCGCAGGACGCGTCGCTGGAGGCGGCGGCCCTGCGGGAGGCGACGGAGGAGTCCGGTGTCACCGGGCTGACGCTGCTGCCGGGCGGCCCCGTCCGCCTGGACCGGCACCCCATCCCGGCGCCGTGTCACTGGCACTTCGACGTGCAGTACGCCGTCCTGGCACCGCCGGAGGCGGACGTCACCATCAGCGACGAGTCCCTGGACGTCCGCTGGTTCCCGTACGGCGAGGTCGCGGACGTCGCCGACGAGTCCGTCGTACGTCTGCTCGAGGCGACGCGCGCCCGGCTGTGAACGTGTAAGGGGCGCCCGCTGTAGCGGGCGCCCCTTACGTCTGCTTCCTGGACGCTCAGCTCCAGACGTTCCCCTGGTTCTGCGCCCGCACCCCGTGCTGCCCCATGCCGTACTGCGCGGCGAGGCCCTGCCCGATCTGCGCGTTCTGCGGCGGCAGCAGCTCGCTCGGCTGGACCAGCGCGAAGCCGCTGCCCATGAAGCTGAGCTCCCAGCCCTCACCCGTGTTGCCGCGGCGCCGCCACACCCCGGAGGAGTGCGTCTGGGCCTGCATCTGCACCCGCAGCCCGGTCGACCAGGCGACGATGGCGTCGGCGTCGCAGTTGACGTACTTGTCGGGCGTCACCTGCATCATCAGGGGCGCCCCTGAGGTCATCAGGGCGACCTTGCCGCGGCCGGTGATGTTCAGCTGGTACTTCCCCGAGCCGGAGATGCCGTAGAGGCTGTCGACGGCGATGACCTCGTGGTGCAGCGAGGAGTCCATCGCGAGGACGTAGCCGCTGTCGACGGTGAGGCCGTCCTGCTCGACGTCCACCACATGGATGTGCTGGGCGAGGTTGGCGAAGTACACCGTGCCCTGCCCGTGGCAGCGCATCAGGCTCAGGCCCTCGCCGGTGTAGGCACGCGCGCGTGCCTGCTGGTTGCTCTGGTACTCGGCGTCGAACTCGACGAGCCCCTGGTAGGCGACCATGGTGCCCTTGCGGGCGAGGATGTCGTCGTGGCCCTGCAGGGCGACGCGCAGCAGCTGCTTGTTCTGCAGGCTGTAGCGCTCCTGGGACTGCGAGTCGTTGAAGGCGAAAAGCGGACTCTGCATGGCGTTTCTGGCTCCCCCTCAGCCCCGGAACCGCAGGCGGTCGGTGCTGTCCTCGCTGGGCTGGACGACGACGATGCCCTGACCGGAGAAGGCCATCTGGTAGGCCTCGCCGCTGCCGCGGCCGATCAGTGACTGCGCCTTGAAGCTGCGCTTGCCCTTCACCCTGAGGTTCGGGGACCAGGCGACGAGCGCGTCCGGGTCGACGTACGTCTCGTCCTCGCCGCCGCCGCAGTCGACGACGATCGGCTTGCCCCGGGAGGTCAGCGCGACCCAGCCCTGCCCGGAGATCTTGGTGTTCCACAGACCCTGCCCGGCGAACTTCGCGAGCCCCTTGACCCGCTCCACGCCCCAGGTGAGGTGGGCGTCGAAAGCGAGCAGGTTGGTGGCGTTGACGGAGATGCCGTCGCCATTGAGGTTGATGACGACGACGTTGGCGCCGTAGTCGGCGAGGTAGAGCAGTCCGTCGCCGGAGCACTTCATCAGGGGCGCGCCCTCGCCGGTGATCCAGTCCCGGGCGATCTGGCGCACGGCCGGCGGGTTGGGCTCGTACTGGATGAAGCCCTCGTAGGCGATCATCGAGCCCACGCGCGCGAAGAGGTCCTGTCCGGTCTGCATGGCGACCTTGAGCATGTGGTCGCCGTGGGTGTCCATACGGGCGGTGACGGGTGCGGGAGCGAAGCCCGCGAGCGGCTGGTTCATGACGGGCTCCCTCAGACCTCGTACGGCTGGACGACGATGAAGTTGCCGGGGGCGCCCCGGAACTGCAGGTTGACGCTCTCCCCGGTGTCGCCCGGATAGGCGTTGCGCCGCATCCGGACCTGGCTGGAGACGATCACCTGGGCGGCGGCCGACCAGGCGACCACGGCGTTGGCGTCGGCGAACGTGGTCGGCGTGACCGGCAGCACCACGGGCGTGCCGTGCGTCTTGACGACGAGCGTGCCGGTGCCCTGGAACTGCATCGTGAACAGCGCGCCCCCGGGGATGCCGTGTCCCTCGATGCGGCGGACCTCGTACTGGAGGCTCTCGTCGAAGGCGAGGACGTTCTCGGCGGACACGCAGATCGCGTCGCCCTGGAGTTCGACGGGGTGCAGATGGGTGGCCTGCTCGGCGAGGAACACCTGCCCCTGGCCGGTGCAGCGCATCAGCTGCATCTCCTGGCCGGTCGCGTTGCCCACCACCCGGCCCATGATGCCGGCGCCCTTGTAGGCGAAGTCGACCTTGCCCTGGTACAGCACCATGCTGCCCTGACGGGCGAGCACGGGCTGGCCGCCGACGCCGAGGTCGACGCGGACCAGCTTGCTGTTCTGCAGGGTCCAGCGCTGCCCGGTGGGCGTCTCCTTGAACTTCTGCAGAGCGGCCCCGACACCGGCACCACCCTGGGGAGCGCCCTGCGGGACGCCGTATGTCTGCTGTCCCGGGACCTGCCCGAAGGGCGGCTGCTGACCGTAACCGGGGGGCGAGGGCGGCTGGCCGTAGCCGGGCGGCGGGGCGGTCTGGCCGGGGGGCTGTCCGTACGGCTGCTGCTGGGGCGGCTGACCGTAGGGCGCGGGCGCGGGGGCCGGGGGCGGGACCGGGGCGACGCCGGGCGGGCTCATGGGCGCGACGAGGGTGGGCGCGGCGTGCACGTCCGGCGCGGGAGCCGGCGCGGGAGCCGGCGGGGTCGAACCCGGCGGCGGCGCGAAGCCCTGGGCGGGCTGCGGGGCCGGGGCGGGCGCGGCCGGGGCGGCGAAGGCGGGCGGGGCGAAGCCGGGGGCCGCGCCGGTCTGCGGCTGCTGCGGTGCGGGCGCCGCGGGCGCCTCCTCCTCCATGACCTCGCCGCCGAAGTTCTTCAGCAGCGCCTCCAGGCCGCCGTCGAAGCCCTGTCCGACGGCCGCGAACCGCCACACGTCCTTCAGGTAGAAGTCGCCGAGCATCACGGCCCGCTCGGTGGAGAACTCCGAGCCGTTGAAGGAGTAGCGGGCCACCTCCTCGCCGCCCGCGACGATGCGGATGTACCCGGGGGCGATCTGCGACATCTGCCCGGCGCCGTCGAGGGTCGCCGTGAAGGACAGCTTCTGGATCTGCGGCGGGATCCTGTCGAGCGTGATCCGGAAGGACTCCGTGTCACCGGCCTGGGCGCCCAGGAGCTGGATGGACTCCTCGGGGGACTTCGGCTGGTTGAAGAACACGAAGTAGCGGTCGTCCGAGAGCCGTTCGTCGGCGTCGAGGCCGAAGCAGCTGATGTCGAACGTCAGCCCGGGGCCGCTGATCTGCACGCCTACGTACAGATCGGTGCCCGCGGTGAGGTCACTGATCCTGGCCTTGTGGCCGCGTTGGAATTCCCTGGCCATGCGTAACGACCGTCCCCCATCCCGAATGTGAGTGCGTCGCGCCAGGCTAACGGCTAACTCCGACACCGGAAGAAGTCGGTACAGACCCGGTACACAAGACCGGCAGGGCGCTCACTCGCCGCGGGTGGGCGGAGAATGCGGCAACCGGTCGGCGGCGACCACCCCTTCGAGGTAGCCCCGGGCCCTCTCGGTGCGCGGATAGGCGTCCAGGAGCCGCCAGAACCGGGGGCCGTGTCCGGGCACGAGCAGATGCGCCAGCTCATGCAGCAGGACGTAGTCGATGACGTACTCGGGCATGCCCTGCAGCCGGTGGGAGAGACGGATGCTGCCCTCGGCGGGGGTGCACGATCCCCAGCGGGTGTTCTGGTTGGTGACCCAGCGCACCGAGGTGGGCCGGGCCCTGCCGTCGAAGTACTGCGCGGACAGCCGCGTGGCCCGCTCGGTCAGCTCGTCGTCGCCGAGGACCCGTTTGCTCTCCTGGGCGGCCAGCTTGTCGAGCATGACGGTGACCCAGCGCTTCTCCTCCGCCTCGGACATCCGTGCGGGGATGAGCACGACGGTGCGATCGCCCTCGCGGTACGCGGAGACCGTCCGGCGGCGCCGGGTGCTTCTGCGGACCTCGATCGCGCTCGCCCCCGAGCCGCTCGGCGGCTGGCTCGTCGTGCTGCGCTGTGGTGCTCCGGCGCGGTGCAGTGGGTCGGCGGACACGCCCCGACGTTACCCGCTGCACACGGGGGAAGTCCCGCCTCCGGGACGGTTCCGTGCCGATCCCCCACCGAGCGTTTGATTTGTACGACGAATACCCACCGCCTGTGGACAACTTTCGGTGCCCTCCGTGACGGCCGGGCATGCTGGTCCTCGCCGGGTGATCCGCGATCGACCGACCGTCGACCGCTCCACGACCGACCTCGCCCGGCGTACGGGGATGTTCTACGACGGGCATGTCCCACGAGGGGCGTGCTCCACAAGGGCTACGGGGGCCTGACATGGATGCTGTGGACGTGACGGTTCCGGCCGTTCCGATGATGAAACCCGCGCTCAGGCGCGGCTGGCTTGATCTCAACACCGTGCAGTTCGGGATGGCACCGGCGCACGCGCTGACGCTGGGCCCGATGGACCCGGCGACGGCCGGTTTCCTCGACCTGCTCAACGGCACCCGCGGACTGCCGCTGCTGCGCGAGGAGGCCCGCCGCATGGGCCTGCCCGAGGGGCATGTGGACACGCTGGTCGGCAGACTGTCCCGGGCGGGGCTGCTGGACGACGCGAAGGGCGGCGGACCGGCCGCCGACGCCCTGCGCCGCAGCAAGGACACCCTCGAGAGACTGCGCCCGGACCTCGCCTCCCTGTCCCTGCTCACCGGCGAACCCGGCGACGCCATCGACCGTCTCGCCGCCCGGCGCTCACTGCGCGTGCAGGTGGTGGGCGCCGGCCGGGTGGGTGCGACGCTGGCCTCGCTGCTCGCGGGCGCCGGCGTCGGCGGGGTCGACGTGCGCGACATCGGCCCGGTGGAGCCGTGGGACGTGGCGCCGGGCGGACTGCCCGCCGAGTCCGTCGGCGCCCGCAGGGACGAGGCCGCCCGGCAGGCGGTACGCCGCTCCGCCCCCGGCCGCCCGCCCCGCCGCGGTCCCGCGGCACCCGTGCCGGCCGGCGACCCCGGGTTCTCGCTGGTGATCCTCGCCCCACGGGACGATGTCGCCGTGCACGCGCCCGCACCCTCCGCCGCCGAACCCCTCATCACTTCGGGTACGCCTCATCTGTACGTCGGCGTCGTGGAGGCCACCGGTGTCGTCGGCCCCCTCGTCCTGCCGGGCGAGACGGGCTGCGCGGGCTGTCTGCACGAGGGGCGCACCGACCGGGACCCGGCGTGGCCCCGTCTGGTCGCCCAGTGGCGCTCGGGTTCGGGCAGGTCGCGGCAGGTGCGCGCATGCGATCTGACGCTGGCGACGACGGTCGCCGGACTGGCGGCCGCGCACGCGCTCGCGTTTCTGGACGGCATGGTGCCGACCAGCGCCGGTGCCCGCTGGGAGGTGTCCCTGCCCGGTCTGACCTGGCATGCACGACCGGTCTGGGCGCACCCCGCATGCCCCTGCGGCGCGGCGGAGAAAGGTAAGAAGGGGGAACAGGCCACCGAGCACGGGAACCGGCACGAGACAATGGACGAGCAGACGCCGAATGAGTTGGGCCGTAGGGCAGACGCGGCGCGGCCGGCAGGGACTTGGAGGGCGCATGTCTGATCTTCCCCGCAAGGCGGTCACCCGGACCGCCAAGCTCGCCGCGCTCCCGCTCGGCTTCGCCGGGCGGGCGACCTGGGGACTGGGCAAGCGGATCGTCGGCGAGTCGGCGGAGATCGTCGGCCGCGAGTTGCAGCAGCGCACGGCGGAGCAGCTGTTCAAGGTGCTCGGCGAGCTCAAGGGCGGCGCGATGAAGTTCGGCCAGGCCCTGTCCGTCTTCGAGTCGGCGCTGCCCGAGGAGGTCGCCGGCCCCTACCGCGCCGCCCTGACGAAGCTGCAGGAGGCGGCGCCCCCGATGCCGACGCGCACGGTGCACACCGTGCTCGGCGAGCGGCTGGGCGAGAACTGGCAGGAGCTGTTCCTGGAGTTCGAGGACAAGCCGGCCGCCGCGGCCTCGATCGGCCAGGTGCACCGGGGAATCTGGCACGACGGCCGCGAGGTGGCGGTCAAGGTGCAGTACCCGGGAGCCGGCGAGGCCCTGCTGTCCGATCTGAACCAACTGAGCCGTTTCGCCCGCCTGCTGGGCCCGCTCATCCCCGGCATGGACGTCAAACCCCTGATCGCGGAGCTCAGGGACCGTGTCTCCGAGGAACTCGACTACGGGCTGGAGGCCCAGGCCCAGGCGGCGCACGCCGAGGAGTTCACGGACGACCCGGACGTGGTGGTGCCCCGGGTGGTCCACCAGTGCGACCAGGTGCTGATCACCGAGTGGATGGACGGCGTCCCGCTGTCGGAGATCATCGCGGACGGCACCCCGGAGCAGCGCGACCGCGCCGGACAGCTCCTGGCCCGCTTCCTCTTCTCCGGCCCGGCCCGCACCGGCCTGCTGCACGCCGACCCCCACCCCGGAAACTTCCGTCTGCTGCCCGGCGGTCCGGCCGGCGAGGACGACTGGCGCCTGGGTGTCCTGGACTTCGGCACGGTCGACCGGCTCCCGGGCGGTCTGCCCACGCCCATCGGTGATTCGCTGCGCATGACCCTCGACGGCGACGCGGAGGCCGTCTACGAACTCCTCCGCGAGGAGGGCTTCGTCAAGGAGTCCATAGAGCTGGACCCGGCCGCCGTCCTCGACTACCTCCTGCCGATCATCGAACCGGCCCGGGTCGAGGCGTTCACCTTCACCCGGGGCTGGATGCGCAGTCAGGCGGCCCGTATCGCCGATCCCCGCTCCCCCGCCTACCAACTGGGCAAGCAGCTCAATCTGCCTCCGGCGTACCTGCTGATACACCGGGTGACGCTGAGCACGATCGGGGTGCTGTGCCAACTCGGGGCGACGGTCCGGCTGCGTGAGGAACTCGAGGAGTGGCTGCCGGGCTTCGTCGTGGAGGAGGGCGACGAGGAGGAGTCGGTCGTGGAGGCCTGATCACCACCAGTCCGAGTCCAGCCGTCCCTCGATCGCCCTGAGGTTCTCCCGGGAACAGGCGTCGCAGAAGTACTGGCGTTTGCCGTTCTCCACGGAGAACGTCCAGGTGGGCTGCGGGCCTTCGGCCCGGCGGCCGCAGCGGGCGCACACCAGGGGCTGGGGCTCCGCGGGGGCGCCCGAGTCGTCGCTGTCCGCGGGAGGACTCGTCATTCGGTGACGATAACGCCGCCACCGCGGGAACGCCGGGCACAACGCACCGCGGGGGCCGGTCCGTTCGGACCGGCCCCCGCGGGGAGCCACCGCCTCCCGGGTCGGGAGGCCATCGCTTCAGATGTGGTCGGCTACTGCATGACCGCCATGGCGAGCGCGCGGCGGGCGCGCCGTGAGGCGCGCTCGGCCCGGCGCTGCATACGGCGGGCGGCCACCAGGCGCGCGGCCGGGCGTTCCCGCTCGGCCTCACGCAGGCGCTCGTGCATATGCGCACGTGCCAGGGCTTCTGGGATGAGTTGCATCTCTCGGGTCCTGTTCTGACGCGAACCGGTCGCGCCGGTCATCGTGGTGTCTTCGATCGCGGAGCGGGCGGGCTCGTTGGTGGACGGCTTCATCGGGGCCTGCTTCTTGGGGTCGTGCGTGAGGGGGCGGTCGATCGTTCCGGTGATGTTCATGCCGTGACCGGGTTCTTGCGCGGGCGGCCACGCGGCCGCTTCCGGGCGACGACAACACCCTGGACGAACAGCTCGCCACCCCAGACGCCCCAGGGCTCACGCCGCTCCTTGGCGCCGGCGAGGCAGGCCTCGATCAGCGGGCAGGTGCGGCAGAGGGACTTGGCGTACTCGACGTCGGCCGGCGACTCGGCGAAGAAGACCTCCGGGTCGTAGGAACGGCAGGGGACGGGTACGCCGAGGTTCTCGATGGCGTCGTCGAGCGCGGTGAGCGCGGTGAGCGGGATCAAGGCGGAGTCCTCCGTGGGGCCGGGCGGGGGGATCGTTTCGGAAGGCGGTACGGACGGGGCGTGCGCTTCGAGTTGCACGATTCGTCTTCCTCGTCTGTTCGTTCCGGTCCTGTTGGACCGGGAGGCGGTGTTGGTACCCGGTTCTTTTCTTGTTCCGAGGCCCCTTCGCTCCGTCGTCCCCGGTCGGGGACAAACAGAAGGGCCGCGGATCCCGGATGGGGTTCCGCGGCCCTGAAGGCGCCTGCCTGATCGCCGATCAGGCTGGATCACTCCAGGGTTCTGGCCCACGGAAGGCCCACATCAGGTGGTGCTGCTTCGGCTGCTTCCGGCTACCGGCACCGGCCGCCGTAAAGGCATAGGCCTGCGCCTGTGCCACTACTGCTTCCAGTGCCTTCGTCGGTCGCTCATTGCGCTCACGGATGGGAAGACCCGCGAGAGACACCGAGGACGCCGGACGGACGGCACGGATGCCGGACAGACCGGTGCCCCGGGTCGAGGCGTCGAGCATGCACAGGGAGGCGACGACCGAGCGATCGGTCATTTTGACGGTGGTGGTGGAGCTCTTCTTGATGCTGATCACTGGACTCGCCTCCTCTCGGCGTCTCGGGGGACTGGGGTGAACCAGTCCGACGGATATGCAAGTAGAACACGGAATCGGGGCCTCCGAGAAGGCCTCCGTCCCCGTGGCTAAGAACCTATGGGGATTGCTGGGGCATGCGCAAACTATTTTTCCGACGAGTTTCCGTCAGTCCTCGTCGTCGCCCTCCGCGAGGTCCTGGCCTGCGCAGATGGCCAGGACATCGGCGCCGTAGCGGTTGAACTTGCGTACTCCGACCCCGGGGATGCGGGCCAGTTCGCCCGCGTCGTCGGGGACTGCCTCGGCGATCGCCATCAGCGTCTTGTCGGTGAAGACGCAGAAGGCGGGCTGCCCGCTGCGCCGCGCCTGCTGCGCACGCCATGCGCGCAACCGCTCGTACAGGCCCTCGTCCATGTCGGAGGGGCACTCCTCACAGCGCATCAGCTTCATCTCGCCCGCGTCGGTGAGCGTGCGCCCGCACACACGGCAGCGGGCCGGGGTGCGCTGGGCGCGCCGCGGGACGGCCTCCGGTCCTCGGATGCGTCCGCGCTCGACGCCGCCGGGGCCACCCGCCGCCGTCCGTGCGGCCGATGAGGCGGAGCCGGGGCGCAGGCCGTCCAGGAAGCGGCTCGGGCGACGGCTCGGGCGACCGCCGGGTGACCGGGACAGGGCCCAGGAGACGTGCAGGCGCTCACGGGCGCGGGTGACCCCGACATAGAGGAGACGTCGTTCCTCCTCGATCTGCTCGTCGGTCTTCGCATAGGTGATCGGGACCATGCCCTCGGCGATGCCGACGAGGAAGACGACGTCCCACTCGAGGCCCTTCGCGGAGTGCAGGGAGGCCAGGGTGACGCCCTGCACGGTCGGGGCGTGCTGGGCGCCCGCCCGCTCGTCCAGTTCGGCCACGAGGTGGCCGAGGGTGGCGCCGGGCTGGGCGGCGGTGAAGTCCTGGGCGAGGTTGACCAGGGCGGCCAGTGACTCCCAGCGCTCTCTGACGGCACCGGAACCGGCGGGCGGCTGGGGTGTCCAGCCCTCGCCCGACAGCACCGCCCGCACCTGGGAGGGCAGGTCGACGGCGTCGTCGAGGAGGGAGTCGTTGCCGCCGAAGCGGGCCGCTCCCCGCAGGTTGACGATGGCTCTGCGCACCTCCGGCCGGTCGAAGAACCGCTCGGCGCCGCGCAGCTGGTAGGGGACTCCGGCGTCGGCGAGGGCCTGTTCGTAGGTCTCGGACTGGGCGTTGGTGCGGAACAGGACGGCGATCTCGCTCGCCGGGACGCCCGCCGCGATGAGTTCGCCGATACGGCGGGCGGCGCCCTCGGCCTCGGCGGGCTCGTCGGCGTACTCGGTGAAGACGGGCTCGGGGCCCGCGGAGCGCTGGGAGACCAGCTCCAGGCGGTGGTCGGCGGCGCGGCCGCGGGCCTGGGCGAGCAGGCCGTTGGCGAGGTGGACGACCTGGGGGGTGGAGCGGTAGTCGCGGACCAGCTTGACGACGGTGGCTCCGGGGTGGCGGATGCGGAAGTCGAGGAGGTGGTCGGGAGTTGCTCCGGTGAACGAGTAGATCGTCTGGCTGGCGTCACCGACCACGCAGAGGCTGTCCCGCTCGCCGAGCCACAGCTCCAGCAGGCGCTGCTGGAGGGGGCTGACGTCCTGGTACTCGTCGACCACGAAGTGCTGGTACTGGGCCCGGACCTGCTCGGCGATGTCGTGGCGGTCCTGGAGGACGGCGACGGTCAGCAGCAGGACGTCCTCGAAGTCGATGACCGAGCGGTCCCGCTTGAGGTCCTCGTAGACGGAGTAGAGCTGGGCGATCTCGGCCGGGTCGCGTGGTGCCTCCCGGCCTGCCTTGGCGGCGGCCGCCGCGTAGTCGGCGGGGACGGTCTGGGTGACCTTGGACCACTCGATCTCGGCGGTGACGTCGCGCAGTTCGCCGCGGTCGAGGCGGATGCGGCAGGCGGCGGCCGCGTCGGCGACGAGCTGGATCTTGCGGTCGACGAGCCGGGGCATGGACCCGCCGACCGCTTTCGGCCAGAAGTACTGCAGCTGGCGGAGGGCGGCGGAGTGGAAGGTGCGGGCCTGGACGCCGGCTGCGCCGAGCTGACGGAGCCGGCCGCGCATCTCGCCCGCGGCTCGGTTGGTGAACGTGACGGCCAGCACGCTGGACGGCTGGAGGATCCCGGCGCGCACCCCGTAGGCGATCCGGTGCGTGATCGCCCGGGTCTTGCCCGTGCCGGCGCCCGCGAGCACGCACACCGGGCCGCGCAGGGCGGTGGCCACTTCGCGCTGCTCGGGGTCGAGCCCTTCGAGCACCGCGTCGGCCGAGTCGGGGACCCGCGGGAAGAGCGTGGAGTGCGTTGCTGCTGTCACACCGCCATGCTGCCAGGTCGGCGGAGACGGGTGCGGCGGTTGTCCACAGGCAGGGGCTCGCAGTCGTACTAATGCGGCAGGCGTCACGTCGGGCGGGGCCCCGGGTGCGGGAATGCTTGCTGTTTCACGTACGTTCCCCGACTGCGAGCACCGATCCCCCAAGCAGTTGAGGAGCGCGAGAGACATGCCGGGCACTGTGACGATGTACAGCACCACGTGGTGCGGCTACTGCCGTCGGCTGAAGAGCCAGCTGGACCGCGAGGGCATCACGTACGACGAGATCAACATCGAGCAGGACCCGGAGTCGGCGGCGTTCGTCGAGAAGGCGAACGGCGGCAACCAGACCGTGCCGACCGTGCTGTTCCCCGACGGTTCGACGCTGACGAACCCCTCGCTGGCGCAGGTGAAGCAGAAGATCGGCGCGTAAGCGCTCCCCGGTTCGCCGGAAAGGCGGTTCCTGAGGTGACTCGGGAACCGCCTTTTGTGCTTCCAGCCTTGTCACACGCTCCTCGTGGGCAGGGGCTTGCCGTACCAGAGTTCGATCAGGCGGGCCGCGATCGAGATGCCGTACGGCGGGAGGACCTCGCCGGAGTCGAAGGCGGCGCCCAGTTCGTCCCGGGAGAACCAGCGGGCCTCGTGGATCTCGTCGCCGTCGACCTCGATCTCGGTCGAGGTGGCATGGGCCATGAAGCCGAGCATCAGGCTGGACGGGAAGGGCCAGGGCTGGCTGGCGACGTACTCGACCTGGCCGACGTCGATGCCGGCCTCCTCGAAGACCTCGCGCCGTACGGCCTGCTCGATGGACTCACCGGGTTCGACGAAGCCGGCGAGCGTCGAGAAGCGGCCCTCGGGCCAGTGGACCTGCCGGCCGAGCAGGATGCGGTCGTCGGCATCGGTGACGGCCATGATCACTGCCGGGTCGGTGCGCGGGTAGTGCTCGGCACCGCAGGCCGGGCAGCGGCGGATGTGACCGGCGGCGGCGATCACGGTCCGCTCGCCACAGCGGGAGCAGAACCGGTGGGTGCGCTGCCAGTTCTCCAGGCCGACCGCGTGCACCATGAGACCCACGTCACGCGGGGACAGCAGCAGACCGGCCTCGCGCAGGCCCGCGGGCCGCGCGGACTGGTCGATGCGTCCGGGCAACGCGTCCTTCTGCAGGGCGAAGTAGCTGACGCCGTCCGCGTCGGTGCCGAGGAAGTAGCGGTGCGCCTCGGTCAGGGGGGCTTCGAAGGAGGGGGTCATGACGAGTTCGGTACGGCCGTCGGGCGTCTCGTCGATGAGGACCTGGCCGCCGGAGACCACGAAGCAGCGGGTCGTGGGGTGGCTCCAGGCCGCCGCGAGCCAGGCCTCGTCGAGCCGGTGGTGGGCGGCGCGGTCGATACCGCTCGGGGCGGTGAGCGAGATGGGGCGGTCGGCGGTGTGGTCGGTCCAGGTGGTCACGGGTGCTTCCAACTCCCCCAGTGCAACGGATTGTTTCGGCGGGCGGTTCGGCGGGGCGTACGGTGGGCGGCGACCGGGACCGGGCGGTGCGGGGCGTCGCCCCCAGTGTGCCCCGCGCGCGGTGTCGTCCCGGACGGCGCGGGCGGCTCAGGGCGCATGACGCCAGGTGTCCGCGAGGTCGCCCCACAGGTACGCGGTGGTCTCGACGCCCTTGAGGAGCAGGTCGATCTCGACCTTCTCGTTCGGCGCGTGCCAGCCGTCGGAGGGGACGGAGATGCCGAGGAAGAGCACCGGCGTCCCAAGGACCTCCTGGAGGTCGGCGGCCGGCCCCGAGCCGCCCTCGCGCGTGAAGCGGATCGGCCGACCGAAGGCGCGGCCCATGGCGCGCGCCACGGACTGCAGGGCCGGGTGGTCCAGCGGTGTCAGACACGGGCGCGTGGCCGCGCCGAAGGTGATCTCGTGGCGGATCCCGGCGGGCACCTGCTCGGCCGCCCACGCGCGGACGGCCTTCTCGATGTGCCCGGGGTCCTGTCCCGCGACCATCCGGAAGGACAGCTTCACCATGGCCGAGGAGGGGATGATCGTCTTGCTGCCGGGGCCCTGGTAGCCGCCGCCGATGCCGTTGACCTCGGCGGTGGGGCGGGCCCAGATGCGCTCCAGGGTGGTGTGTCCGGCCTCGCCGTGGGTGGCGTGGGACCTGGCGGTGCGCAGCCACTCCTGCTCGTCGAAGGGCAGCTCGGCGAAGAGTTCGCATTCGCGGTCGGTGAGCTCGACGACGCCGTCGTAGAAGCCGGGGACGGCCACGCGCCCGTGCTCGTCGTGCAGGGCGGCGACCAGGCGGGCGGCCGCGGTGGCCGGGTTGGGCACGGCACCGCCGAAGGAGCCGGAGTGGATGTCCTGGTCGGGGCCGAAGAAGTGGATCTCGCACTCGGCGAGGCCGCGCATGCCGGTGCACACCGTGGGGGTGTCCGCGGACCACATGCCGGTGTCGGAGACGATCACCGCGTCGGCGGCCAGCCGGCCGGCGTGCTGCTCGACGAGGGCGCGGAAGTGCGGCGACCCGGACTCCTCCTCCCCCTCGACCAGGAGCTTCAGGGTGACCGCGGGGGCGGTGCGGCCGGTGGCGGCGAGGTGGGCACGGACGCCGAGCGTGTGGAAGAACACCTGACCCTTGTCGTCGGCCGCCCCGCGCGCGTGGAGGCGGTTGTCGCGGACGACGGGTTCGAAGGGCTCGCTGTCCCAGCCGTCTTCAAGGGCGGCGGGCTGGACGTCGTGATGGCCGTACACCAGGATCGTCGGTGCGCCCGGATCGGCGGCGGGCCACTCGGCGAAGACGGCGGGGGCACCCGGGGTCTCCCAGACCTCCGTGGTCGGGAAGCCGGTCTCCCGGAGCCTGGCGGCGAGCCAGTCGGCGCTGCGGCGTACATCGGGCGCGTGGTCGGGCTGGGCCGACACGGACGGAATGCGCAGCCATTCCGCGAGGTCCTCGAGGAAGGCGGCACGGTGCTGCTCGATGTACGCGCGGACGGCGCTGACGGCACTGTCAACGGACTGGCTCATGGTCACGAGCCTATCGGCCCGCACCGACATCCTGGTTGGGCGGTTCCTCACAGTTTGCTTGCGCGGCCGGCCCCTCCAGCAGCAGCCGCTCCAGCGCGGCCCGGTCCTGCAGACCCTGTGGTCGTACTACCTCACCGGTTCGGACGTACAGGAACGCCGCGTTGACGGACTCCAGCGGAACGCCCTGCTGCTCGGCCCAGGCGAGCCGGTACAGGGCGAGCTGGAGGGGGTCGGCGGTGCGGGTGCGGCTGGTCTTCCAGTCGACGATCTCGTACGTCGTCCCCTCGCCGTCGCCCTCCTTGTAGACGGCGTCGATCCGGCCCCGGACCACCCGGCCGGCGATGACGAGCTGGAAGGGTGCCTCGACGCGGTGGGGAGTGCGGTGGGCGTACTCGGTGCGCTCGAAGGCGTCCTTGAGGGCTTCCAGGTCGCGTTCGTCGGCGATCTCTGCCTCGCTGCCGGGCAGTTCCTCCGGCTCCAGCACGGGCAGGGTCAGTTCCTCGAAGCGGGCCTCGACCCAGGCGTGGAAGCGGGTGCCCCGGCGCGCGGCGGGTTGCGGGGGGCGTGGTATGGGGCGGGCGAGTTCCTGTGCGAAACCGTCCGGGTCGGCGGCCAGCCGCAGCACCTGGGAGGCGGTGAGCGAGGCGGGCAGGGGGACGTCGGTGACGGCCTCCCGCGCGCGCAGGAGTTCACCGGTGAGGGCGTCGAGGTCGCGGTCCCAGGAGGCGATGGCGCGGGCTTCCTCCGGGGTGAGCCGGGTGGGGGCCGTCACGGGCGCCGTCCGACGCGCGCGTGCGCTCTCGTCGATGCCGCGCTCCGGGGCTCCGGCCTGGTGCGGGACGGTCGGGCGGTCCGTGGACAAGGAGTCCCAGTCGGCGGGCTCCTCGTCCGGGAAGTCGTCCTCCGTGTACGGCTCGTCCTCGTCCGGGGGCGGCGGCCAGTCCGGGTCCTGGTGGTCGTCGGGGTCGTGCACGGCCGCGGGGTGGCCGTCCTCGTGGGAGGCGAGGTCCTCCAGGTGGGCCAGGACGGTCTCGGCCGCGGCCCGTCGACGGGTGAGGGACGCCTCGTCGAGGGGCAGGGGCCAGACCTGGTCGGCGTCCGCGGCGTGCAGGGCGGGGTTCTCCGCGTCCTCGGCCGGCTCGTCGGCCCATGCCTCGATCTCGCCGTACCCGGCCTCGCAGTGGTCGTGGAGGGCCCGCAGGAAGTCGGAGGGGCCGCGCGGTTTCTTCTGGGTGGGGCCCCACCAGTGGCCGGAGCCGAGCAGGAGGGTGCGGGGGCGGGTGAAGGTGACGTAGCCCAGGCGGAGTTCCTCGGTGTGCTGGTGGTCCTTCATGGCCTCCTGGAAGGCCTTCAGGCCGCGCGCGTCCCACGACGTGACGTCGGGCAGGGTGTCGGCGTCGCCCCGCAGTTCGTGCGGCAGCACCTTGCCCTGCGCGGTCCACTTCTCCCGGCCCTTGGTGCTGGGGAAGGTGTCCTTGACCAGGCCGGGGACGGCGACGACGTCCCACTCCAGGCCCTTGGACTTGTGGGCGGTGAGCACCTTCACGGTGTTCTCGCCGCCCGGGAGGGCGTTGTCCAGGCCCTTCTCGTACTGGGCCGCCGTCCGCAGGAAGCCCAGGAAGGCGAGCAGGGTCGCCTCGCCGTCGCCGGCCGCGAAGGAGGCGGCGATGTCCAGGAAGTTCGACAGGGTCTCGCGGCGCCGGGCGGCCAGGGCGTGCGGGGACGCCGACAACTCGACCTCCAGGCCGGTGACGGCGAGGACCCGGTGCAGCACGTCCATCAGCGGGTCCGCCAACGACCTGCGCAGATCGCGCAGTTCGGCGGCGAGGCGGGCGAAGCGCACGCGCGCGTCCGGCGAGAACGGCAGCCCGTCGTCCTCCTGCTCGGCGTCCAGCGGCAGCTCCAGGAAGGTCTCCAGGGCGTCCGCGAGCGATATCACCTCGGACGGGTCGACCCCCTCCACGGCCTCGGCGAGCCTGCGGTCCCGGTCGTCGCCGGTGTCCACGCGCGCGTGGGCGACGAGAAGGCGGGCGCGGCGCCCGAGGAGGGCGAGGTCGCGCGGGCCGATGCGCCAGCGCGGGCCGGTCAGCAGGCGTACCAGGGAGGCGTTGGCTCCGGGGTCCTGGAGGACCTCGCAGACGGCGACCAGGTCGGCGATCTCGGGCAGGTGCAGCAGCCCGGACAGGCCGACGACCTCGACGGGGACGTCCCGGGCGACCAGGGCGCCCTGGATCTCGGCGAAGTCGGTCGCCGTACGGCACAGGACGGCGATCTCGCCGGGCGCCTTGCCGGTGCGCACCAGGTGGGCGATGGAGTCGGCGACCCACTCGATCTCCTCGGCGTGGGTGGCCAGCAGCGCGCAGCGGACCATGCCGTCGCGCTCGGCGCCCGGGGCCGGCCGCAGGGCCTCCACGCCCGCGTGCATGGCCCGCAGGGGCTCGGCGAGGCCGTTGGCGAGGTCGAGGAGGCGGCCGCCGCTGCGCCGGTTCTCGCTGAGCGCCTGACGGGTCGCGGGGCGCCCGTCGGGGTGCGCGAAGTGCTCCGGGAAGTCGTCCAGGTTGGCGACGGAGGCGCCGCGCCAGCCGTAGATCGCCTGGCAGGGGTCGCCGACGGCGGTCACCGGGTGGCCGGTGCCGTCACCGAACAGGCCCGCCAGGAGGACGCGTTGGGCCACCGAGGTGTCCTGGTACTCGTCGAGGAGGACCACCCGGAACTCGTCGCGCAGGATCCGGCCCACCTCGGGGATCCGCGCGAGCCGCGCGGACAGGGCGATCTGGTCGCCGAAGTCGAGCAGGTCGCGTTCGCGTTTGGCGGCGCGGTAGCGGACCACCAGGTCGGCGAGTTCCCGGCGGGCGGCGGCGGCCTTGGGGACCTGCCGCAGGGCGTCGTTGCTGAGCCGGACACCCTCCAGGGTGGCGAGCAGTCCGGCGTCGTACGTCCGCACGTCCTCGGGCCGTACGAGGTGCTCGGCGAGTTCGGAGTCCAGGGCGAGCAGGTCGCTGACGAGGTCGGCGAAGGAGCGGGTGAGCGCGGGGTAGGGGCCGGGGGCCTCCCTCAGCACACGCGCGGCGAGCTGGAAACGGGTGGCGTCGGCGAGCAGCCGGGAGGCCGGCTCCAGGCCGATGCGCAGGCCGTGGTCGGTCAACAGGCGGCCCGCGAAGGCGTGGTAGGTGGAGATCACCGGCTCGCCCGGCGGGTTGTCGGGGTCGATGACGTCCGGGTCGGTGACGCCGGCCTTGATCAGCGCCTTGCGCACGCGTTCGGCGAGCTCGCCGGCCGCCTTGTTGGTGAAGGTGAGGCCGAGCACCTGCTCGGGGGCGACCTGGCCGGTGCCGACCAGCCAGACCACGCGGGCCGCCATCACCGTCGTCTTGCCCGAGCCGGCTCCGGCCACGATCACCTGCGGGGCGGGCGGCGCGATGATGCAGTCCGTCTGCTCCGGGGTGAACGGGATCCCGAGGAGTTCCTTGAGCTGATCGGGATCGGTGATACGGGGCGGCACGTCAGAGAGGCTAGCGGCGGCCACTGACAGCGAAGACCGGATCACCCCCGGAGCCGGGGAAAAACGCAGGTCGGCGCGCGGGGTGTCGTCGATCACCCGGGTCACTCGACGACGTGCCGTCCCTCCGGCCGGGCACTGCAGGACGCCTGGAAAGCGCAGTGGGCACAGTGTTGCCCGGTGGCCGGCGTGAACCGTTCGTCGAGCACCTTCCCGGCGGCCGTGGCCAGCAACTCGCCGACCCACTCCCCTTCCAGCGGTTCCTGAGCCTGCACCCTGGGCAGGGTCTCGCCGCCGTCGCGCTGGGCGGCGCCCTGGCGCAGCTGGACCAGTTCGGCGCCGCCGGGCTCGGGGCGGGCTCCGTCGAACGCCTCGTCCACGGCGCCCTCACGGAGGGCGAGCTGGTAGACGGCGAGCTGGGGGTGGCGGGCCACCTCGGCCTTGCTGAGGGGCTGTTTGCCGGTCTTGAAGTCGACGACGTAGGCCCGCCCTTCGCCGTCCGTCTCCACGCGGTCCATCTGGCCGCGGATACGGACCTCGTAGTCGCCCGCTTCGAGGGTGACGTCGAAGTCGTGCTCGCTGGCCACGGGGGTGCGGCCGGTGCGGTCCATGACGTGCCACTTCAGGAAGCGTTCGAGCGCCACGCGCGCGTTCTCCTTCTCCTGCGCCGACTTCCACGGCGCGTCGAAGGCGAGCGCGTTCCACACGGAGTCGAGGCGCTCCATGAGGACGGCGAGATCGGCGGGGGTGTGCCCGGAGGCGACCTCGTCGGCGAGGACGTGCACGACGTTGCCGAAGCCCTGAGCGGCCGTCGCCGGTGCGTCGGCCTTCACCTCGCGGCCCAGGAACCACTGCAGGGCGCAGGTGTTGGCGAGCTGGTCGAGGGCGCTGCCGGAGAGCACGACGGGCTGGTCGCGGTTGCGCAGGGGCACCTTGCTCTCGGTCGGCTCGTACATGCCCCACCAGCGGTAGGGATGGGCCGAGGGGACGAGCGGGCGGCCGTCCTCGTCGGCGAGCGCGGCGAGACGGGCCAGCCGGTGCGCGGCGGCCTCCCTGAGGGTGTCCGAGACACGCGGGTCGACCGTCGTGGCGCGCAGTTCGGCGACGAGCGCGGCGACGGAGAGCGGGCGGCGGGGGCGGCCGGTGACGTCCCTGGGGTCGACGCCGAGTTCGGTGAGGAAGCGGGAGGGCTGGTCGCCGTCGTCGGCGGCCGCCTTCACGGCGGTGACGACGAGCCGTTCACGCGCGCGTGTGGCGGCGACGTAGAACAGGCGGCGCTCCTCCGCGAGCAGCGCGCCCGGGGTGAGTGGTTCGGCGAGTCCGTCGCGCCCGATGCGGTCGGCCTCCAGCAGCGAGCCGCGGCGGCGCAGGTCGGGCCACAGGCCCTCCTGCACGCCGGCGACGACGACCAGACGCCACTCCAGCCCCTTGGAGCGGTGCGCGGTCATCAGGCGCACGGCGTCCGGGCGCACGGCACGTCGTGTGAGGGTGTCGGCGGCGATGTCCTCGGCGTCGATCTCCTCCAGGAAGTTGAAGGCGCCCCGGCCGCCGGTGCGCTCCTCCGCGCGCGCGGCGGTCGCGAACAGCGCGCAGACGGCGTCCAGATCACGGTCGGCGTTGCGTCCGGCCGCGCCGCCGCGCCGGGCGGACCGCTCCAGACGCGCGGGCCAGGGTGTGCCCTCCCACAGGTCCCACAGCGCCTCTTCGGCCGTACCGCCGCCCGCGAGGCGCTCCCGGGCCTTGCGCAGCAGCGCGCCGAGCCGCTGGGCGCCACGCGCGTACGCGGGGTCGTGCACCGCCAGGCGCTCCGGCTCGGCGAGCGCCCTCGTGAGCAGTTCGTCGGACGGCGGCGGCAGGGGGTTGCCCCCGGCCCGCTCCTCGTCGCGCAGAGCACGGCCGAGACGGCGCAGGTCGGCGGCGTCCATCCCGGCGAGGGGTGAGGCGAGGAGGCTGAGGGCGGTTTCGGTGTCGAGCCAGCAGGGCCCGTTCCCGTCCTCGTCGTCACCCCGTACGCCCCCGTCGGCCACTGCTGAGGCCGTCTCCGCCCTCGCCACCGCCCGTAGGGCCGTCAGCAGGGGGGCCACCGCCGGTTCGTGGCGCAGGGGGAGGTCGTCGCCGTCGATGTCCAGGGGCACGCCGGCCGCGGTGAGGGCTCGGCGAACCGTCGGGATGGTGCGGGAGCCGGCGCGGACCAGGACGGCCATCTCGCCCCAGGGGACGCCGTCCTCCAGGTGGGCCCGGCGGAGGATGTCGGCGATGTTGTCGAGTTCCGTACCGGGCGTCGGATACGTGAAGACCTCGACGCGGCCGCCGTCCCGTACCGGGGCGAGCTCGCGGTGCGCGCGTACCTTCTCCGCCGGAAGGCGGGTCAGGGGCATGCGCTGGGTGAGCAGTCGGGTCGCGGCGAGCAGGGCGGCGCCGGAGCGACGGGAGGTGCGCAGGACCTCCACGGGCGCCGGACGGCCGTCCGCGCGCGGGAAGGTCTCCGGGAACTCCAGGATGCCGTTGACGTCGGCGCCACGGAACGCGTAGATCGACTGGTCGGGGTCGCCGAAGGCGACCAGGGTGCGGCCGCCGCCCGCGAGGGCGTGCAGCAGCCGTACCTGGGCCGCGTCGGTGTCCTGGTACTCGTCCACCAGTACGGCGTCGTACTGCGCCGCCAGCCGTTCGGCGACCTCGGGGCGGCGGGCGAGGAGGACCGCGCGATGGACCAGTTCCGCGTAGTCGAGCACGCCCTGCATGTCGAGCACGTCCAGGTACTCGGCGAGGAAGGCGGCCGCGGCACGCCAGTCGGGGCGCCCGATGCGTCGGGCGAAGGCGTCCAGGGCACCGGGGCCGAGCCCCAGTTCACGGCTGCGGGCGAGGACGGCCCGGACCTCGTCGGCGAAGCCCCTGGTGGTCAGACAGGCGCGCAGTTCGTCGGGCCAGCGCACGTGCGTGAGACCGAGCCGCTGCAGGTCTGGCTGACCGGCGAGCAGTTCACGGACGGCGACGTCCTGCTCGGGACCGGACAGCAGCCGCAGCGGCTCCACGAAGAGGTCGGTGTCCTGGTGGGCGCGGACCAGGGCGTAGCAGAACGAATGGAAGGTGGTCGCCCGGGGCGCGCGGGCGGCCCCCACGCGCAGGGCCATGCGGTCGCGCAGTTCGACGGCCGCCTTGCGGCTGAACGTCAGCACCAGGATGCGCTCGGGGTCACCGCCACGGGCGATTCGCGCCGCCACCGACTCGACCAGCGTGGTGGTCTTTCCGGTGCCCGGCCCTGCCAGCACGAGCAGCGGACCGGCGGTGTGGTCAACCACGGAGCGCTGTGCGGCGTCCAGACGAGGGGGGACCGGTCGGGCGGGCGGGGTACGCACCAGTCGGTAAGCGCCACGGTTCCCCTGTCGCACCGGGGGGTGCGACAGGCGCCTGGTGGAGGAAGAGGAGCTCACGTGGTTCGCCGGTCCTGGTGGGTGTGCTGGTTGTCGGACCACCGTGCGTGCAGGGCGGTGATCGGGGGGTGAGGGGGGAACGCGCAGCCGACGCTACGCCGACGGACGACTCGGAAGCAGAGCTTCCGCTTCTTCCCTCCGGCCACTCGCGACACGTACGCCCCTCGCCCCACGAACGTACGTCATGGCACGGACGTGCCCCGCTTCCCCCGTACGGATCACGGGTCACACACGGGTTCGCCCGATGGCGGAAGCTGTCAGGTGTGACCCTCCGCGCGTCCGCCGCCGTCCCACCGCGCCCGTTTCATGTCGAGGCGCGGCAGATGGCCCTCGGCTGCCCTGCTCGCCTCCTTCAGCGGTGTGCCCTCGACGCGGTAGTGATCGAGCGCGCGCAGTTCGTGCCCCGGGAGCAGGACGCCGTCCGCGCGGACCACGCGCCACCACGGCACCGCTCCCCCGTAGAGGGCCATCACCCGGCCCACCTGGCGCGGGCCGCCCTCCTCCAGCCACTCGGCGACGTCGCCGTACGTCAAGACACGCCCGGGCGGGATCAGTTCGGCGACCTCGAGGACGCGCTCGGCGTACTCCGGCAGCGCGTCCGGACCGTCCTCGGGCGGCAGGCTCTCCTCACTCATCCGGCCCATCCTGCCGCACCCCACCGACAGTGTGACGCGCTGGCCACTGTGCGTATCCCTCGCCCCCGCGCGCGCCTTCGGGCAGACTGTGCGCCCCCGCGTCCGCACCCTGATGCCCCCGTGTGTCGGTGGGACATGCCACCATCATGCGAGCGGTGACCGGTGATACGAGATCAAGAAGAGACGATGAAGCAGCAGGGTGTGCACCCGGAGGACGCGCAGAACGCGTCCGACGCTTCGTCGCGCCCGGACACCGACCCCGACACCGAGAACGCCTCCGGGAACGCCTCCGGGAAGGAACCCGGCGGGGACGACGCGCAGTTCGTCGAAGAGGCCCACATCGACGAGGTGGAGGGCGACGAACCGCTCCTGCCCGCGCGCGTGCACCGGCCCTCCGACCTGATGCGCCTTCTGGTCGGGCTGCTCGGGATCATCCTGCTCCTCGCGATCGCCGCGTTCGCGCACGGCACCACCTCGGGGCTCGAACAGGACATCAACAAGGGCACCGGTCAGGCACCCGACCTGCTCATCAAGATCGCCGGGCTGGCCTCCAGCATCGCGATCCTGCTGGTGCCGGTCGCCTTCGCGATCGAGCGGCTGATCAAGCGGGACGGGCTGCGCATCGCCGACGGTGTGCTCGCGGCGGTCCTGGCACACGGCGTGACGCTCGCGACCGACCTGTGGGTGGCCAAGGGCGCCCCGGGCTCCATCCAGGAGGCGCTCACCCAGCCCTCCCCCGGCGACATCCACGCGCTGACCGACCCGGTGCACGGCTATCTCGCCCCGGTCATCGCGTACATGACCGCCGTCGGCATGTCCCGGCGGCCGCGCTGGCGCGCGGTGCTGTGGATCGTGCTGCTCCTCGACGCGTTCTCCATGCTCGTCACCGGCTACACGACACCGTTCTCGATCATCCTGACGGTGCTGATCGGCTGGAGCATCGCCTACGGAACGCTCTACGCGGTCGGCTCGCCCAATGTCCGCCCCACCGGGCGGACGCTGATGGCGGGCCTGCGGCACGTGGGGTTCCGCCCGGTGACGGCGGCCCGCGAGGAGATGCCGGAGAACCCGGAGACCGGAGACCGGGGCCGGCGCTACTTCGTCACCCTCGAGGACGGCCCGCCGCTGGACGTCACGGTGGTCGACCGGGAGCAGCAGGCGCAGGGCTTCTTCTACCGCGCGTGGCGCAACCTGACCCTGCGCGGCTTCGCCACCCGCAGCAGCCTCCAGTCGCTGCGCCAGGCCCTGGAGCAGGAGGCGCTGCTGGCGTACGCGGCCATCGCGGCCGGTGCCAACGCCCCCAAGCTGATCGCGACCTCCGAACTCGGCCCGGACGCGGTGATGCTGGTCTATGAGCACACCGGCGGACGCACGCTCGACTCCCTGGCGGACGACGAGATCACCGACGCGCTGCTGCACGACACCTGGCACCAGGTACGGGCGCTGCAGTCCCGGCGCATCGCGCACCGCAGGCTGGTGGGCGACGCGATTCTGGTGGATCGTTCCGGCACGGTCATCCTGACCGACCTGCGGGTCGGCGAGATCGCGGCCGGCGATCTGCTGCTGCGCATGGACGTCTCGCAGCTCCTGGTGACGCTCGGCCTGCGGGTGGGCGCGGAGCGGGCGGTGGCCTCGGCGGTGGGCGTGCTCGGCCCGGACGCCGTGGCCGACTGTCTGCCGATGCTGCAGCCCATCGCGCTCAGCCGCACCTCCCGCGCGACCCTGCGCAGGCTGGCCAGGGAGCGGGCCCAGCGCGAGCGGGAAGCGGTCCTGGAGGCGTCCCGGCAGGCCAAGCAGGCCCGTCTGGAAGCGGCCGAGGAGCACACCCGCCCCGAACTCGAGAAACCCGACAAGAAGGCCGTACGGGCGGAGCAGCGGGCCGAGAAGCGGGCCATCGACGAGGCCATCGAGGAAGCGCGCGAGGAGGATCTGCTGACGCAGATCCGGCACCAGGTGCTCCTCATCAGACCGCAGGCGCCGGTCGAGCCGGCCCGGCTCGAACGGGTGCGGCCGCGCACCCTGATCAGTCTCATCGCGGGCGCCATCGGCGCCTACTTCCTGCTGACGCAGCTCACCCACATCGAGTTCGGGCCACTGATCGAGAACGCGCAGTGGGGCTGGGTGCTGGCGGCCGTGGTGTTCTCGGCGGGCAGCTACTTCGCGGCGGCGATGGCGCTGCTCGGGTTCGTGCCGGAGCGGGTGCCGTTCCTGCGGGCCGTGGGGGCGCAGGTCGCCGGGTCGTTCGTCAAGATCGTCGCGCCGGCCGCGGTCGGCGGTGTGGCGCTCAACACGCGCTTCCTGCAACGCGCAGGCGTGCGGCCCGGGCTCGCGGTCGCCAGTGTGGGCGCCTCGCAGCTGTTCGGGCTCGGCTGCCACATCCTCATGCTGCTGTCGTTCGGCTATCTGACCGGCACCGAGAAGACGCCGTCGCTGTCGCCGTCCCGTACGGTCATCGCGGGTCTGCTGACCGTGGCGGTGCTCGTCCTCGTGGTCACCTCGGTGCCGTTCCTGCGGAAGTTCGTCGTCACGCGCGTGCGCTCGCTCTTCGCGGGTGTCGTGCCGCGCATGCTGGACGTGCTGCAGCGGCCGCAGAAGCTGGTCACCGGCATCGGCGGCATGCTGCTGCTGACCGCCTGCTTCGTGATGTGCCTGGACGCCTCGATCCGCGCCTTCGGCCAGCAGGGAACCTCGCTCAGCATCGCCAGCGTCGCCGTCGTCTTCCTCGCCGGCAACGCGCTCGGCTCGGCCGCCCCGACCCCCGGCGGCGTCGGCGCGGTGGAGGCCACCCTGACGGTCGGTCTGATCGCCGTGGGCCTGCCCAAGGAGGTCGCCGCCCCGGCCGTGCTGCTGTTCCGGCTGCTGACGCTGTGGCTGCCGGTCCTGCCGGGCTGGCTGGCCTTCAACCAGCTGTCCCGCAAGGGCGCGCTCTAGTACGACAGCCGGGGGTACGAAGGCCGTACGCGCGCGTACCTCATACGGCCCGTGTCCCGAGCGCCGGACCGGAGGCGACCGCAGGATGGAAGCATGCCGAAGCATCCACGCGCGCGTGCCGCTGCGCTGACCGCCACCGCCGTGCTGCTGTCCTCCGTGCTGGCCGGCTGTACCAGCGGCGACGACGAGGACGGGGACCTGTCGGCGCAGAAACTGGACTGGAAGGACTGTCCGGCCCCGAACGCGGCGGAGGGCGGTGGCGACACCCCCTCGCCGCTGCCCAACGGCGGCACCTGGCAGTGCGCCACCATGAAGGCGCCTCTCGACTGGAACAAGCCCAAGGGCGACACCATCGGCATCGCGCTGATCCGGGCGAAAACGAGCGGCGCCGCGAACAGGCGCATCGGCTCGCTCGTGTTCAACTTCGGCGGCCCCGGCGGTTCCGGCGTCACCACGCTGCCCGCCTTCGGAGCGGACTACGCGAAGCTGCGCACCCGCTACGACTTGGTCAGCTTCGACCCGCGCGGAGTCGGCCGCAGCGCACCCGTGGAGTGCGAGAACGACCAGCAGCTCGACGCCTACTTCCAGCAGGACGCGACCCCCGACGACGCCGGCGAGCGCACCGAGTACCTGGACAACACCAAGAAGTTCAACGCGGCCTGCGAGAAGCACTCCAAGAAGGTGCTGCCCCATGTGCGAACCACGGACGCGGCCCGTGACATGGACCTGATGCGCCAGATCCTGGGTGACAAGAAGCTCTACTACTTCGGCATCTCCTACGGCACCGAACTCGGCGGTGTCTACGCCCACCTGTTCCCGGGGCACGTGGGCCGTGCCGTCTTCGACGCGGTCGTCGACCCGACGCAGAACCCGGAGCAGGCCTCGCTCGGACAGGCCAAGGGCTTCCAGCTGGCGCTCGACAACTTCGCCGAGGACTGCACGTCGAAGGCCGAGCCGTGCCCGGTCGGCGACAGCGCGCAGGACGTGAAGAACCGTATCGCCACCCTGCTGAAGAACCTCGACAGCAAGCCGATCCCCGGCATCCTCCCCCGTCAGCTGACCCAGAGCGCCGCCACCAACGGCATCGCGCAGGCCCTGTACTCGAAGGACTTCTGGCAATACCTCACCGAGGGCCTGGAGCAGGCGTACCAGGGCGACGGCCAGGTCCTGATGCTGCTGTCCGACTCGATGAACGGGCGCAACCAGAACGGCGAGTACAGCAACATCACCGCGGCCAACATCTCCATCAACTGCGCCGACGAGAAGCCCCGCTACAGCCCCGGGTACGTGGAGGGGAAGCTGCCCGAGTTCCAGGCCGCCTCTCCGCTGTTCGGGGACTTCCTCGCCTGGGGCATGCTCAGCTGCACCGACTGGGCGGTCGCGGGCGCTGCCGATCACCCCGACGTGAGCGCGCCAGGTGCCGCGCCGATCCTGGTCGTGGGCAACACCGGTGACCCGGCCACGCCGTACGAGGGCGCGCGCAGGATGGTGGACGCGCTGGGCAAGGGCGTCGGCGTCGAGCTGACGTACAAGGGCCAGGGGCATGGCGCGTACGACAGCAAGAACAAGTGCGTGCAGAGCGCGGTGAACGGCTATCTGCTGGACGGGAAGGTGCCGCCGGCCGGAACCGTCTGCTCCTGACGGCCGACCGGATTCCGGTTGAATGCGCAGGTCAGAAGGTTATCCACAGGACTGCGCGGGTCCGACGTGCTCCGCCTACTATGGCCGGACAGCCGTTCGCCGCACGGTGCGGACGGCCTTTCAGGGGGGAACGCACATGGCGCGATTCGTACGGTGGACGGCGTTCGGGGCCGCCGCCGCACTGCTGGTGGCCGGATGTGGCGGAGGCTCGTCGTCCGACGACAAGAGCGATAAGGGAGGCGGCAAGACGACCGCGGCCGCCTCGCCGTCGGCCGGCTCCTCGGGTACGACCGCCGCGCTGCCGTCCTCACTGACCGGGCAGAAGCTCGCCTGGGGGCGCTGCAAGGCCACCGCGGACTCCCCCGCCCCGGGCAGCGACTGGCAGTGCGCGACCCTCAAGGCCCCGCTGGACTGGTCGAAGCCGGACGGTCGCACCATCGACCTCGCCCTCATCCGCGCCCGGGCGAACGGGGGCAAGCGCATCGGCTCGCTGCTGTTCAACTTCGGCGGCCCGGGCGGCTCGGGCGTGTCCATGATGCCGCAGTACGCGGCCACGGTGTCCAAGCTGCGCGAGCGCTACGACCTGGTGAGCTGGGACCCGCGCGGGGTGGCCGCCAGCGAGGGCGTGCGCTGCCGCAATGACAAGGCCATCCAGGCCGCGGAGGACATCGACGCCACACCCGACACCGCGGCCGAGGAGAACGCGTACTTCCAGGACGCGGTCTCCTTCGGCAAGGGCTGCCAGAAGGCCGCCGGGAGTCTGCTGGCGCACGTGTCGACGACCGACACCGCCCGCGACATGGACCTGATGCGCCAGGTACTCGGCGACACCGAAATGCACTACTTCGGCATCTCGTACGGCACCGAGCTGGGCGGTGTCTACGCCCATCTGTTCCCCAAGAACGTGGGGCGGCTGATCCTGGACGCGGTCGTCGACCCGACCGCCGACTCGGTGGGACACGCGGAGAACCAGGCAAGGGGGTTCCAGCGGGCCCTGGACGACTACCTGAAGTCGACCGGCCAGGACCCGAAGCAGGGCACCCGGAAGATCGCGGACATGGTGAAGCGGCTCGACGCGGCCCCGCTGCCGACGTCGTCCGGTCGCAAGCTGACCCAGTCGCTCGCCCTCACCGGCATCGTCCTGCCGCTGTACAGCAAGTCCGGCTGGCCGACCCTGACCAGCGCCCTGGACGCGGCGCACCAGGGCGACGGCTCGGAGCTGCTGCAACTCGCCGACGGCTACAACGAACGCGACGCCTCCGGGCACTACGGCACGACGACCCACTCGCAACGGGTCATATCGTGCCTGGACGACAGGCAGCGGCCGACCGCCGAACAGACCAAGAAGCTGCTGCCGACGTTCGAGAAGATCTCGCCGGTGTTCGGGGACTTCCTCGGCTGGGACACGGCCGGCTGGTGCCACGACTGGCCGGTCTCCGGGCAGTACGACACCCCGGAGGTGAGCGCGGCCGGTGCGGCGCCGATCCTGGTGGTCGGCAACACCGGCGACCCGGCGACGCCGTACGAGGGCGCCCGGAAGATGGCCGACGAACTGGGCAAGGGCGTCGGTGTGGAGCTCACCTGGAAGGGCGAGGGACACGGGGCGTACGGAAGCGGGAGCGACTGCGTCGACTCGACGGTGAACGCGTACCTGCTGGACGGGACGGTGCCGCGGGACGGGAAGGTCTGCTCCTCGTAGCCCGGGCTCCGGCACCTGAGGCGCTTCTCGCCAGGGCGACGGAAAAGGGCCCGGCACGCACCGTGCCGAGCCCTTTCCGGGAGAGCCTGGGTCTAGTAGACCGGCTTGTGCGGTTCGATCTGGTTGACCCAGCCGATCACGCCGCCGCCCACGTGGACGGCGTCGGAGAAGCCCGCGGACTTCAGGACCGCGAGGACTTCCGCACTGCGGACACCCGTCTTGCAGTGCAGGACGATCTTCTTGTCCTGCGGGAGGGTCTCCAGGGCGGTGCCCATGAGGAACTCGTTCTTCGGGATCAGCTTGGCGCCGGGGATCGAGACGATCTCGTACTCGTTGATCTCGCGGACGTCGATGATCTCGATGTTCTCGCCGTCGTCGATCCACTCCTTGAGCTGCTTGGGGGTGATCGTCGAGCCGGCCGCAGCCTCCTGGGCCTCCTCGGAGACGACGCCGCAGAAGGCCTCGTAGTCGATGAGCTCGGTGACGGTCGGGTTCTCGCCGCAGACGGCGCAGTTCGGGTCCTTGCGGACCTTGACCTGGCGGTACTGCATCTCCAGGGCGTCGTAGATCATCAGTCGGCCGACCAGCGGCTCGCCGGTGCCGGTGAGGACCTTGATGGCCTCGGTGACCTGGATGGAGCCGATGGACGCGCACAGCACGCCCAGCACGCCGCCCTCGGCGCAGGAGGGGACCATGCCCGGCGGCGGGGGCTCCGGGTAGAGGCAGCGGTAGCAGGGGCCGTGCTCGGACCAGAAGACGGAGGCCTGACCGTCGAAGCGGTAGATCGAGCCCCACACGTACGGCTTGTTCAGCAGCACGCACGCGTCGTTGACCAGGTAACGGGTGGCGAAGTTGTCCGTGCCGTCGACGATCAGGTCGTACTGGCTGAAGATGTCCATCACGTTGTCGGCCTCGAGCCGCTCCTCGTGAAGGATCACGTTCACGTACGGGTTGATGCCGAGGACGGAGTCACGGGCGGACTCGGCCTTGGAGCGGCCGATGTCGGCCTGGCTGTGAATGATCTGGCGCTGCAGGTTCGACTCGTCGACCTCGTCGAACTCCACGATGCCGAGGGTGCCGACGCCCGCGGCGGCCAGGTACATCAGCGCCGGCGAGCCCAGGCCGCCGGCGCCGACACAGAGCACCTTGGCGTTCTTCAGCCGCTTCTGCCCGTCCATCCCGACGTCCGGGATGATCAGGTGGCGGGAGTACCTGCGGACCTCGTCTACGGTGAGCTCAGAGGCTGGCTCGACCAGGGGTGGCAGCGACACGGGGACTCCGTTGATCGGTCAATCACTACAGTTGTTCTCCCTGTAACACTGCCACGGCCTTCTTCATTCCGAGACACCCGTCCCGATCCGCGAGACGATCTCGTCCCAGTAGCCGGGCATGGTCTGCCAGGGGTCGGTGCGTCCGCCGTGGCCCGTGCGGTCGGTGAACCAGACGGTCGCCGCGCCCTGCCAGCGGGCGATGCGCAAGGCCTCCTCCAGGTGCGGGCGGGGCACTCCATGGACCAGGTGGCAGAAGCGCTCGGGCGGATGGTCGGCGGTCCACTCCGCCACCTGCGACCAGCGGTACTCGTTCCAGGACCCGGAGAAGGTGACGAGTTGGTCGGCGCACTCGGCGTAGCCGGGATACGGGTGGGTGCCGTGGCCGAGGACGATGTGGGCGTCCTCCCGGACCGTGCGCAGGGTGGTGACGGTGCGGTGGATCGCCGGGAGACAGGCGCGCTCGGTCGGGCAGCGGTCCACGAGGAAGCCGTCGACCTGGTACCAGTCGAGGTAGCGGTTCGCGTCATGGACCAGTTCGACGAAGCCGCGGGCTCCGCGGGCGGCGTCGAGATGGCCGAGGACGCTCACGCCCGCGTTGCGCAGGCGTCCGGCCGCCTCCAGACAGTGCGGGTCGGGCCGGCTGCCGGGGCCGTCGGCGACGTTGAGGACGACCCAGTGCAGCGGGGTTCCGGGGCGGGCGAGTTCGCCCCACTCGGTGGGAGCGACAAGGGGGTGGGCGTATCCGGGGACGCCGAAGCCGGTGCGGACGCCGGTGCTCGTGGTGCCTGCTGTGGTGCTGGTCAGATGCGGCATGCCGCCTCCATCCAGATGTCGGCCAGGGACTCTTCGAGGTTGATCCGGGGCCGCCAGCCGAGCCGGTCGCGCGCGGTGCGCACATCGGCCTGCTGCCAGCTGCCGCAGCCGTCGGGGTACGGGTACGCCACCGGGGCCGCGTGGTCGGAGTCCGCGCGCGGGTGGCCGATGGCGGCGCGCAGCGGTCCGGGCGGGCCGTCGAGCTCGTGCAGTGCGCCGCCGTATCCGGCGACGCGGGCGAGGGTGGTGGCGGCGTCGCGCAGACGCACCGCGCGGCCCGAGCCGATGTTGATGACGCCCTGTGCGGCGGAGAGGCTCGCGGCGTGGACCGCGCGGGCCACGTCACGTACGTCGACGAAGTCGCGCTGTGCGCCGAGGCCGCCGAGCTTGAGTTCGCCGTCGCCGGACTGCATGGCGCGGCGCATGGCCTCCGCGAGGCGGCCGAGCGGTGATCCGGCGGGGGTGCCGGGGCCGGCCGGGGAGAAGACGCGGAGCACGACCGCGTCCAGGCCGGAGCCGAGGACCAGTTCGGTGGCGGCGAGCTTGCTGACGCCGTACGGGCCGCCGGGGCGGGGCACGGCGTCCTCCGCGGTGGAGGAGCCGGGTTGGCTCGGGCCGTACTCCGCGCCGCAGCCGATCTGGACGAGCCGGGCGCCGCAGCCGCTGCGGCGGAGGGCCTCGCAGACGGTGGCGACGGCGACGGTGTTGTGGCGGGTGAGTTCCCGGGCGCCGCCGCGGGTGGTGCCGGCGCAGTTGATGACGACGCCGGGGTGGACCGCGTCGAGGAAGCGGGTGAGGGCGCCGGGGCTGCCCGCGGCGAGGTCGAAGCGGACGTCGGCGTCGTCGCCGCGGCCGAGGGCGGTGAGCTGGACGGCCGGGTCGGCGAGCAGGCGGTCGGCGACGAAGCGGCCGAGGTAGCCGTTGGCTCCGATCAGCAGGACTCTCATCGGGCGGCTCCCGGGGCCGAGGCGTCGGGTCGGGAGGTGATCATCTGGGGTTCTCCTTTGGAGGGGGCGGTGCGGGTGCCTGCGGCGCTTTGGCGGGGCGCCGGGTTTGGGGCACCGGGGGGTGGCGGGCTGGGGGGTGGGTGTGCGGGCGGCCTGTCGGCCGGGTGCGTCGACGGCTTTGCGGGCGGGGCTGCGGCGGCTGCGGCTGCGGCTGCGGCTGCGGCTGCGGCTGGACGAGCCTGCCGCTGCGCGGGCGGACGCTTGCGGGCCTCGACGGCCACGCGTGCCTGCGGCTGCGGGGGCGGATGTGCCTGCGGCGCATGTGCCGGGGCCGTGGGGGTGCGCGGCGCGCCTGGGCGGTGAGTGGGGCGGGGCCGTGGCGGGGGGTGTCCGTCCTCGGTCGGGCGGTTCCGTTGGTGTAGCGGTGCGCGGTGTTGACGCCCGCCGCAGCGGGCGGACACTCCCCGCCACGTCCCCTCCGCGCCGTACGCGGGTGCGGCTCAGCACTGGGGCTCCGCGGGCGCGTGGGCCGAGGCCCTGGTGAGGGTGCGGGTCGCGTGGATCAGGAGGGGCAGTGCTGCCGCCGTGCAGGTGAGGGCGGGGACGGCGGCGGGGCCCCAGGTGTCGACGAGGGTCTCTACGGGGGTGGCCAGGAAGGCGTAGCCGGGGAGGCGGGCAGCGAAGGGGGTTGCCAGGGCCGTTGCCTCGGCTGTCGCTGCGGCGGCCAGGGCGAGCCTGGGGGCTCGGGGGAAGCCGTGGATGGTGAGGAGGCGGGCCAGGAGGAGCAGGGCGCCGAGGGGGAGGGTCTGGGCGTAGGCAGGGGGTTCGGGGAGGGTGGCGGTGCAGAGGGCTGTCAGGGTGGCGAGGTAGAGAGCGAAGGTGCCCAGGAAGACGGGGCGTACTGCGGTGGCGAAGTCCTGTAGGCCGCGGCTTGTGGGCAGTCTGTGGCGGGCTCGGGTCGTGAAGAGGTGGGTGGTCCAGGCCGCGGGGGCCAATGACCAGGCGAGGGCGAGGGCCGGGGCCGTGGTGATGGGCCAGGCGGTGGTGGTGGGTGGGGCGTCGGGGCCGCCGGTGATGGCCGCGTGGAGGAGGCCGTCGCCGAGGACGGTGTAGGCGATGAGCCAGTACGTCCAGGCGCTCGTGGCAGTGCGGGGGGTGGCCAGGGGGCCGCGGGAGAGGGCGACTCGGGCGCTGAGGGCCAGGGCGAGGATGCCTGCTGCGGCGAGGGCCAGGCGGGTTTGGCCGTGGGTGAGGCGCAGGGCTGCCGTGGTCGCCGTGGCGACGGTGCCCGGCAGGAGGGTGAGCAGGACCCAGTCGGCGCGTACCCGGGGGGTCGGGGTGGGCCGGTGCTGTGGGTCCTCGTTGTGGGCGGCGCGGGCGAACATCTCCTCCGCCAGGGAGAACACGTCCCGGTGGCGGAAGCGGGCCGCGGTGCGGTCGGTGACGCCGTGCGCCTCCAGACCGGCGGCGATCTCCAGGGGGTCCACGGCTCCTTCGCACAGGTCCCGGTGACGGTGCATCAGCGCTCGCACCGGGTCGGCGGTGGTGCGGCGGGGCGGAGCGGAGGCCGTTTCGGCAGGGGGCGTGATCCACTGCTCTGACCGCTCGTCCCAGGCGCCGGGGCTCTCCGGCGTGCCTGGGTGGTCCAGTTCTCCCAGGCCGCTCATCGGGCCCCCTCCGCGGCCGGGGTGGTGGCCCGTACCGGGGTGCCATCCGCCCAGGAGGGGCCGCCGCGTGCCACCACGCGCGTGTAGCGGCCGGGGACGTGGGCCTCGGCCGGGGCGGCGAAGGGCCGTGGCTCACCGGCGCCGTCGAGGACGACCCTGCGCACCGGCGTGCGCGAGACGATCTCCAGGTAAATGCCGTGAAATGCCGTGACGTTCTGCTCGACGGTGAACAGTTCGAGCGCACGCGCGCGTGCGGCCGCGCCCAGGCGCGCCCGGCGCTCGGGGTCGCGCAGCAGCGCCACGCACGCCTCAGCGAACGCCCGGGGGTTGCGCGGCGGTACGACGAGCCCCGTGCCGCCGATGATCTCGACGACCGCGCCGACGTCGGTGGACACCGTGGCGCGCCCGCAGAACATGGCCTCGACCAGACCGACCGGGAAGCCCTCGACGACGCTGGACAGCAGGGTCACGGCGCCGGCGGCGTACGCGTCGGCCAGGGTCGGCAGTTCCGGGCCGCCGATCTCCTCGAAGGAGACCGGGTTGTCGCCGACGGAGTGCGGGCCTTCGGCCTCGTCGGGGAAGAGCTGGGCGGCGAGCGCCCGGCAGTGCCCCAGGTAGGCCTCACCCTCGGGGCCGGCCGGGATTCCGACGATCCGCAGTCGGGCCTTCGACTCGTCCTTGCGGATCTCGGCGAAGGCGTGCAGCAGCGACACCAGGTCCTTGGCGGGCTCGACCCGGCCGACCCACACCAGGGTGTTGGGGTCGGCGCCCTCCGTGGACTCGCCCACCTCCGCGAAAGGGGATGCGTCCATGCCCGGGTAGACCGTACGGATCTTGGCGCGGTCGGCGCCACAGCGCTCCTGCCAGCGGCGGGCGTGCGCGTTGCCGGGCGTGACGACTGCGGCGCGGTCGTAGATCTCGGTGGCGAGGCGGCCTTGGAAAGCGGCGAGCAGGGACCGGACGGCGGGCGGGGCGTCCGTCGCGGCGAGGTAGTGCGTGCGCAGCCGTACGCCGTACTCGGTCAGCAGCAGCGGTACGCCGGAGAAGTGGCGGGCGAGCAGGGCGGGAAGGGCGGCGGGGCCGCCGGAGGTCGCGTGGCAGAGGTCGACGGCGCCGAGTCCGTCGTCCTCGTACCAGTCGAGCGAGAGGGGGCGCAGGGCGCGTTCCAGGTGGGTGGCCACGGTGAGCAGATCAGGTACGCGCGCCTCGCGCGCCGTCCGCAGCGCGCCCGGCGCACGACAGGCGCGCTCCAGGGCGCGTACGGCGCCCTCGGAGCGGAGCGCTCCCACCAGCCCGCCCTCGTCACGGGCGAGTTCGGCGAGCCCGTACAGCGCGTTGCGGAAACGGTCCGCCTCGGCGGTCGGCGTCTCCGTGGAGGCACCGGAGCCGCAGATCACGGCGGCCAGCTCGCCGTAGCACTCGGCGAACCGGCGCCGCGCCCGCCGCCCGTACCCGACACCGTCGTCCCGCGCCGTCCACAGCGGGGCCGTCCGCACTCGGCTGACCTGCGGCGGCAGCGGGAGCCAGCCCTCGTCCTCCTGGCGCTCGCTGCGGCTGAGCGCGTAGAGGTCGAACTCGTGCTGCCCGAGCCCGCGCACGAGCCGGTCGCACCAGAACCTGGCGTCACCGCTCACATACGGATAGCCACCCTCCGTAAGCAGTCCGATACGCACGAGTGCACCCCCGATCTCCCGCATGGGGAGCCGCCGTTGACCCGGCGGCTCGCAGCGGGAAGAACGTATGCGGACAAGGCGGTGGCGCGACGGACGGTTGTCCGTCG
>NZ_JBSFDB010000059.1:0-47038 GCF_053593695.1 Streptomyces sp. NPDC002144
CATTATTTTTTGGAGCAGCTATTTATCCTGAAAAGATAAGGGCTGCATCAACTATACCAACAATTGAAGTGAAATTAGTTAATTATCTTGGTAATAAAACGTCCATTACGGTAGTTTTTAATGGAGAATATAAGCTTTCGAACGGTGTAAAGGTCACTTCAGGAACAGAAGCTGTCATAAAGCTTAGTAACAGTAAGTTGAGTATGGAAACAAGCAAAGGACAGGTATTGATAGAAAAGGAAAGTAGCATTTCTGCAGCTCCTGTTAAAACGGATGGAACTCTTTCTGTTAATGGTCGCAAATACAATGGTTCCTTTCAATTTGTTATCGAAAAAGATACAAAAAACGGTAATTTATATGTTCGTCCAATTAACAAAGTCGATATAGAAACATATTTAAGAGGAGTGGTTCCTCAAGAAATGCCTGCGCTTTGGAGTATGGAGGCACTTAAGGCACAAACCGTTGCTGCAAGAACGTATGCAATTAAACATATGAATGATAGTAATATGGTAGATACGATTGCAAAGCAAGTATATGGAGGAAGTTCGGCAAATCATGCTCGATCGGATACTGCTGTTAAGGAAACAGAAGGAATGGTAATAAAATATAATGGAGCATTAATAGATGCCGTGTTTTCTGCAAGTAATGGAGGCTGGACAGAATTAAATAGCAGTGTATGGGGTGGTGCAGCATTATCTTACTTCGCAGTTAAGGAGGATACATTTGATTTTAACCCTGCAACAAAGGACAAATTCACATGGTCGATTCAACTGAAACAAGAGCAACTGCCCGCTACATTGAATTTGGCAATAGCGGATACATGGTGGAACACACTTAAGGAGGCAGATGCAGATAACACTGTACTGATTAATATTAAAAAATGGCTTGTAAGCGAAGGGTATACAAATGATGTTGCTAAGATTAAAATAGCAAAAATTCACAAGCTAGGGGTAGACTTAACTTCATTATCTGCTGGAGGAAGAGTTTTAAAAGGAACATTAAAAATGGACTACTTGTTAATGGCCAATGGTAAGACTGCGGAGAAGAAAGTTTTAGAAATGAATGGGACTGCAGCATCTAAGATCCGTGCAATAGTCGGCCCCGCGCGACGCCCAGCGCCACCCCTGGTACGCCGGCCACGGCTACGCCTCCGTCCGCGTCGACATCCGCGGCCACGGCGACAGTGAGGGCACACCGGGCGACGAGTACGACGCGCAGGAGCTGGCGGACGGCGTCGACGTCGTCAACTGGCTCGCCCGGCAGCCCTGGTGCACCGGCAAGGTCGGCATGTTCGGCATCTCCTGGGGCGGCTTCAACTCCCTCCAGATCGCCGCCCTGGCCCCCGAACCCCTCAAGGCGATCGTCACCGTCTGCTCCACCGACGACCGCTACGACAACGACGTCCACTACATGGGCGGCGCCGTCCTCGGCATCGACATGCTCGCCTGGGCCGGCACCATGCTCGCCTTCGCCGCCCGCCCGCCGGACCCGGCGAACGTCGGCGCCGACCGCTGGCTGCCGATGTGGCGCGAGCGCCTCGAAGCCCTCGACCCGTTCCTGCACACGTGGCTCGCCCACCAGCAGCGTGACGAGTACTGGCGGCACGGGAGCGTGTGCGAGGACTACGGCGCGGTACAGGCCGCGGTGTTGGCGGTGGGCGGCTGGAACGACCCCTACCGCGACACGGTGTTGCGGCTGGTGGAGCACCTGCCGCACGACCGCGTACGCGGCCTGATCGGACCCTGGTCCCACCAATACCCCGACCGCGGCCTGCCGCCCGGCCCGGCGATCGGCTTCCTTCAGGAGACGCTGCGCTGGTGGGACCACTGGCTGAAAGGCGAGGACACAGGCGCGATGAGCGAACCGCTGCTGCGCGCCTGGGTCAACGACCCGGTCCCGCCCGCGACGTCGTACAAGGAGATGCCGGGCCGGTGGGTCGGCGATACGGAGTGGCCGTCGTCGCGGGTCACCTGGCAGCAGCGCTCGCTGGGCGTGGAGGGCGGGTCAAGGGCCATCATCCGCTCCCCGCACCACACCGGCATCGACGCGGGCCGCTTCTTCCCGTTCGGCAACGCGAGCGATCTGGCGCCCGACCAGCGGGAGGAGGACGGCCGTTCGGTCTGCCTGGACTCGGCGCCGCTGACCGAACGCGTCGAGATCCTGGGCCGCCCGCGCGTCCGGCTGCGCCTGGACAGCGCCACCCCCCGCGCCCATGTGATCGCCCGCGTGTGCGACGTCGCCCCGGACGGCTCGTCGACCCTCGTCACCCGGGGCGTACTCAACCTGCTGGCACGGCACGGACGGGACAAGGCGGTGGAGTGGACGCCGGGCACGTACGAGGACGTCGAGTTCGAGCTGAACGCGACCGGGTACGCCTTCCCGCCCGGCCACCGCATCCGGGTCGCCGTATCGGACACGTACTGGCCGTGGGTGTGGCCGCACGGAGAACGAGGCGAGCTGACCCTGCTGCCGGCGCACAGCGCCCTTGTGCTGCCCGTCCGCGCGCCCGGCGAGGGGCCGCCGATCCGCTTCGAGGAACCGGAACAGGCGCCCCCGCTCCCGGTGACCTACGACGTCGAGTCCGAGCCGCGCCCGGAACGCCTGGTCACCCATGACGTGGCGGCGGGGGAGTGGACCCTGGAGGTCGACCCGCGCTACGGCGGCTCCCGCACCTACCCCGACGGACTGCGATACGAGGAGAACGCCCGGGAGACGTACCGTATCCGCAGCGACGACCCCCTCTCGGCCTCGGCCGTCTCCGAGTGGACGATCCGGCTGACCCGCGGCGAGGACGGGGCCCCATGGGACGCGGAGATCGTCGCACGGACGGAACTGCGGGCCACGGCCACGGAGTTCGTCATGGACAGTCACCTCGAAGCACGGGCGAACGGAGAGACAGTGGCCAAGCGCGCATGGCACCGCACCACCCCGAGGACGTCGGGATGAAGGCCGAGAAGAGCCCGCGCCGCGCCGTCGCCGCCGCCGACCGCACCCGGCAGCCCACCGAGGTGCGTCGCAAGCTCATCGTCGAGGCGGCGGTCCCGCTGATCGCCGAGCGAGGCTACGCCTCGGTCGGGGTCCGGGACGTCGCCGCCGCGGCCGGGGTGTCCGTCGGCACGGTCACCTACCACTTCGGCAGCGTGCAGGAGATCCTCTCCGAGGCGATGGTGCTGCAGATCGAGCGGTACTACACGGGTCTGAGCGAGGCCGCGGACCGGGCCACCAGCGGGGCGGAGGGGCTGCGGCTGCTGGTCGACGCGCTGTTCACCGAGGACACCGACCGGCACTGGCGGATGTGGTTCGAGTACTGGAACGTCGGCGAGCACCACCCGGACCCGGCGTTCGCCCGCGGCCAGGACCGCCGCTACGAGAGCTGGCACCGGCAGATCAAAACCCTCGCCGAACGCGCCATCGCCGAGGGCGACTTCACCTGTGCGGACCTGGACGGCTTCACCGTCCGCTTCGCCGCCCTGGCCGACGGCCTGGCCCTGCAACGCCTGCGCCAGACACCGCCGTTGACGGTGGAGGACGCGCGGCGGCATCTGCGTCACTTCATCGACACGGAGTTGGGCCGGGGGCCGGGGTCCTGAGGCCGATCATGCGGACCGGCTGGGATGCCGGACACCGCGTCGGCCGGGTCACGGGTGACGAGGTCTACGGCGTCAGCCCAAGAGTGCGCGCGGCGCTGGAGGAGCGCGGCATCGGCTGTGTGCCCTGCCCCGACACCGAACTGGACGACTTCGTGGATCGCTTGGCCAAGCGCATCGCCGGCTTCCCGCCCGAGGGCATCAGGGCAGCCAAGCGCGCCATCAATGACCTGACGCCGGCGGACCACGCACACGTGCGCTCCGACGCCGCCACGTTTCAGGGTCTGAACGCCCTGCCCGAAACGCGCGAGCGCCTGGATTACCTGGCCGACCGCGGTCTCCAAAAGCCTGGCGAACTCGAACACGACCTCGGAAAGGCCGTGGCGGAGTTTCGGCATTGCCGCCCCTGACGACAGCCTGCCGCGGGAGCGCACTCAGGGAGGCCAGGGGCGGCGCTCGTACGTCTCACACATAGCCGCGTCGCCGTACGAAGCCCAGGGCGAGCCCGCCCAGCGGGACGTTCAGCCAGAAGGTGAGCAGCCGGTAGACCAGGACCGCGGAGGTCGCCGGGCCGGCGGGGACGCCGAATGCGGTGAGGGCGGCGATCAAGCCGGCCTCGAGGGCGCCCAGGCCGCCGGGGACGGGCGCCGCGTTGGCGAGCAGACGGGCCGCCATGTAGGCGGCTCCCACCTGTACGAAGGGAAGGTCGCCGCCGAGCGCGTGCAGGCTCAGCGCGAGGCCGACGACCTGGACGAGCGGCAGGCCGAGCGCACCCACGACGCCGATCGCGATCTTGGCGGGGTCGGAGGCGATGCCAGTCAGGGTCGTCCCGGCTGCGCGTAGGAACGGCCAGACCTTCTCCCGCAGGAAGCGCCGGCCCGGCGGGGTGAGGCCGAGCAGCCCTCCGGCGGCCAGCACAAGCGCGATCACGGGCAGGGCGTACTTGCCTGCGGGCAGGTCCAGGTGCACCCCGCCGTGGTGCTGTCCGGCCGCGGCGAAGAACACGGCGGCGACGACCGCGTTGGAGACCGCCCCGGCCAGGCTCTGCACCCCGATGGAGGCCGTCGCCGCCCCCGTCTCGATGCCCGTCTTTTGTAGATAGCGCAGATTCAGCGCCATGCCGCCGACGTTGCCCGGGGTGATCCGGTTCAGGAACGAACTCCCGAACTGCACCTGGTACGTGGGCCAGAACGGCAACCGCCCGGGGACACTGCCCAGTTGCAGACAGGTCGAGAACGCCTGCGAGACGAACGTGACAGGCATGACCGCGAGCAGCCACCACCACTCGGCGTCACGCAATGCGTCAAACGCGGCCGGAGCGTTGGCCAACTGCGGCAACACCAGGTGCAGCACCAGGAACGCGCCAAGCAGGCCCAGGACGCTCTTCCAGGTGAACCGCGCGAGCTGGGCCGGCTTGGCCGCCGGGGCATCGCACGCCGTGCGCACCTCCTCCGCGAGGTCGTGCATCAGGTTCGGCCGGCCACCCGGGCGCAAGGTGCGACGCCGGCCCCCCTGCGCGGCCTCGCCGGCGCGGGCCTGGTCGTAACGGGCCACCTCGCGTCGCGCGGGGCCGACCAGGGCCAGCGGCTGCAGATACGGCAGGGCGGTCGCCAGCACCGTGGGGCCAAGCCCGGCCAGCGCGCAGGCCGTGGCCCGGCTCGGTCCCACCCGTACCGCGGTCGTGGCAAGGAGTTCGGCCAGGTCGGCACCGAGGACCTCGGGCGGCGCGTTGAGCTGCGCCCGTGCGAAGGCGGTCAGACGCGGCTTGCCGTCCGGGGCGAGCACAATGTGCTCGGGGCGCAACGCCCGGTGCGCCAGCCGGTGTTCCTGCAGGCGGGCCACCGACGTCCACGCCGCGCCGAGCAGCGCATCGGTCCATTCTTCGTCCGGGATGGGGACATCCTGCCCGACGGTCACCAGCAGCGCACTCGAGCCGGTCACGGGGTAGGCGATGACGGGCTCGGCGACCCGGGCGCCGGTACGGCCGGCGAAGACCAGCATGAGCAGTTCGTGCTCGGCAGCGCCAAGCGCCGTCTGCTCGCCGGGGTCGGCGGGATGCCGCAGCAGCAGGCGCCGGGCGAGCCGGAAAAACAGGTCGCGGTTGCGGTCCTCGGCGGCCAGGACGCGGACGGTCAGCCGCGCACCCTCGGTGGTCTCGGCGCCGTAGAGCATCCCCTCGCCCCTGAGCTGCCGCTGGGCGGGCGCCTGGCGCAGGGCGGCGAGCGGGATCCCGCAGGCGACGAGCGCATCCGCGACGGCCCGGGGTGGCGGGCGGTCGGCCGGACCGCCCGCCATGAGCAGGACCGCCGATCCCGCGGTGCCGCCCACGGCGAGGGCACCCACCGCGTCCAGCGGGACGAGCGAGGCGGCCAGCACGCCGAGTGCGGCGCAGCCGACGGCCAGGGCCCACAGCGCCCGCCGCCACGGCCGCAGCAGCCACGGTCCGGCGGCGATGACCGCCGAGGCGCAGGCCGCCAGGTACACCGCCGACGGCCAGCCCGCGTGCACCAGCCCACCGCGGCCCACCAGGACCTCCGGCCACAGCTCGGGGCGGCTGTCGGACAGCGCGAGCCGGGTGAGCGTCCAGGCGATCGCCGCGCCCAGGGCTGCGGCGGGCAGCACGCGCAACACCGCGTCCACGCGGCGCTGTACGACGAGAACGACCAAGGCGGCGACCGGCGCCACAATGGCGATCACCTGGACCGTGCCGACGAGGCCGTCGCGCAACCCCGGTGACAGCGCAGTGGCCGCGGAGAGCAGGCCCTGCTGGGCCTTGCGGGCGAAGTCGCGGGTGGCGACCGCCAGCAGCACCGTCACTCCGAGCGCGGCAAGGGACACCAGCAGGCGCAGCAGGTCGGCCGCCCGGCGCACATCGTGCGGCGCGGCGACGTCGATGTCGGGCTGGGCCCCGCTCTCCGACGTGCCCACGAGGTCGGAGGAGAGCACCGGGCCGTGGTGGTCGGTCATGGCCGGCCCCCCGGCTGAGGTGCGAGAACGACGCATGCGCTCACTCCCTCGGGCACAAGTCCGGCTCGGCCGGACATGCCTCCATGCTTCCACGCGACCGTGGTCCGCGTAGGGGAGACGATGCAGTGGGATCCGGGACCTTCAGCCTCCCGTGGAAGGCCGGGCGGCGCCGTCCAGGCAGGCGGTTCTCGGCAAGCATCTCCTGGACGCGGCGCTCGACCTCAACGGGGTCGACGCCGAGGGCGCGGCTCATGTGGATGGACCACACCTCCGAGCGCACGTTGGTCTCGAAGTCCAGGTCGGCTCGGACGTTCTCGCGGGCGGCCTGGCGGTTCTGGCTCACCATGACGAAGGTGGGCAGGAAGATCGCCTCCAGGCTGACGATCATGGTGAGCAGTCAGAAGAGAACGGGTCCCAGATCGCTCCGTCCCCGAAGACCCCCTCGTTGCACACGATCCACACCGTGAACCACGCGGCATGCAGATACACGAACGTCATGGTCCCGGAGAAGGCGGTGATCCCGTCCGCGATCTTGTCCTGGGTCGCACGCATCCCCGCGAGAACGTCCTGTTCGTTGACGATCCGAACGCCCGGCCGCTTCGGCGCCCTGCCCATGGCCTCTCCCTGCCCGGTGTCCGACAAGGAATCGCCGTCGGCGTACGGCGCCGCGATGAGTACTGGCTGGACAGACGAGAGCCCTGCGTCTGCACCAGGAAGACGGCACGGCGACCGTCGTCCAGCCACCACCGCTGTTGGCCCGTTCCAGGGCGCTCAGGAGCGCACGCGAATGACGGTCTTGCCCTTGCGCCGCTCGGTCGGGTTGAGCGCAGGGACGGCGTCGTCGAGGGTCGCGACGGTTCCGATGTGCGTGCGAAGGCGCCCGTCCCGCACCCGGTCGACGATCTCCACCAGCTGACTCGGAACGGACTCGACGACGAAGTCGACCGCCAATCCGTCGACAGGGCGAGCCTCAACAGGCCCGACCACCGACACCAGCGTCCCGCCAGGCCGGATGATTCTCGCCGAGCGCCTTTGGATGTCAGCGCCGAGGACATCGAAGACCACGTCGACCCCGCCGATGTCGTCGAGATCCTCGGTGGCGAGGTCGAGGAACTCGTTCGCGCCGAAGTCGAGCGCCGCCTGGCGGTCCGCCGCCCGCCCGGTACCGATGACGTAGGCGCCGAGCTCCCGGGCGAGCTGCGTTACCACAGAGCCGACTGCGCCGGCGGCGCCGTGGGCGAGGACGCTCTGCCCCGCCTGAAGACGACCGTGCTGGAACAGACCTTGCCAGGCGGTCAGACCGGAGATCGGCAGGCTCGCACCCACCCTGAAGTCGACGTTCCCCGGCAGCGGCGCCAGGTTGCGCGCCTCCACGGCCGCGTACTCGGCCAGGGTTCCATCGCGGTGCCAGTCCGTGATCCCGAACACCCGCTGTCCAAGCGAGAGCCCCGTCGTGCCGTAGCCCAGGGAGGTGACCACTCCGGCGAACTCGTGACCGATGATCGCCGGGGCTCGATCGCGACCGGCGCGGTCGACCCACGTCGAGAGCCACTTCCACTCCGCGGGGACGAAGCCCGACGCATGGACTTCCACGACGACGTCGTTGATCGCCGGCGTCGGCTCAGGCCGCTCCGCGAGTGTGATCCCGGCTGCTTCCGCGGCCGGATCCGTCGCGACGATTGCCTTCACTGGCACCTCCGCATATCTCGTGCCCGCCGGCTCTGTGCGCCGCCCGAGCCATGGAGTGGGCTGATGGGCCCACAGGGGAACGACAACAAGGTCCCTCACCAGGTTTGGAGGTAGCGCCCAGCTGGCTGCTGGGTGGGCTCCTCCGTCCATACACCCCTATGGGGTGGCAGGGACGCGTGACTCACGCCCGGTCCACGCGTCCTCGCCCCTGCGGGCGAGGACGTGGGAAGCGTTGCGGTCGGCGTGCGCAACGACGCCGCACTCCGGTAGCCTCGCAGACTCTCATGGCGTCGATGGCGCTCTCCTGGTCGCTCTTATCGTTGCAGCGGGAGCCCTCCTCCTGGCCGTTTCGGCATTCCTGGCCGACCGGCAGCGCAACGTCTGGATCATCGACGCTGCACCCGAGAAGCATTCGGCGGTGCCACCGACCGCGGCCGCCACGGCTGGCAGCCCCAGCACTGGCCCAACGACACTGTGATCCCGCTACGCGGGAAGGACGGCTCCCCCTGCAGGCGTCTTCGGGAGCCTGTTCAACGAGGACAGCTCGTGCCGCGAGGCGGACCGTGTCGGCCATCTCGACAGTCAGCCTGCGCAATCCGGTGGGCGACTGTCGCTTTTGCGTAGCTGCCCGTCGACGGGTTGGATCGGTGCATGGTCGGGGAGGTGGTCGGTCTCACGGTTGGCCTGACGCCATAACCGGCGGTGTGTCGGTGGGGCGGTCGATAATGCCTGTCATGGCGGATTGCAGTCCGGTGCTCCGGATCATCACCTCGGCGGCGCGTGAGTGCCTGAAGCCGGTTGGCCTGGTCCAGTGCGGGCGGTCGCGGCTGTGGATTGATGATCAGGGGTGGTGGCTGGGAGTTGTGGAGTTCGCCCCGTCGCGGATTGCCGGTAGCGGTCTGCACGTCGGTGCGATGGCTGTGGCACGACGTGGACTACTTGGCCTTCCATGTGGACGCAGTCCGGGTCGGCTCCGAGCTGTTTCGCACCGAGGACCAGTTCACGCCGCTGGCGCGCGAACTCAGCCGGCAGGCGGCGGCGAACATGGCCGCACTGAGGGAGCAGTTCTCGTCTCTGCCGGACGTCGCCCGGTACCTGACGTCCAGGCCGGAGCGGCGGGGATTCTTGTGGGACAGCTTCGACTCCGGGATCGCAGCCGCCCTGGTTGGCGACCCGGATACGGCCCGCGATCACTTTGAACGAGTCCTTCGAGAAGAGGCGCTGGCTCCGTGGATGGTCGAAGCCCAGGAGAAGGCGCGTGAGCTCCACGCGATCGCCGCCGATCGCGACGCTGTGACCGCCTGGGTGGCGCGGGCCGTCCACTCATGCCGGACCAAGCTGCGCCTGGATCCCGTGCCTGTTGCGATCAGCTGAACCGACCCCCGAGCCCCTGCGTTCGTGTGGATGCGGGGGAACCGATCCCGTCGGAGACATGACGCCGACATGATGTCCGTCATGAAGTTGGTGAAGCGGCTCGGGGGCGTTTTACTCGTCAGCACTGTGGTTCTTGGCTATTCGCTGCTGTTATGGCGTGGCCCTTGGTGGTTGGACGGAAGTCATCTGCGCACGCGGGGCCTCGAGCCGGCAGACGGCGTGGTGATCACCGGCTTCCGCACCACTCTGGCTGCCCTGGGGGCCGGTGTCCTAGCCGCGGTCGGCCTGTACTACACGCATCGAACGCTTCAGCACACGCGGGACAAAGACCGAGTGCAAGCCGAGATCGAACGCGAAGGGCAGGTCACCGATCGCTACGTGGAAGCGATCAAACTGCTGGGGTCCGACAACCGCACCGAACGGCTCGGCGGGATCTATGCCCTGCAGCGCATTATGCACGACTCCGCGAAAGACCACACGACGATCGTCAGCGTCCTTGCCGCGTACATACGGACCTACCAGGCCGCGGCAGATGACCAGTTGACGGACTCTGCGAACGCACGTGCGGATTCCCCGTCGGTGCTCCTGTCCGAGGACGTGAGGGCGGCATTGTCGGTGATCGCCAGAAGGCCAAAACGAAACCTGTCCGATGAATGGGTCGATCTGCGCAATATGGACTTCCGGGGAGGTGATCTGCGTGAGGCAGATCTGCGAGCTGCAGATTTGAGGGAGGCCAAGTTCGAAGGGACCAGCCTTCGCGGTGCCGTGCTGAGCATGGCGGACCTTCGCGGGGCAAATCTTCGTTTCGCCGACTTGAGAGGCGCGGATCTGCGTGGCGCGGACCTGAGGGGTGCCGACCTCCAGGTCGCAGACTTGGAGGCAGCTGATCTTCGAGAAGCCAAGCTCAGCGGTGCCGTGCTCCGTGGAGCAAGCTTCCTATACACGGACCTCAGCGACGCGGACCTTATGCGCGCGGACCTGAGGGAGGCAGACCTTGCCGTGACCAACAGGCAGTCCCAGCATGGATATCTGGAACCCACTCAAGTCACCAAAGCGCGAATCTACCGGTCCACGAGGCTGCCGGCAGCAGTGGCCGGGAAGGCCGAGGTCCAGAACCGTATCGCGATGTGCGAGGCGGGCGATCGATGATCGCAGTGCGATTCTTGCTCGGAGACGCTTCGGCCAGTGAGCAGCGATCGAGGTCACCTCAGCGGTTGACTTCTAGGTTCGTCAGGAGTCGTTGGTATAGGGCCCCTCTGGCCGCAGCCTCGCTGCTGGACCCCCCGGGGCCTCCTGCCACCAGGCATGCAGGTCACGCCGGCGCAGGCCCTCGATGGAGACTTCGCGGTCGTAGACGAGGGTGTCGTCCGGGTTGCCTCCGACGATCTCGATGTCGTTGTCCACCGACGACGCAAGCGGATGTCGGGCCTGGTGAACGAGGCACATGTGGTGTTCTTCGGCCGGCCGAAGGGGCTGATCAGAGCGCGTCCACGGCGATCACCTTCCAGCCGTCGGAGGTGCGGCTCATCGTCATCCGCACCCGGTTCAGGTCCAGGCGCGAGCCTGAGACCTGGGTGCTCTGCGTGACCTGGTTGACGAAGAGCAGGACGGTGACCCGGTCCGGTGCCGCCGAGACGACGGAGGCCGCGGTGACCGACGCCTTCACCACCCCGTGGTACTTCTTCGCCGTCGGCCCGACCACACTCGCCGTCGTCTTCCCGTACTCGTCCCGGAAGTGCCCGGTCAGCCGATCACGCGCCCGGGTGAAGTCGCGCTCCAGATGCCGGTAGTCGTACGACAGCACGACCGGCGCCGCCTTGCGCGCGGCCGTCAGAGCCTGCGCCCGGGCGCTCTCGGCACGCCGCTCCTGCCCGTAGTGCCAGCCGAGCACCGAGACCGCGACCAGGCCCATGACCAGGAGGGCGCCGAGCGCCGCGGTGAGCAGCCATCGCCGGGACGGGCGGGCCGGCGCCGCGTCCGTCAGGCCCTCGGGTGACGGCTCCGGCGGGTCCTCCCAGCCGTCCGCGGCCGGCGGGTCGATCGTCAGGGTGCGCCCGGTGAGGGGTTCCTCGGGCTGCTTCGGGTCCTCGACCCGCCGGGTGCGCTTGGCCGCCGCACGGGCGGCCGCGTTCATCGCGCGGCTGCGGGCTGTCGGGTTCGCCATCGTCGTACTCCTCACAGGTGGTGTGCGACCGCTGCTGCGGGTCAGCCCACGAACTCGACGTCGGAGGTCAGCCAGCGCCCGTCCCGGTGGACCAGGTCGAGTTGCAGCCGATAGGTGCGTGCCTCCCCCTTGGGCACGGCCGTGTTGGTGACCTTGCTGTCGGCGACCACCAGGACGCGGGCCGAGTGCGCGTCGGAGCGGACGATGCCGGCGTCGAGGACCTGCCCCTCGGAGACCGACCTGTTCTCGGCGACGAGCTTGGTCAGGTCCTGGGTCTGCGCGCTGAACTGCTTCTTGAAGTCGCCGGTGGCGCTCTTGAGGACGTTGGCGCTGTCCCGGTCGTAGTGCCGGTAGTCGAGCGAGGTGAAGTTCAGGGCGGACTGGCGGGCGGCGGACAGGATGTCCTGGCGCCGCGTGTCCTTCTCGTGCTGGTCGTAGAGGCGCAGGCTCAGCCAGAGAGCGGCTGCCGTGGTCAGGAGGGTCGCCACGACGAGTCCGACCGTGAGTGCCTTCCCGTTCCCGCCGAGTTCCTTCACGGTCAGGCCATAGGACCGACTAGCAGCCATTGCCAGGACTCCTTTCCGAACACCGTCTGCTGTCCGCCCGTCGAGCCGATCTCGACGGGCCTTCCGTCCGGGCCGGTCGCGGTGCCGGTTTCCGGGTCGTACGGCGTGAGGTACGCCGCCTGGTTCGCGCCGCCCGAAGCTGAGCGTGCGCCGGGGGCGTTCTGCGCGCCCCGTACCGAGGTCTTGCTGCCGCGTGGAGCGGTGCAGTGCGCGTCGGTGTTCGCCGCGCGCGTGCCGGTGTCCGAGGGGTCCCGTCGGGTCGTGCCGTATCCCTGGGTGCACGGCGCCGGGTCGTCGGCGTTCACCACCAGGCCGAAGTGGAAGGTTCCGTCGCCCGGGACGACCGTGTAGCTGCCCGAGACCAGCGCCGGGAAGGTGACGAGCGACTGTTCGACGCCGGGCAGGTGGGCCAGTGTGACCTGGCCGCCGCTGATCAGGTTGGCCAGCAGGACCGAAAGCTGCGGACCGGTCGACTTCAGCAGGGAGTTGACCTCCTGCGCGGCCGGCGCGGCATTGCCGATCAGCTTGCGCAGGTCCCCGTCGCTCGACTTCAACTGGCGGGTGAGCAGCGCCAGGTCGTGCGCGAACGACTTGATCGACGAGCCCTGGTCGGCCTGCGTCTTGAGGACCTTCCGGGAGTCCTCGATCAGCGAGATCGTCTGGGGCAGCGAGTCGGACGCGGACTCGACGAGCGCGTTGCCGGAGTCCACCAGCCGGCTCAGGTCGGGGCCGGTGCCGTTGAAGGCCTTGCCCAACTCGTCGACGGTGACCCGGAGATCGTCCCGGCCGACGGAGTTCACCAGCCGGTCCAGGCTGAGGACGAGGTCGGTGGTGGGCAGCGGCACCCGGGTGCTGCCCCGCGGGATCGCGCTGCCGTCGAGGAGGTACGGGCCGTGCGCGGTGCGCGGCTGCAGGTCGACGTACTGCTCACCCACCGCCGAGCGGTTGGCGACCACGGCGAGGGTGTCCGCCGGGATGCGCGGCGCCCCGCCCTTGATGTCGAGGGCGACCGACACACCGTCGTCGCCCGTCAGTCCCAGCGAGCCCACGCGGCCCACCGGCACCCCGCGGTAGGTGACCTCGGCGCCCGGGAAGATGCCCCCGGAGTCGGCGAAGTCGGCCCGCACGGTGTAGCCGCGGTCCAGGAGGCTGTCCACCAGGCCGGTGTACTCGGCGCCGACGTACGACACCCCGACAGCGGTGACGGCGGCGAAGGCGAGCAACTGTGCCTTGACGGTACGGGTGATCACGGCTGGACCCCCTTCAGCATCAGCTCGGCGAGGGCGAGGTCGATCCCCTCGGGTGCGCGGGCGCCGGTGGAGTAGGCGCTTGTGCACACGGGCGGGCACAGCACGTCGCCGCCGCCCGAGGAGGCCGAGGGGGTCGGCAGGCCCGGCGTGCTCGGCAGCGCGGTCGGCGTGGGGACGCTCGGCAGGTGAGGCACGTCCGGAACGTCCGGGAGATCCGGCACGTCGGGCGTGCCCGGCGGCTGCGAACCACCCTTGCCCCCACCGGAGTGTCCTCCCGCCACGTTCCCGTACAGGTCCGCGAGGTCGAGGTCCGCGGTGAGGTGGAGGTTGACGTAATCGCCCTTGACCGCCTCCGTGGCGTTGCGCGGGAAGGGGTAAGTGGTCAGCAGCTCCAAGGAGTTGGGCAGGTCGCTGCCCGCCTTGTTCAGCTGCCGCAGGATCGGCCGGAGGTTTTTGAGGTTCGCGACCGTGTCGTCGTGCGAGGCCTCGACCACCTTGGTGCCGGTCTCGCCGAGCTTCGACAGGGCGGTGAGCATCTTCGTCAGGTTGCGCCGCTCGCCGGCCAGGATCTTCAGCGTGGGCGGCATCGTGTCGACGGCCTGGGCAATGGTCTCCTTCTCCTTGCCGAGCCGCCCCGCGAGCCGGTCGACGGCCTTGATCGCGCGGACGATGTCCGCCTTCTGCTCGTCCAGTCCGCCGACGAACGTGTTCAGCTCCTTCAACAGCGACCGGACCCGGTTCTCCCGGCCGTCCAGGGCCTTGTTCAACTCCACGGTGATCGTCTTGAGCTGGGCCACCCCACCGCCGTTGAGCAGCGCGGACAACGCGGACAGCACCTCCTCGACCTCCGGGTTGCGGCCGCTGCGGGACAGCGGGATGCGGTCACCGTCGCGCAGCCGGCCCACGGGGGCCGTGCCGGTCGGGGCGGCGAGCGCCACGTACTTCTCGCCGAGCAGGCTGGTCTGCCGCAGTTCCGCGACCGCGTTGGCGGGCAGCTTCACCGAGTCGGCAACCCGTAGCCGTACACGCGCGTGCCAGCCGTCCAGCTGCACTTTCTCGACCGCGCCCACGGTCACGTCGTCGACCTTCACCGCCGACTGCGGCACCAGGTCCAGGACGTCGCGGAACTCGACGGTGACGTGGTACGCGTGCCCGTCGTCGGCGGCACCGCCGGGCAGCGGGACGTCGTACCAGCCGTTGAACTCGCAGCCGGACAGCAGCAGCGAGCCGGCCGCCGCCCAGGCGAAGGCTCCCGCCGAGCGTCGTATGCTCATGCGCTCGCCCCCAGGATCCCGCCGAGCGTCCTGTCGGTCGTGCCCGTCACCGCGGTGCCCTGCGTAGGAAGGTCGGGCAGGGAGTCGAAGAGTTTCGTCAGCTCCTTGCAGTCGGGGTTCTTGCCGCCTTCGTCTCCCGTCGTCCTGAGCAGGGAGCACAGGAGCGAGGCCGGATCCTGGGCCTGCTGGGCGTTGTTGCGGGTGTCGAGGGTGCCGGAGGACGGGTTGTAGGCGTTGTTCAGGTTGGACAGACCGACCGGTGCGACCGTCAACAGCTCGTTCAGCGCGGCCCGTTGGGTGACGAGCACCTTGGTCACCTTGCTCAGGCCCTTCACGTCCGAGGTCAGCGACTTCTTGTTCTTCTTCACGAAGGCGGACACGTCACCCAGCGCCGTGGCGAGGTTCGTGAGCGCCGCCGCGAGGTCCTTGCGCTCGCCCGAGAGCTGCTCGGCGACCGTGGCGAGGCTGGTGTTGAACGACCGCACGCTGTTGTCGTCGGCCGCCAGCGCCGCCGTGAACACCTGCAGGTTCCTTACCGTGCCGAACAGGTCCGTGCGCCCGTTGGACAGTGTGGTGACCGCCTGCGAGAGGTCCTGGACCGTCTGGTTGAGGTTCTCGCCCTGTCCGTCGAGGTTGTCGGCGCTGACGCCGAGCAGCCGCGACAGGGAGCCGTCCTTGTTGGCGCCCTTGGGACCGAGGGCGTCCGCCGTGGTGTGCAGGCTGTCGAAGACGCGGTCCAGTTCCACGGGTACGGCGGTGCGCTTCTCGGGGATGACGGCGCCGTTGTGCAGGACCGGGCCCTTCCGGTACACCGGCAGCAGTTGCAGGTAACGGTCGCTGACGACCGAGGAGTTGATGATCGCGGCCTTCGCGTCGGCGGGGACCTTTCGCCCTTCGTCGTACTCGAACTCGACGCGCACCCGGCTGCCTTCGGGAGTGATCTTCTGGATCTCGCCGATGCGGACGCCGAGGACACGGACGTCCGAGCCGGGGTAGATGCCGACGGTGCGCGGGAAGTACGCGGTGACGTGGATCTTCCCGGGGCGCGGCCACAGCGCGTAGGTGAGCGCGGCGATCAGCGCCACTACGGTGACCAGAACCAGGTTCCTCCTCACTGCCCGCCTCCCGTCTTGGGGACCACCGGAGCGGCGACGAGGTTTTGGACGTAGGAGTCGAACCAGCGGCCGTTTCCGAGGGTGTTGGTGAAGACCCGGACATACGGCGCGAGCAGCTTCACGCTGCGGTCCAGGCTGGACTGGTTGCGTTCGAGCATCTGCACCACCCGGTTCAGGCCCCTGAGGGCGGGCCCGATCTCCTTGTCGTTGTCGTCGACCAGGCCGGAGAGCTCGATGCCGAGCGTGGCCGAGGTCTTCAGCAGCTTGTGGATCGCCGTACGGCGCTTGCTGATCTCCTGGAAAAGGCTGTTGCCGTCCTTGACGAGGGCGGTGAAGTCCTTGGAGCGGTCGGCCAGTACACCGGTGGTGCCGTTCGCGTGGTCGAGGAGTTCACCGAGGGCCTTGTCGCGCGAGGCCACCGTGCGGGAGATCCGCGACAGGCCCTTGATGGAGGCGCGTACCTCGGCGGGCGAGTCCTGGAAGGTCGTGGAGATGGTGTCCAGGGCCTTCGCCAGCTGCCCGGTGTCGACCTTCTCCGAGGTGGTGGTGAGGTCGCTGAAGGCCTGCACGACGTCGTACGCCGCCACCGTGCGCCGCAGCGGGATCTCGCTGCCGGGGCTCAACCGGCCCGGCCCCTTCGGCTGCAGGGCCAGGTACTTCGCGCCGAGGATCGTCTTGACCCGGATCGACGCACCGGTCTCCGTGCCGAAAGCCGGGTCGCCCTTGACCTTGAAGGTCACCTTGACGTGGTCGCCGTCCAGGTCGACATCCTCGACCTTGCCGACCTTCACCCCGGCGATCCGCACCTCGTCGCCGGGCTTGAGACCGCCGGCCTCCGAGAAGGCCGCGCTGTACGTCTTTCCGTCCCCGATGAAGGGGAGGCTGTCGGCGTTGAACGCGGCCACCGTCAGCAGCGCGAGGACGGTGAGGCCCACGGCACCGATGACGACCGGGTTGCGCTCACGGAAGGGGATCAGGCGAGGGCGCCGCAGCCGTATGCGCGGGAGCCTGGGCGGGTCGATGCGGACCTTCATCATCGGCTGACGCTTCGTCTGCGACTTGCCGGGGCGTGATGCTCGCCGGGGAAGCCGTGGTCGAGGCAGCTTCGGCGGGTCGATGCGGACCCTCATCAGGGGTTCCGGCCTGCTGGGGCGAGGTGCTCGACGAGGCAGCCGCAGGGTCGGCAGCTTCGGCGGGTCGATGCGCACCTTCATCAGGGGCTCCGGGCGCTGCTTGCGCGTCACGATCCGCACCTCGCCTTCGCCACGTGCATGTCGGGGCTCAGCACCTGCTTCGTCTTCGGCAGCACGATCCGGCCGTCGAAGTCGCAGAGATAGAAGTTGAACCACGAGCCGTACGACGCGGTCCCCGTCAGTGCGTTGAGCTTGTTCGGCAGCCGCTTCAGCACGCCCTCCACGGTCTTCTCGTTGTCGTTCAGCGTCCCGGTCAGATCGGTCAGTCGGGCGATGTCGGTCTTCAGCGGCGGCCGCGCGTCCGTCAGCAGCCCCGAGGTGGCGTCCGTCAGATCGCCGATGTTCACCAGCGACTCGCCGATCGGCTTGCGGTCGGCGGACAGTCCGGAGATCACCCGCCGCAGCTGCTTGAGCAGCCCGGAGAAGCGGGTGCCGCGCTTGTCCAGCGTCCCCAGCACGGTGTTGAGGTTGTCGATCACCGAGCCGATCAGCTTGTCGCGGTCGGCGAGCGTCGTGGTGAGCGAAGCCGTGTGCACCAGAAGGCTGTTGACGGTGCCGCCCTCGCCCTGCAGCGTCTTGATGATCTCGGTGGCGAGCTGGTTGACGTCCTGCGGGCTGAGCGCGGCGAACAGCGGTTTGAAGCCGTTCAGCAGGGCGTTGAGGTCCAGCGCGGGCTGCGTGCGCTTCAGCGGGATGGTGGCCCCGGGCCTCAGCCGGGTGCCGTCGCCCGCGCCCTCGGTCAGGGCGACGTACCGCTGTCCGACCAGGTTGCGGTAGCGGATGACCGCATGGGTGCTGGTGAGCAGCGGCCGGTCCGCGCCGACGGTGAAGGTGATCTCCGCCAGCGTCCGGTCCTTGATCCGGATGCCCTCGACCTCGCCGACCCGCACCCCGGCGACCCGGATGTCGTCGCCCTTCTCCAGGCCGGTGACATCGCTGAAGACGGCACGGTAGGTGCGCTCGGGGGTGAAGGAGATGTTGACGATGGTGGCGGCCAGCAGAGCCGTCGCCGCGATCGTGACCAGCGCGAAGACGCTGAACTTGACGAGGGGAGCCGCGGTCTGCCGGGCCGGGGTGGTCCTCACGCCACACTCACCGCCGTTCCGCGCGCCATCGGCCCGAACAGCAGCGTCGCGACCGGCGGCACCTCGTCGGCCGGCACGCCCATCACCGGCGACACCAGCGATCCGACGGCCCGCTGCTCGGCCCGGGTGGCGGAGACGCCGGGCAGGGACGAAGTCCGTTGTTTGGAGCCGTCGTTGAGGTGCGTTCCGGGGGACGGTACCTGCGGGCTGGGCAGGTCACGGCAGTTCGGCCCCGAGTGCTCGCCGTAGTGCGGCTCCTCCCCGGGCTGGTACGCGCCCTGCTGCCGTACGACTTCGAGCGTGATGTGCATCCTGCCGCCTCGGAAGGCCTGATCGGAGGCCTGTTCCTCGTGGACCAGGCCGGCCAGGAGGCACGGGTACTCGGGGGAGTAGCGGGCGAAGAGCTCCAGTGTGGGGCGGGAGACCCGGCCGAGGGTGATCAACCGGTCGCCGTTCGCGTCGAGGAAGCCGTCCGCGGTGTCCGCGACCGTCGCCGTCGTGGTGAGCGCGTTCGCGAGCCGGTCCCGTTCCTCGACCAGAGTGCGGCTGGTGGTGACGGTGTTGCGCAGGATCTCCATCAAGTCGGGGGCCGCATCGCCGTACACCTCGGCGACGTCGGCCAGACGGGCGAAGTCCTCGGTCAGAGACGGCAGATGGGGATTGAGGCGGTGCAGATAGGCCTCCACGCGGGTGAGGTTGTCGCCGATCCGGTCGCCGCGGCCCTCGAGGGCGGTTGCGAAAGCGGAGAGCGTGGCGTTGAGCTTGCCGGGCTGCACGGTCCGCAGCAGCGGCAGCAGGTCGTTCATCAGCTGCTGCACCTCGATGCCGACGCGGGTGCGGTCCTGGGTGATGACGTCGCCGGCACGGATGGACCGGGCCGAGGTGTGCGCGGGCGCGACCAGGTCGACGTACTTCTCGCCGAACAGCGTCTTCGGCAGCAGGCGTGCCCGCACGTCGGAGGGGATGTCGGCGACGTACTGGGGTCTGAGCGCGATGTCGAGCGTCGCCTTCGTCCCGTCGGCGTGCACCGAGCGCACCTCGCCGACCAGCAGTCCGCGCAGCTTGACGTCGGCGCGCGGGTCGAGCTGGTTGCCGATGCTGTCGGCCTCCAGCTTGATCCGCACGACCGGGGTGAACGCCTGCCGGTACACCGCGACGGACAGCGACAGCAACAGGGCGAGGACGGCGAGGAACACCACGCCGTACAGCCGCAGTCTCAGCACCCTCATACGGCTCACCCCGCAATCCGTACAGTCGTGTTGGCGCCCCAGATCGCGAGCGACAGGAAGAAGTCGAGGACGTTGATCGCCACGATCGAGGTCCGCACCGCGCGGCCCACCGCGACGCCGACGCCCGCCGGGCCGCCGCTGGCGTAGTAGCCGTAGAAGCAGTGCACGAGGATGATCACAATGGCGAAGACGAGCACCTTGCCGAAGGACCACAGGACATCGACCGGCGGCAGGTACTGGGAGAAGTAGTGGTCGTAGGTGCCGGCCGACTGGCCGTAGTAGCCGGTGGTGATGGTGCGGGCGGCCAGGTACGAGGACAGCAGGCCGATCACATACAGCGGGATCACGGCGACGAAGCCGGCGATCATCCGCGTGGTCACCAGGAACGGCAGCGAGGGCACGCCCATGACCTCCAGGGCGTCGGTCTCCTCGCTGATCCGCATCGCGCCGAGCTGGGCGGTGAAACCCGCGCCGACGGTCGCGGAGAGCGCGAGTCCGGCCACCAGGGGGGCGATCTCCCGCGTGTTGAAGTACGCCGACAGAAACGCCACGAAGTTGGAGGTGCCCAGCTGGTTCAGTGCGGCGTATCCCTGCAGGCCCACCTCCGTTCCGGTGAAGAACGACAGGAACGCGATGACGCCCACCGTGCCGCCCACGACCGCGAGCGCGCCGCGGCCGAAGCTCACCTCGGCGAGCAGCCGCAGGATCTCCTTCTTGTAGCGCCGCAGCGTCCGGCCCGTCCAGGCCAATGAGCGGCCGTAGAAGGAGAGTTGGCGCCCCAGCGCCTCGAGAGTGTCGAACAGCGCCATGCCTCAGCCCCTCTGCGGGACGACTTGGAAGTACACCGCCGTCATCACGAAGTTCGTCACGAACAGCAACATGAAGGTGATCACCACGGACTGGTTCACGGCGTCGCCCACACCCTTCGGGCCGCCCTTCGCGGTAAGCCCCTTGTACGAGGCCACGATCGCCGCGATCGCCCCGAAGACGAGTGCCTTGATCTCGGCCGCCCACAGGTCGGAGAGCTGGGCGAGGGTGGTGAAGGAGGCGAGGTAGGCGCCCGGAGTGCCGTTCTGCAGAACGACGTTGAAGAAGTAGCCGCCGGCGACGCCCACCACGGACACCAGACCGTTGAGCAGGACGGCGACCACCATGGACGCCAGCACCCGCGGCACGACCAGCCGGTGGACGGGGTCGATGCCGAGGACCTGCATCGCGTCGATCTCCTCGCGGATCTTCCGTGCCCCGAGGTCCGCACAGATCGCCGTGCCGCCCGCACCCGCGATCAGCAGCGCGGTGACGATCGGCGAGGCCTCGCGCAGGACGGCGAGGACCGAGGCGGCGCCCGAGAAGGACTGGGCGCCGAGCTGCCGCGTCAGACTGCCGATCTGCAGCGCGATCACGGCGCCGAAGGGAATGGAGACAAGGGCGGTCGGCAGGATGGTGACGCTCGCGATGAACCAGGCCTGCTGAATGAACTCCCGTCCCTGGAACGGCCGTCGGGGCATCGTCCGCACGACGTCCAGCGCCATCGCGAACAGGTTCCCCGACTGCCGCAGCGCACCGGTCGGTGACAGTCTCATAGGTCCGCCACCGCCTTGCGCCGCCGCAACTCCGCTTCTCGCTCGGCGATCGCGTCCCAGCGGGGCGGTCGCAGGATGCCCGGGCCCGGCAGCAGGCGGGGAGTCAGAGCCTGGCTGCCGGGAGTCTGTGTGCCGTTGCCCAGTTGGGCCAGCTCCTGCTCGACCTGGGCGGCGTCCTTCTCCTCCGCCATGCCGATCGGGCCCTGCATACGCCCGTTCAGGAACTGCCGCACGACCGGCTCGTCACTGGTCAGCAGCTCTTCCCGCGGCCCGAACATGACCAGCTCGCGCCGGAACAACAGGCCGATGTTGTCGGGGACCTGGCGGGCAGAGGCGATGTCGTGGGTGACGATCAGGAAGGTCGCGTCGATCTGCGCGTTGAGGTCGACGATGAGCTGGTTGAGATAGGCGACTCGGACGGGATCGAGGCCGGAGTCTGGTTCGTCGAAGAGGATGATCTCGGGGTCGAGGACGAGGGCGCGTGCGAGCCCGGCCCGTTTCCGCATCCCGCCGGATATCTCGCCGGGGAGTTTCGCCTCCGACCCGATCAACCCGACCATGTCCATCTTCTCCAGCACGATGCGGCGGATCTGGCTCTCGGACTTGCGGGTGTGCTCGCGCAGCGGGAACGCGATGTTGTCGTAGAGGCTCATCGAGCCGAACAGTGCGCCGTCCTGGAACAGCACGCCGAACAGCTTCCGCACCTCGTACAACTCGTGCTCGCGCAGCTTCGTGATGTCCCGCCCCGCGATGCGCACGCTGCCGCGGTCCGGCTTCAACAGCCCGACGAGCGTCTTGAGGAACACCGACTTGCCCGTGCCAGAAGGGCCGAGCATGACGGACACCTCCCCGGCGGGCAGCGTCAGCGACACGTCCTGCCAGATGACCTGGTGACCGAAGGACTTGCTCAGCCCTTCCACACAGATCTCGACACCCATCCGGTCCACCTCTCGGCCCGTGGAGCTGCTCCGACATCTGCTCTACGGGGAGGGGCGGGCGGTCCGTCGCTCGGGAGGAGATTTTTTTTCGGGTGGGTCTGCGGGACGGAGTCTGGGTGGGGTCTGAGGGGTCTCGCGGCGGAGATGGGTGGGGTCTGAGGGGCTCCGCGGGTCGGCTCGGGCACGGCCCGCGGGACCGTTCGAGCGGGCCCGCAGGGGCGGTTCGGGTGACCTTGTGCTCTTGATGCAGGCAGGGGTGGCTCGCGGGGCGGATTCAGGCGGGCCGGCGCCCTGTTCCGGGTGGGGCTACGGGACCGACGGGAGCGCGCTCAGGGTGGAGGTCGGCAGTGAGGCGGACGGCACCGCGGGGGTGGGGACAGCGGACTCGACCGGCGTGGTGGGCAGGTCGGGAAGATCCGTCACCGTCGGCAGTCCGGACACCCTGGGCACGCTGGGTACGCCCGGCACCTTCGGGACCGTCGGCGCCGAAACCTGCGGCAGAGGCGGGACCGGCAGCGGTACCACCTGCGTTCCGTCGCTCGGCGACCCGGCCGCCGGGGGAGTGGTCGACGTGGCCGACGGGGCCGGTGCCTGCCGGGCCCGGCCCGTGCCGGTGCTGTCGGTCAGCACCGCTCCCGCGCCGGGCGTCACCGACGGATGCGGAGCCGTCGTGGTGCCGCCGCCCCCGTCCAGTGTGTACGGCAGCACGAACCCCGCCACCGCCAGCGTCGCCGCCGTCGACGCGACCGCTACAGCCTGTGCCTTGCCGCCGGCCTTGAGGCGCCCGCGACCGAGCACGAACAGCACAAAACCGAGGGTCGCGGCCAAAGAGTTACGCAGGGTTCGGCGGGCCCGGGCGAGCAGAGACTCAACGGTGCGGTAGCTCAGTCCCATCTTCACGGCGACCTGGCCGACGTCCAGGTCCTCCGACTTCAGCCACAGCGCCTCCGCCTGCCGGGCGGGCAGCTCACCGCTGCGCACCGCAAGCCACTTCGCCTCCGCCCGGTCGCACACCGCCTCCTCCACCGGCACCGGACCCGGCGCGATCAACCTCGGGCTGACGCGGACCTCGGCCTCGCGGTTGACCTGCCGGTACCGGTCGACGCACAGCCGCATCGTCACCGTCGTCAGCCACGCACCGAGCCGCTCCTCATCGAGATCCGGCCGCTCCGCCGCACGCAACATCGCGTCGTGCACGGCGTCCTCCGCGTCCTCCTGGCTCATCGACCTGCGCCGAGCCACCTTGAGCAACTGCTCGCGGTGGCTCCACATGCGCCGCCAACGCTCGTCGGCGGCGTCCGTCTCCGCAGGCATCTCCGTCGCCATGAGGGCCCCTTCGCGCTCACTCGCCGGTGTCCCGGTCCGGCGGGTTGCGACATTACCGCCGGGTAGCCGTGGTTGTGGAGGGGGAGGAGGCCATCGAATCCGCGCCGTTACTGGTCACAGGCCGGTGCTGGGGAGCACGTCACCGACGGGGAGGTCGATGCTCGGGGTGGGTACGGGGATGACCGGTTCCGCCGTACTCCCGCTCGCCGGGCGGAAGTTGGAGGGGGCTGGCGAGGCGGAGACGGACGGCGTCGGGGCCGGGGAAGGGGTGGTGCTCGGGCGAGGGGACGGTTTCGGTGTCGGCTTGGGCCGCGAGGGCTCGGTGCCCGTCGAAGTTCGTACCGCCGGATCCGCCGTACTCGTCGAACCGTCCGGCACCACCCGATGCCCCTCCAGGAAGTACGCGTACCAGGCCCGCACCGTCCGCAGATACGCCGCCGAGTGGTTGTAGCCGAGGATCGCACGATCCAGCCCGGCGGCCTCGGACAGGTCGCGCCCGGCCGCGCACAGATACCGGCCCGCAGCGAGCGCCGCGTCGAAGACGTTGTCGGGGTCGGACCGCCCGTCGCCGTTCCCGTCCGCACCCCACCGCGCCCACGTCGACGGGATGAACTGCATCGGCCCCACCGCCCGGTCGTACACCGCGTCCCCGTCGTACGCACCACCGTCCGTGTCCCGCACGACGGCGAAGGCACCGCCGTCCAGCCGCGGACCCAGGACCGGCGTCACCGTCGTACCGTCGGAGGTCACCCGCCCACCTCCCGCCTGCCCCGACTCCACCTGACCGATCGCGGCCAGCAACTGCCAGCGCAGCCCGCAGCCGGGAGCGGTGCGGCCGAGCTCGGCCTCGGCGTGCCGGTAGGCGGCGAAGACGGTGGCGGGCACCGCGCCGCCCGTCGCCGCCGATGCCGTGCCCGTGCCCTTGTGCCTGCGTGTGAGCGGTGGAAGATCCGTGCGGTACGGAGTGTCACCGGACACGCTCGGCCCGTGCTCCGCGCTCTGCGGAGCCGGCACGGCGGCCCGCGCCTCGGTCGCCGCCGGCGCCTGCGACGCAGTCAGCGCTGCCAGCGCCGCCGCCGCGACCGCCGTAACCCTGGCACGTCTGCCCCTCTGCTCTGCCACGTCCCGATCCCCTCTCTATGAGCGGTGAGCTGCTCTCGACTGCTCTACGGGGATGGGCGGCACGTCCGTCGGTGCGGAGTGATTGTCAAGATCTGTGGATCTGGACTTGTTGGTGAGAGCGCGAAGAGGGCCAGTGGGACCGGTCGGCCTCACTTCGGTAGTCGTAGGAAGTCCGTGATTCGGGTGACGGTGTCCTCGGCGTTCGTGTGCACGTGACCGGCCATGCCGAGCGTCTCGGCGGTGGCGACGTGCCCCCCTGCGGCGGCGGGGCCGTCGGGCGCTTCCCGGTGGACCGTGGCAAACAGGGCCTGAAACGCTCGGTGGCCACCGAGGGCACCGGCGTGCCGCTCGGCATCGTCCCGGCCGGGGCCAACCGCCACGACTCCCCACTGCTCGTGCCCACTCTCAAGGCCGCCGGCGAGCAGGTCGGCGGGATCCCCGGCCAAGCCAACGTGAACCTGTACTACGGCTAGGACAGCAACAAGACCCGTTGTGCGCTTGAGGAGTTGGGTTTTTCCGGCGAGATCGCCCGCAAGGGTGTTCCCGCCCCGAGCCAGGCCGGCACCTGGCAGGCCGCCGTCGTCGAGCCCAAGATGAAGCAGAACGTCGGCTTCACCGCGCTCAGCCCCGCCGCCGGGCAGCCTCCACTCACCCAGGGCGGCGAGGGGCTCGCCTGGGCCGTGACCTCCAAGTCCAAGCACCCGGACGTGGCCGCCGCCTACATCAACTTCCTCGTCGACCAGCAGGGCATGCAGGCCTCCGCCGACCACGGCAACCTCCCCGCCCTGCCGCCCGCCGACTACAAGCCCGCCGCCGACAGCGTCTACGCCGGTGTCCTCGACGAGTGGAAGGCGGTCAGCCAGAAGGACGGCCTGCTGCCCTACCTCGATTACACCACCCCGACCTTCTACGACACGCTCACCGCCGGCGTACAGGAGCTGACGGCAGGTCAACTGACCCCCGCGAAGTTCACCGACCAACTCCAGTCCGACTACGCCTCGTTCCAGCAGAGCAAGTAAGGCCGTCCCCCATGGCTGTCACCGCACCCCGCCCGACGGCCCGCAACCGCCGGGCCGGCGCCCCCAGTGGGCGTCCGGCCCGGCGCCGCGGCCGCATCCAGTGGAAGGGCTACCTCTACGCCCTGCCCGCCCTGGCCGTCCTCACCGCGTTCCTGCTGGTCCCGCTCGGCCAGCTGGTGCAGATCTCCCACTACCACTGGGACGGCGTGTCCGCCTCCACCTGGGCCGGACTCGCCAACTACACGGAGATCGCCCGCAATCCCCAACTGCGCGCCGGCTTCCTCCACTCCTTCGTCCTCATCCTCTTCTTCGCGGTCTTCCCCATCGTGCTCGCCCTGCTGCTCGCCGCCGTCACCACCCGCGCCTCCCGGCTGCGCGGCGTGTCGTTCTTCCGCGCCGTGATCTTCCTGCCGCAGGTCGTCGCCATGGTCGTCACCGCCACCGCCTGGACGGCCATCTACGCCCCCGACGGCATCCTCAACACCGCCCTGCGAACCTTCGGCCTGAAGGCCGTGACCCGCCCCTGGCTCGGGGACTTCTCCACCGCCCTGCCCGCCGTCGGACTCATCGGGACCTGGCTGGAGATCGGCCTGTGCCTGGTGCTGTTCACCGCGGGCATCGGCCAGATCCCCGCCGAGCTCTACGAGGCCGCCCGGATCGACGGCGCGGGCGTGGTACGGGAGTTCTTCGCCGTCACCCTGCCGGGGCTGCGCGGGCAGATCACGGTGGCGCTCACCCTCACCGTCATCGCCGCGCTGCGCACCTTCGACCTGGTGTATGTCGCCACCCACGGCGGCCCGGGCAACGCCACCAGCCTGCCCGCGTTCGAGGTCTACAACCGGGCCTTCGGCACGGGCCAGGTCGGCTCCGCCTGCGCCATCGCCGTCGTCCTGACCGTGCTGATCCTGATCGTCACCATCCTGATCACCAAGCTCCAGCCGAAGGAGGACGGGACGTGATCTCGGGTCGCGAACGCCTGCTCAACTACGCCGTCCTGACGGTCTTCGCCGTTGTGGCCATGGTCCCGCTGCTCGGTGTGGTGACGTCCGCGCTGACTCCGGCCGCGCAGTCCTCGCCGTCCTTCACCTGGCCGGAGAGCCTGGACTGGGGCAACTTCGCCACCGCGTGGAACGAGGGTCACTTCGCCGCGTATCTGCGCTCCAGCGTGCTGGTCGCGGTGGTGGTGGTCCTGCTGACGGGGGTGCTGGCGATCCTCGCCGGCTTCTCCTTCGCGCACTTCACCTACCCGGGACGGCAGTTGCTGTTCTACGTCACCCTGGTCGGACTGATGGTGCCGCCGGAGGCCTTCGTCATCGGGGCTCTCCTTCGTGGATACCCCCGGCTTCAGCCGGGGGAGGAAACGAAGATGCTGCGGAGCAGGGCAGGAAGAGCCGGTTCGCCGCCGGGGCGGACCGGCGTTTGCCGGCAGCCGGCCGACACCCAGCGCTCACACGGAATCTGATACGGTGTGAGGTATGGCGGAGCAGGTCAAGCGGGCGTTCAAGTACCGCTTCTACCCCACGGACGGGCAGGCGGCGGAGCTGTCGCGCACGTTCGGCTGTGTCCGCCTGGTGTACAACAAGGCGTTGGAGGAGCGCACCCGGGCCTGGTACGGCGAGCAGCGCCGGATCTCCTACGTGCAGTCCTCCGCCGCGCTGACGGAGTGGAAGAAGACCGGGGAACTCGCCTTCCTGGCCGAGGTGTCCTCCGTCCCGCTGCAGCAGGCGCTGCGTCATCTGCAGACGGCGTTCGCCCACTTCTTCGCCAAGCGCGCGAAGTACCCGCGGTACAAGAGCCGGAAGAAGTCCCGGTCGTCGGCCGAGTACACCCGCAGCGCCTTCACCTGGCGCGAGGGACGGCTCACGCTGGCGAAGATGGCGCAGCCCCTGGACATCCGCTGGTCGCGTCCGCTGCCCGAGGGAGCGGTGCCGACCACGGTGACCGTGTCCCGGGATGCGGCGGGACGCTGGTTCGTGTCCCTGCTGTGCGAGGACACCATCACGCCCGCGCCCGCGACCACGAATGCGGTCGGCCTGGACGCCGGGATCACGTCGCTGGTGACCCTGTCCACCGGGGAGAAGATCGCCAACCCCCGGCACGAGCGGCGGGATCGCGCCCGTCTGGCCAGGGCGCAGCGGGAGCTGGCGCGCAAGGCGAAGGGCTCGGCGAACCGGGAGAAAGCCCGTCGGCGCGTCGCCAAGGTGCATGCGCGGATCGCTGACCGGCGCCGGGACTTCCTGCACAAGCTGTCGACTCGACTCGTCCGCGAGAACCAAGTGGTCGTGATCGAGGACCTCACCGTCCGCAATCTGCTGAAGAACGGGCGCCTGGCGCGCGCCATCTCGGATGCGGCCTGGACGGACCTGCGCTCCATGCTGGAGTACAAGTGCGCCTGGTACGGGCGCGACCTCGTCGTGATCGACCGCTACTTCCCCAGCTCCAAGCTGTGCGGGGCCTGCGGCACGGTCGCGGCGAAGCTGCCGCTCAACGTCCGCGCGTGGACGTGCGAGCACTGCGGCGCGGTGCATGACCGCGACGTGAACGCGGCGCGCAACATCCTGGCCGCCGGGCTGGCGGCGTCTGCCTGTGGAGACGGTGTAAGACCTCAACGGGAGTCCTCCCGGACGGGGCGGTCGTCGGTGAAGCAGGAACCCCAGCGGGCGACCGCTGGAATCCCCGCCTTTAGGCGGGGGAGGAAGTCAACCCGCTGTACTTCAACCTGCGCGGCGCCGGACTCACCGACTCCTACTGGGCGCTGATCCTCCCGCAGACCGCCCAGTCCCTCGCCTTCAGCGTTTTCTGGATGCGTAACTCCTTCCGCTCGGTACCGTTCAGCATCATCGAGGCCGCCCGGCTCGACGGCGCCTCGGACTGGCGGATCCTGGTCCCCGTCGGCCGCCCCGCCCTCCTCACCATGGCGATGCTGGTGTTCATGTGGACGTGGAACGAATTCCTGCTGCCGCTGGTGATGATCACCGACGAGAACAAGCGCACCGCCCCGCTGGGTCTGGCGTTCTTCCAGAGCGAGCACACGACGCAGTACTCGCTGCTGGCCGCCGCGTCCATCATCGTCGCCCTACCGGTCGTCGCCCTCTACGTCTTCCTGCAACGGCACTTCATCGCGGGCATGCTCTCCGGTGCGGTCAAGGGGTGACGGACAGTAGTGTGGGCGGTACGACTGACGACACCGCCCGGCGCGGCTCCGCTCCACCACCCACCTCTTGCCGGCCTGGATCGGGGCGGGAACACTCTTGCGGGCGGTCTCGCCGGCAAAGCCCAACTCCTCAAGCGTGCAACGGGTTTTGTTGCTGTCGTAGCCGCGGTCCAGGTTCACGTTGGCTTGGCCGGGGACCCCGCCGACCTGCTCGCCGGCGGCCTTGAGAGTGGGCACGAGCAATGGGGAGTCGTCCGCCTTGGCCACCGGTCCCGCCAGGACCGGGTCATCGGCTCGTGCTGCTCTTCTCGATCGCCGACGACGGCGGAGCCGTCGCCGCGCTCCGGCTGCCTCAGACGGGTTGACGCCGCAGACTGCGCACGGCGAACAGGGCCCTGAGGCGCCCGGACGGAATGCACTGACCCCACGCGACTGACGCACCTGACGCCCGGCCCGCGAACACGCGATGCTGTCCGGTACGAATCGAAGGGGAGGAGTCGCCTTGGGCAGCGTCGCGGGGGCGGAGATCGCCGGGCGGTATCGGCTGGAGGTTCTGCTCGGGCGGGGCGGCATGGGGGAGGTGTGGCGGGCCGTCGATCCGGTGCTGGGCCGCCGGGTCGCGATCAAATTCCTGCCGGCGCATCTGGCCGCCGGCGGTCCGCACATGGAGCGGTTCCGTCGTGAGGCGCGGGTGACCGCCCGATTGCAGCATTCGGGTATCGCGCAGGTCTTCGACTACGGGACGCACGCCGGTCAGCCGTTCCTGGTGATGGAGCTGCTGGACGGCCGGAACCTGGGCGAGGTGATGCGCGAGCACCCGTCGGGCCTGCCGGTGCACAGGGCACTGGACCTGGCTGCGCAGGTCGCCGACGCGCTCTCGTGCGCGCACCGGGCGGACGTCGTCCACCGTGACATCAAGCCCGCCAACCTCATGCTGCTGACCGGAGACCGGGTCAAGGTCTGCGACTTCGGTATTGCGGGAGTCGTCGAGGCCGACTCCGACCTCACCCAGGAGGGCACGGCCATTGGCACGCCCGCCTATATGGCGCCCGAGCAGTGTCTGGGGGAGCGGGTCGACGGGCGTGCCGATCTTTATGCCCTGGGCTGTGTGCTGTTCGTGCTGCTGACGGGGCGGACGCCGTTTCCGGCGGACGGGGACTTCCGGGCTGTGATGCTCCGTCACATACAGACGCCGCCCCCGCCCTTGGTCTCTGTGCGCGCGGACCTTCCGGACGGGATCGGCCGGCTGGTGGCCCGGCTGCTGGTCAAGGATCCCGCCGAGCGTCCGCGCTTCGCGGGGTCCGTCGCCGACCAGCTCAGGGCGCTGCGCGAAGGGCGTGCCCCCGACATGCTCCCGGACCGGACAGCCCCGGTGGGCCGCGTCACGGACCCCACCGGTCCACACCCGGCCGACGCGCCACGCGGCACCACCGTTCCACGGGGGGTTGAGCTGTCCACGTACCACCTCGGGAACCTGGCCGCGGAGGCGACGGAGTTCCACCTGGTCGTCACGGTGACGGACACGACACCCACCCGCGCGGCCGTCGAGGCGGGCACCGCGCCGGCGGTCGTGTTCCTGCTCGGGATGTCCACGGAACTGCCCGAGGAGGACTTCGACGCCGTCAAGACCGCTGTCGCCGCCGCGATCGACGCCCTCGACGACGGCGTCTCGTTCGCGGTGGTGGCGGGCTCCGCGTATGCGCAGACGCTCTATCCCGACTCGCTGCGGCTGGTGACGGCCAACGCAGTGACGAAGGCCGAGGCGCGCGCCGCGCTGGGCCGTCTGAGGCCGATCGAGGCGGCGGCCCTGGGCCGCTGGCTGCGCCTGGCCGACCGGCTGTTCTCCGCCCGCCCCGAGGCGGCGCGCTGCGCGATCCTGCTCACGGACATGCGGGCGGACGCCGAAAGCTCCGAGGAATTCGCCGCCGCTCTCACCTCCTATGCCGAGCGCTTCCCGTGCCACGTCCGCGGCATCGGCCGCAACTGGTCCGTGAGCCAGCTGCGTTCCATCGCCTCCACCACCCTGAGAGGCAGCGTGGACATCGTCGTCCGCCCCGCCGAGGATCTGGCGGAGGACCTGATCAAGATCGTGGAGAGGCTGTCCGGTACGCCGGGCCGCGAGCTCGCGCTGCGGATCACGGCGGCGGGCGGGCAGGTGCGAAGCTTCAGACAGGTCGTCCCGACCGTCGAGGAGGTGACCGACCGCGGCTACCCGACCGGCCCCGACACCGTCGAGTACCCCGTCGAGGCCGGCGCCGGAACCGCCCTCGACCCGGGGCGCGACTATTACGTGCAGTTGCGGGTGCCCGCGGGCCGGCCCGGGGAGGAGACCACCATGGCCGATCTGGAGGTCATCCTGCTGCCGCCCGCCGGTGACGGCCAGGTGCTGGCCCGGCAGTCCGTCAGGGTCGTACGGACCGAGACCGCGCCACCGGCCGACGCCGCCCCGGCTGAGTGACGCCCGCGTCGACGACGTCTACTTGAGCCCGCTCGCAGCGCAGGCCGCCGCGTACTTCGGAGTGCAGATCTCCTCGCTACCGGCCGGGGCTCCCGGCCGCTGACAGAGCCCCGGCCGGGTCATGCAGTCGGCAGCAGGGGGCCGGAGCCTTCCGGCTCCACGGATCCGGGGTCTTCGTCGGGCTGCGCGTGTTCCAGGTCGCCGTGCAGCGTGCCTTTCCTTGGGCCCTCGTAAAAAGAGGCACGAGTCGGTGGCACGGCAGGGCTGGGGACGTGCCCCGTGTTGCGGGACGACTCTTCATCCGCTTTGGGGGATGCAACGGCCGCGCCTCGTGGCGCCGTTGGGACATGTCGCAGGTGTGACACCAGTGGCCAGTGACATGCTCACCGCCACAGCAGATTCTGTCGGACAGCGTGTGATTCCCGGCTGTACGAGAGGTGCTTGGCTGATGGCATGGATCCGCCTGACGGCGGCGATAGCGACAGGATTGCTGCTGGCCGCCGGAGGCGTACCGGCCGCCTCCGCCGGGACGCCCCGGGACACCGCGGCGCGATCGGCCGGCGGCCAGGGCGCGCCGCCCGTGACCGTACGCCTGGTGACCGGCGACCGCGTGACGGTGACGCCGGGGGCCGACGGCCGCCGCGCCGCCTCGGTCCAGCCGGGACCCGGCCGTAAGGGCATCGTCTTCCGCACGTACCAGGAGGACGGCGGTGACCTGACGGTGCTGCCGTCGGACGCCGCGGACCTGGTCTCCGCCGGGACGCTGGACCGGCGCCTGTTCGACGTCTCCGCCCTCATCGCCCAGGGCTACGACGAGGCCGGCACCTCGACGCTGCCGCTGATCGTCTCCGCCTCCCCGCGCGGCGGCGTCGCCCGGACGACCGCGAAGAGCGAGAAGGCCGCGGCCGACGTCGCGGACCGGGTCGCCGCGTTCAACGAGGGATCGGCCCCGGTGCGGACCCTCGCCAGTATCGGAGCGCGGTCGCTGCGCGTCGCGGACGACGACCTCGGCGCCTTCTGGAAGGCATTGAACCCGGGCGACGCCGAGGGCACCGCGCGCGCCGCCGCGACCCCGCGGGTGTGGCTGGACGGCCGGGTCGCGCCGGTGTTGGACCGCAGCACGGCGCAGATCAACGCGCCGGCGGCGTGGAAGGCCGGGTACGAGGGCCAGGGCGTGAAGGTGGCCGTGCTGGACACCGGCGTGGACGCCGCCCACCCCGATCTGGCGGGCCGGATCGCGGAGGCGAAGGACTTCTCGGGCAGCGGGAACACCGCGGACCACTTCGGGCACGGCACACACGTGGCGTCGATCGTCGGCGGTACGGGCGCGGCGTCCTCCGGATCCCGCAAGGGCGTGGCGCCGAAGGCGGAGCTGCTGATCGGCAAGGTGCTCGGTGACGACGGCTACGGTTCGGAGTCGCAGGTCATCGACGGCATGGAGTGGGCGGCCGCCGAGCACGCCAAGGTCGTCAACATGAGCCTTGGCTCCGACGAGCCGACCGACGGCACCGACCCGATGAGCCAGGCCCTCAACACGCTGTCCGCCACCTGCGACACCCTTTTCGTCGTCGCGGCGGGCAACGCGGGCCAGAGCGGGGACTCCACGATCGGTTCGCCCGGTGCGGCCGACGCCGCGCTGACGGTGGGCGCCGTGGACCGCGACGACGTGCTCGCCTCCTTCTCCAGCCGCGGTCCGCGCCTCGGCGACAAGGCCGTCAAGCCCGACGTGACCGCCCCCGGAGTCGGCATCGTCGCCGCGCGCGCCTCCGGCACCACCATGGGCGATCCGGTCGACGCGAACTACACGGCGGCGTCCGGCACCTCGATGGCGACCCCGCACGTGGCGGGCGCCGTCGCCCTGATCGCCCAGCAGCACCCCGGCTGGACCGGCCAGCAGTTGAAGGACGCGCTGATCAGCACCGCGCACTCCGTGCCGGGCACGAAGGTGACCGAGCAGGGCGGCGGCCGGATCGACGTCGCAGCGGCCATGGGGGCGGTCACGGCCACCGGCAGCGCGCTGCTGCCCGCCGTCCAGGTGGGCGGCGACAAGCAGCAGTCGGCGACCCTGCACTACACCAACACCGGTGACAAGGCAGTGGACCTGAAGCTGAGCGTGGCCCTGGCCAACTCCGACGGCGTGGCCCTGACGGCCGGTGTCGTCACGACCGGCGCGAGCACCGTCCACCTCGCCCCCGGCGCCTCCGCCGACGTGCCGCTGAGCACCGACGCGAAGAACGCCAAGCACGGCGCCTACTACGGCTACGCCACCGCGACCGGCGCGAACGGCACCGTCCTCGCCCACACCACGCTCTCCCTGGTCGTGCACGCGCCGCAGCACCGGCTCACCGTGATCGCCCGCGACCGCGCGGGCAAGGTGCTGCCGGGCTGGCTGCCGACGATCTGGGGCCAGGACGGCTTCGTCTCGTACACCAGCGCCGACCCGGCGGTGGCCGTCGTCGAGGAGGGCACCTACCAGGTCGACTTCAGCACTCTGGACAACGCCTCGGACGGCCAGGAACTGGTCGAGGTGATCAACCCGCAGGTGAAGGTCTCCAAGGACACCACGGTGACGCTGGACGCCTCCAAGGTCACCCAGGTGCAGATCCGCACGCCCGAGCCCGCTGAGCAGCGCGGGATCCTCAGCTACCAGACGTACCGGCGCATCGAGGGTCACGGCCTGATCCAGGGCGTGATGTTCTTCGACATCGCCAAGCGCATCTACGTCAGCCCGACCGCGCAGGTCACCGACGGCACCTTCGAGTTCGCCTCGCGCTGGCAGATGACGGCCCCGCAGTTGCGGGCGAAGGTGTCCGGCACCTCGGCGCCCTTCGTCCCGTACTACCTGCCGGCCTCTCCGGTCTTCGACGACAAGGGCGTCCGGCTGACCGCGGTGGACGCCGGAGCGGGCACCGCCGCGGACCTCAAGGCCGCCCACGTGCGCGGGAAGCTCGCTGTCGTCCGCTACGACTTCGGCGACGACGCCGAGCTCGCGAAGGCCGCCGCGGACGCCGGGGCCAAGGCGCTGATGCTCGTCATGCCCGAGGGCTTCTTCCCCTGGACGCGCTGGCAGCCGGAGGGCGACCGCCTCGCGCTGCCGATCATGCGCGCCGGCGCGACGGAGGGCACCGACCTGCTCAACCGCGCCGGTAAGCGCACCACCACGGTGGACTTCTCCGGCACGGTGAAGAGCCCCTACCTGTACGACGTGATGCAGGTGTCCCAGCAGCGTGTTCCCGAGAAGCTGGTGTACACGGTCAGCGAACGCAACAGCGCGGTGGTGAAGGCTTCCTACACCCGCACCGGCGCCTCGGCCTGGGCCAGCGAGCAGCGTTTCGGCTGGCGCCCCTACCAGGAGTTCGCCTGGAACCAGTACACCCGTGACGTGCCGGTGGGACAGCAGCGCACCGAGTACGTGACGGCCGGTGACACGTTGTGGCGCCACACCGTGCACCACGACACCGTCATGGACCGCGACCTCGAGCTGGGCGTCGGCATGCGGGACGCCGCCCACACCTACCGGCCCGGACAGCACGCCGCGGAGAAGTGGTTCGCGGGGCCGGTGCGCCCGTCGATCCCGCACGGTGTGACGGGCTGGCCCGGCTCGGTGCGCAACGGCGACACCCTGTCCCTGCACATCCCGGAATTCACCGACTCCCAAGCCGGCCACTGGTCGTTCGCGGAGGCCAGCTCACTGGGTGGCGGCGTGGGCACCGGTGCCGCGGTGTCCGCGGTGGGCGACCCGAACGACCTGGCCCACGCCGAGGTGTACCGCAACGGCCGGCTCGTGGCGCAGTCCGACACCGGGGCCTGGGGCGGATTCGAGGTGCCCGCGGGCAAGGCCGGCTACCGGCTGGACCTCACCACCGCCCGTACCTCCGCCGACTGGCAGTTCGGCACCGGCACCAGGACGTCCTGGACGTTCGCCTCGGACACCGCGGCGACGGCCACGCTGCTGCCGCTGCTCCAGGTCGACTACAGCGCGCCGGTGGACCTCCGCAACGTGGTGGGTCCGCGCCGGTCGCACACGCTGGGGCTGACCGTACGGATGCCGGACGGCCTGGCCGCCCCGCGCGGGGTCACGCTCAAGGTCGAGGCGTCGTACGACGACGGCCGTACCTGGCACACCGCGCACACCGCCCGTACGGCGCGGCACGGCGGTACACGGTTCACCGCCGCGGTCGAACGGCCGTCGGGCGTGCGCGGGGACGCGTACGTCAGCCTGCGGGTGACCGCGGTGGACGCCGCGGGCAACAGCGTGCGGCAGACCGTCGACCGCGCCTACCTGCACCACGGCCCCTCCTCGGGGTGGTGACGTCGACCCGGCCGAGTGGCTGAATGACGGCGGGTGCCCGGGCAAAAGCCCCGGCACCCGCCGTTGCTTGCCCGGTGGTGGCTCGCGGTGCACACTTCAACGGGCCGTTCCGCTGCTCGGGGCCGGCCGCGGCGAGGGAGGGGCACGGCATGCTGGAGGCGGCAGGTCTCACGGCGATCGAGGAGACGGTCTACCGGCTCCTGGTCGGGACCGCGACCGCGTCGGCCCAGGAGGTCGCCGACCGGACCGGGCTCCCGCGCGACTCCGCCGAGGCCGTCCTCGCGGCCCTGCGCGGCAAGGGACTCGCCAGCCCCACCGACCGCGATCCGCTGCACTACGCCGCCGTACCGCCCGACGTGGCGCTGCTGCCGCGGTTGCAGCGCAACGCCGACGCGCTGGACAAGGCCCGTACCGCCGTCACCGACCTCCTCGACAGCTACCGCAGCACGCGCCGCAGGCACGACCCCGGCCAGCTCATCGAGGTCATCACTGGAGCGGAGGCGCTGCGCCAGCACCTGCGGCAGATGCAGGACAATGCGCGCCACGAGATGCTCTGGTTCTGCAAGGCGCAGTACGTGGCGATGCCCTCGGGCAGCAACCGCGCCGAGTACGACGCCCTCGCCCGCGGGGTGCGCTATCGCGTCCTGTACGAGCAGGCCTTCTTCGACGACGAGGGCGCCGTCGACAACGTCGTGGAAGGTGTGCGCGCCGGTGAGGTGGCCCGGTCGGTTCCGCACCTGCCGCTGCGCCTGGCCGTGGCCGACCGCGCCATCGCCATCTGCCCGCTGGTCCCCGGTGGGCCCCAGGGCAGTCCCCAGGTGGCGACGGCCGCGCTGGTGCGAGGCAGCAGCCTGTTGGAGGCGCTCATCTCGCTCTTCGAGCGCTACTGGGAGACCGCGGTCCCGCTGAACGTCAGCGCCTCCGGCGGGGTGGAGGGCAGCGACGGGGTCGTCGACGCCGACCCGCTGACCGAGACCGACCGTCGGCTGCTCTCGCTGCTCGTGGCGGGTGTCGCCGACAAGGCCATCGCGAGTCAGATGGGTTTGAGCAGGCGCACCGTGCAGCGCCACATCCAGCACATGATGACACTCGCCGGCGCCGACACGCGGATGCAGCTCGCCTGGCAGGCCGCTCGCCGCGGCTGGCTCTGAATCCCACCGCTCCCAGGTGAACTGACTGCTCGTCAGTCCTGGTGGGTCACCGTCCGGTGCGGGGAAGGCCGGGCATCGACCGTGGCCGGCGGTGGCGGTGTCGGTCGCGGTCTGGGACTCCGAGACTGCCTTGGTCGTGGAGTTGTCGGTCGGCAGGTAGGTGCTGGACACGTGCCAGGTCGTCGCCGAGTCCACCTTCGCGAACGTTGTGGTCGTACCCTCGGCGTCCTTCAGCGTGAACCAACCGGTCAGCGAACCGGTCAGCGTCAGGTCTGCCGCACCGGGCTCGGGCTTCCAGCCGCCACCTGAGGTAGCGGTGCCCGCTGGAAGGGGGGGCGGTTGCAGAAACTGCGTGGATACACGAGTAACCGATGGGCTGTAACCGGCGGTTGGAAGGCTTCCCGGGTCGTTCAAGATCGACGAAGGGAGTCCTCACGCCATGGCACAGCCTCACAGCCGGACCACCACCAGTCGGCGTTCGTTCTTGCGTAATGTCGGTCTCAGCAGCGGTGCCGGTGCCATGTTCGCCACCATGGGCGCCCTGGGCCTCGCCCCGACCGCACAGGCGGCGCAGCACGAAGAGCCGTTCCGTGCCCTCAGGGCGGGCGACTTCACCCTCACCGGTCGCAGTGCTGCCAAGGTCGTCGTCCTGGGCGGCGGCATTGCCGGGTTGACCACCGCGTACGAACTCGGCAAGGCCGGCTACGACTGTACGGTCCTGGAGGCCAGAGACCGCACCGGCGGCCGCAACTTCACCGTACGCGGCGGTGATTCCACCACCGACCTGTACGGCAACCGGCAGAGGGCCCGCTTCGCCGAGGGCCACTACATGAACGCCGGGCCCGCCCGCATCCCGCAGTGGATGGTCACCCTCGACTACTGCCGTGAACTCGGCGTTCCCATCGAGGTGTTCACCAACGTCAACGCCGACGCCTACCTCTTCAACGAGTCGGCCGGCATGACGAAGCCCGTGCGGTACCGGACCGCGAAAGCCGATGTCTACGGCTACGTCTCCGAACTGCTCGCCAAGGCCACCAACAAGGGCGCGCTCGACAAGGAGTTGACGGCCGACGACCAGGAACGGCTCGTCGACTTCCTCCAGGACTGGGGGGAACTGGGCGACAAGCTGACGTACGAGGGCGGTGAACGCCGCGGATACTCCGCCGTCCCGGCAGCCGCCGGCACTCCAGGCGTCCTGCTCGGCGATCTCCCGACCGCCTCCCAGGTCTTCGCCAGCGGCGTCGGCCGCTACTTCTCCTTCGAGTTCGGCTTCGACCAGGCCATGCTGATGTTCCAGCCGGTCGGCGGAATGGACCAGATACCGAGAGCGCTGACCAGGGCCGTCGGCGCTGATCGCATCCGTACCGGGGCGGCCGTCAGGAAGATCATCGACAACGGGAGCGGCGTCAGGGTCACCTACACCCAGGGCGGCCGTACGAAGGTCGTCGAGGCCGACTACTGCGTCGCCGCCCTGCCGCCCAACATCCTCGCCAAGATCCCGCACAACCTGGGCTCCGGCGTGCAGAGCGCGCTGGAGGCCATCACCCCCTTGTCCGCGGCCAAGATCGGCCTGGAGTACCGCTCCCGCTGGTGGGAACTGGACCACAACATCTATGGCGGCATCACCGAGACCGACCAGGACGTCGTGCACATCTGGCACCCCTCGTACGGCTTCCACGGCGAGCGCGGCATCATGATCGGCTACTACAACTACGGCGACGACGCCGACTCGTACGCCAAGCTCGCCCCCAAGGAACGCGAGAAGCGCGCGGTGGCCGCCGGCGTGAAGATCTACGGCGAGAAGTACCGCACAGAGCTCGTCTCCTCCTTCTCCCACCACTGGCGCCAGACACCCCACCTGGAGGCCGCCTGGCACGACACGCCCGGCGGGCCCGACGCCCCGCGCTACAAGCCGCTGAACGAGCCCTCCGGGCGGGTCCACTTCGCCGGTGACTGGCTCAGCTACACCGACGCCTGGCAGCACGGCGCGTTCACCTCGGCCCGCAAGGCCGTGACCGCCCTGCACACGCGTGTGCTGTCGGAATAGCACAGACACACAGACAAAGGCGAAAAAAGGCAGCTGTTCAGGGGCGTGAGCGGGATTGCTCACGCCCCTGAACCGCGTTGTGCAGGAGGAACACTGGACGAGCGGTCACAGTGCCAGGCCGTCGCCAAGTGGCGGGCGTCAGACGGCGGATGCGCAGCCGGGCGTCCTCGGTGATAACCAGCTCGAACACGAAGTGGACGTGGTCTCCGCCCAGCAGCCGGGTCCGGTCCGCCGGAATCCGATCGGCTCCTGGAGGACCGGTCGGCGCCACGCCGGCTTCGCTGCTCTCAGCCGGGCCGCTCGGCCGTCAGCCGTCCTCCCAGTTCCCGCGCCCGGCGCACGAACACCTCATGCAGATCCTGCGCCGCCTGCGGCACGGACTCGGCCTTGCGTCGCTGCAGCATCAGCAGCACCCGGGTCATGTCCCCGGCGATCGGCCGGTAGGTGATCGTGCCCAGCCTCTCCAGCGGATCCCCGATGACGCTGAAGTCCGGCAGGACCGTCACCCCGAGGCCCTCGGCAACCATCAGCTTGCCCATCTCGGCGCCGTCGGTGGAGTACGAGAAGGATGGGCTGCGGCCCCCCAGGAGCCGGTGGACATAGCGGTGCATCACATAGCCGGAGCGCATGGCGATCACCGGCTGGGCGAGCAGGTCGTCCGCCGACACCGCCGGCAGGGACGCGAGCGGACTGTCGGGGCGCAGGCACACCACTGGCCGGCCGTGCAGCAACTGCGTGGATTCGAAGCCGGCGGGCATGTCGTCGCCGTCCAGGTGGTTGACGAGGCCCAGATCGAAACCACCCTCCGACAGCCCCCGGTTGATGTCGGTCTGCTGGGCGGCGACCACCTCGACCTGGGTGGCCGGATGCGCGGCGCGGAAGTCCCTCACCACCGGAACCAGGAGCGGAACGGTCGCGGCGTTCACCGTGCCCACCCGCATCATGCGGCTGATGCGGTGCCGTTCACCGGCCGCGCTCCGCAACCGGTCCACCGCCTCCAGCACGTTGATGATGTGCGGCAGCAACTCCCGGCCCTCCGTGCTCATCGTCGCCCCGGTCCGTTTGCGCTCCAGGAGATCGACTCCCAGTTCCCGTTCCAGATTCCTGACGGTCTCGCTCAGCGCGGGCTGCGAAAGGCGCATTTCCTCCGCGGCCCTGCGTAGGGAGCCGAGTCTGGTCACGGCCGCGATGTACTCCAGCTGTTCTGTCCGCATGAGCACAGCATTTTTCGACCGGCTGCAGTCGTGCAAGGGTTTCCCTGTGACACCCTCGTGAAATTCAATGGTCCGCGATACGAGACCGGTCGGGTTTTCCTTGACTGCCCGGAGCACCCCCTGTCACGATCGATGACATGAAGATGCGACTGGACCTCACGCGGCGACGCCACGTCGACCTCGCGCGCGTCTCCAGCGCCTCTTGTTGCGTCGCGGCCTGACTCTCCGGATCCGTCGCGCTCCTCCGCCACGCCGCACCTGTCACGGACGGGTTGTGTGCCGTGTTTCCCGCGACTTTCTTCATCGCCTGAATTCCGCACACTTTCACACCTTCGGGATTCGGCGCGTCCGAGACATCTTTCCGCAACAGGAGTTCCGCATGCCCACGCCCGTGAAATTCGCCTATTGGGTCCCCAATGTGAGTGGGGGTCTGGTCACGAGCAAGATAGAGCAGCGCACCGACTGGGGATACGAATACAACCGCGAACTCGCCGTCCTCGCCGAGAACAACGGCTTCGAGTACGCCCTCAGCCAGGTCCGCTACATGGCCAGCTACGGCGCCGAATACCAGCACGAGTCGACCAGTTTCAGCCTGGCCCTGTTGCTGGCCACGCAGCGCCTGAAGGTCATCGCCGCTGTCCACCCCGGTCTGTGGCACCCCGGCGTGCTGGCCAAACTCGGCGCCACCGCCGACCACTTGTCGAACGGCCGCTTCGCGGTCAACGTCGTCTCCGGCTGGTTCAAGGGCGAGTTCACCGCCCTGGGGGAGCCCTGGCTGGAGCACGACGAACGCTACCGTCGCTCCGAGGAGTTCATCCGCGCACTGCGCCAGATCTGGACCGAGGACCACGCCGAACTCGCCGGTGACTTCTACCGAGTGCGCGACTTCTCACTCAAGCCCAAGCCTCTCAGCTCTCCCGGCCGCCCGCACCCGGAGATCTTCCAGGGCGGCAACTCCACGGCCGCCCGGCAGATGGCCGGCCGGGTCTCCGACTGGTACTTCTCCAACGGCAAGGACTTCGACGGAGTCGTGGAGCAGATCAACGACGTACGGACGTCTGCGGCCCAAGCCGGCCGCACGGCACCCAAGTTCGGCCTCAACGGTTTCCTCATTGCCCGCGATACCGAGGCCGAGGCCCGTGAGACGCTCCGGGAGATCGTCGCCAAAGCGGACTCGGAGGCCGTCGAGGGGTTCGGCGCCGCCGTCAAACAGGCCGGGCAGTCCACCGCCGACGGCAAGGGCATGTGGCAGGACTCCGCCTTCGAGGACCTCGTCCAGTACAACGACGGCTTCCGCACCGGCCTCATCGGCACCCCGGAACAGATCGCCGAACGCATCGTCGCCTACAAGAAGCTCGGCGTCGACCTCTTCCTCCTCGGCTTCCTCCACTACCACGAGGAGGTCGAGTACTTCGGCAAGCGCGTGCTGCCCCTGGTCCGCGAACTGGAGGCCCAGCTGCCGGTAACGGACGCCGAGCCCGAGTCCGTTACCGCGCACGCCTGACTCTTCGTCCCCTGCGTTCCTCACGCGAAAAGAGGCTGACACTCTTGAGCACCGCAACGTCCACCGACTGGCACAGCAGCGCCGCCCCGCAGACCGCCCAGGACTGGATCGCGCGCGCCGCCGAGGTCGCGGCCGTCCTTGCCACCGACGCCGCCGAACGCGACCGTGCCGGCGCCACCCCCTACGCCGAGGTCCAGCGCCTGAAGGACGCGGGCCTGGTGACCCTGCTCGGCCCCACCGAGCACGGCGGCGCAGGCCAGGACTGGACCACCGCCTACCGCGTCGTCCGCGAAGTCGCCAAGGGCGACGGATCCATCGGACAGCTCCTCGGCTACCACTACCTCTGGTTCTGGGCCGCCCGCCTGGTCGGCACCCGCGACCAGTGGCAGCGGATCGAGGCCGAGGCCACCCGCGAACGCTGGTTCTTCGGCGGGGCCGTCAACCCCCGCGACAAGGACGTCATCGTCACCGAGGACGGGGACGACCTCGTCTTCACCGGCCGCAAGACCTTTTCCACCGGTAGCAAGGTCTCCGACGTCACCGTTCTCGAAGGCGTCCTGGACGGCACCGAACTGCACGTCTTCGCCGTCGTGCCCTCTGACAGCGAGGGACTGGCCTTCCACGACGACTGGGACAACATCGGCCAGCGGCTCACCGAGAGCGGCGGCGCCACCATCGAGAGCGTCCGTACCCCGTGGTCGTCCGCGCTCGGCTACGTCGACAAGAAGTTCCAGCCACGGACGTACAACACCCTCAACGTCCCCACCATCCAGCTGGTCTTCGTCAACTTCTACCTGGGCATCGCCGGCGGCGCCCTGGAGACGGCGGCTGCGTACACCCGTACCAAGTCCCGGTCCTGGCTGCACGGAGGCTACGAGCGCGCGGTCGACGAGCCCTACGTCATCGACATCTACGGCGACCTCACCGCGAAGCTCTGGGCGGCCGAGGCGCTCGCCGATGCCGTCGCCGCGGAGGGACAGAAGCTGCACGACGACCCGGACTCGGTCACCGCACAGACCCGCGGTGACTTCGAGGTCCGGGTGGCCGCCATCAAGGCCCGCGCCACCGACGTCTCCCTGGAGATAGGCAACCGCATCTTCGAGGTGACCGGCGCCCGCTCCACCAGCACCGCCGAGGGTCTGGACCGCTTCTGGCGCAACGTCCGCACCCACACCCTGCACGACCCGGTTGCCTACAAGCGGCGCGAGGTCGGCCGCTGGGTTCTCGAGGGCGAGCTGCCCGAACCCACCTGGTACTCCTGACCCGCTCCGACCGGGGGCGCCCGGCACGACGTCGCCGGGCGCCCCCAGCTTCCAGAAAGAGGCCCGCATGCCCACCGTCGTGTCCGTTTCCGGCAGCCCCTCCGCCACCTCCCGCACCCACCGCCTGCTGCGCCACCTCGACGACTGGCTGCGCGCGCAAGGCCACGAAGTGATCCCACTCGACGTGCGCACCATCCCCGCCGAGGCCCTCCTCGGAGCGGACTTCCGCCACCCCGCCATCATCGAGGCCACCGAACTCTTCGACCGCGTCGACGGCGTCGTCGTCGGAACCCCCGTGTACAAGGCGTCGTACTCCGGTGTCCTGAAGGCACTGCTCGACCTGCTTCCGCAGTACGCCCTCACGGGCAAGACCGTGCTGCCGCTCGCCACCGGTGGTTCGATCGCCCACGTCCTGGCCATCGACTACGCCCTCCGCCCGGTCCTCAGTTCCATGGGCGCGTCCCACATCGTGCAGGGCTGGTTCACCCTCGACAAGGACCTCACCGTGCACGAGGACGGCTCCCTGACGGTCACGCCGACCGCCGGTGAGGCCCTCAGCCAGGTGGTCGCCCAGTTCTCGGCGGCCCTCCGTCGCACCACACCGGTCCTGACCGTGGCGAGCTGAGCGTCATGTCCGTGCATGTGATCGCCGACGACGCCGAGGCCCTCGCCGCCGCAGCCGCTCTGGCCGACGAGTTCCGCGCGGGCGCCTCCAGCCGGGACGCCGAACGCAGGCTCCCGTGTGCGGAGTTGGACAAGCTCTCCGCCTCCGGGCTGCTCGCCGTCACCGTCCCCGCCGAACACGGCGGAGCGGACGTCAGCGCGCTGACCCTCGCCGAGATTTTCAGGCTGCTCGCCACGGCCGACGCGAGCCTGGCCCAGATCCCACAGAGCCACTTCGCCTACGTCAACGTGATCCGACGTCAGGGAGACGCACGGCAGCAGAAGTTCTTCTTCGCCGAGCTGCTCGCCGGCCGCCGCTTGGGCAACGCCCAGTCGGAGGCCGGCACCAAGCACGTCCAGGACATCCGCACCCGGCTTCAACCGCGGCCGGACGGCTCGTACGTCCTGGACGGCGTCAAGAACTACTGCACCGGCGCCCTGTTCGCCGACTGGATTCCGGTGCTCGCCAGAGCCGAGGACGACAACCTGCACGTCGCGTACGTGCCGCGGGACGCCCCCGGCCTCACGGTGATCGACGACTGGGACGGCCTGGGTCAGCGGACGACCGCCAGCGGAACCGTCCGTCTGGAGGCCGTCCCGGTACCCGCGGACCGGGTTCTGCCCCACCACCTCACCTTCCAGGGCCCGCAACTCCATGGGGCTATCGCGCAGTTGCTGCACGCCGCCATCGACACCGGGATCGCCTGCGGCGCTCTGTCAGAGGCTGCGGAGTTCGTACGGACGAAGAGCCGCCCGTGGTTCGAGAGCGGTGCCGAGACGGCGGCCGAGGACCCGTTGCTGATCCAGCAGTTCGGTGAACTCGCCCTCCGGGTACGGGCGTGCGAAGCGCTGCTGCGCGAGGCCGCCCGCACTGTCGACGCGGCCCGAGCCGACCTCACCGACGACTCGGCCGCGGAGGCATCCATCGCGGTGGCCGCCGCCAAGGTGGAGGCAGCGAGGGCCGCATTGGACGTGGCGAGTGCGCTCTTCGAGGTGGCCGGCACCCGGTCGGCGCTCAACGCCCTCAATCTGCACAGGTATTGGCGTGACGCCCGCGCCCACACCCTGCACGACCCTGCCCGCTGGAAGATCCAGCACATCGGGAGATACGTACTCAACGGCGCCCGACCGCCCCGCCACGGCCTGCTCTGAAGGACATCAGCGACGGCCTCCCGGGCCACACAACACCTCATGGAGACCCCGTGTCCCTCACCTTCCACTGGTTCCTGCCCACCAACGGCGACAGCCGGCACGTCGTCGGCGGGGGCCACGGCACCCCGGCCACCGCTGCCGGACGGGACCGGCCACCGACGGTCGCCTACCTGAGTCAGATAGCCCGAGCCGCCGAGCATCTCGGCTTCGTCGGCGCGCTCACCCCCACCGGGGCCTGGTGCGAGGACGCGTGGCTGACCACCGCGATGGTCGCCCAGGCGAGCGAACGCCTGAAGTTCCTGGTCGCCTTCCGCCCCGGCTTCGTCTCGCCCACGCTCGCCGCCCAGATGGCCTCCACCTTCCAGCGGCAGACCGGCGGACGGCTCCTGCTCAACGTCGTCACCGGCGGCGAGAGCCACGAACAGCGGGCGTACGGGGACTTCCTCGACAAGGACGCCCGGTACCGCCGTACCGGTGAGTTTCTGCAGATCGTACGGGAGTTGTGGGAGGGCAAGGCCGTCGACCTGGCCGGAGAGCACCTTCGGGTGGAGGACGCGAAGCTCGCCCGGGTGCCCGACCCGGTACCGGAGGTGTACTTCGGCGGCTCCTCACCCATCGCCGGCGAGGTCGCCGCCAAGTACGTCGACGTCTACCTCACCTGGGGCGAACCGCCGACGCAGGTCGCGGAGAAGATCGCCTGGATTCGCGGGCTCGCGACGAGGGAAGGGCGCACGCCGCGCTTCGGTATCCGGCTCCATGTCATCACACGCGACACCTCCGAGCAGGCTTGGGCAGAAGCGGACCGTCTTCTGGCGGGCTTCGATCCGGAGACCGTGAGGTCGGTGCAGGCCGGCTTGGCGCGCAGCGAGTCCGAAGGGCAGCGGCGGATGCTCGCTCTGCACGACGGCGGGAGCCGGGACGCGCTGGAGATCCACCCCAATCTGTGGGCCGGTATCGGTCTGGTACGGGGTGGTGCGGGGACGGCGCTGGTCGGCAGTCATGACGAGGTTGCCGAGCGGATCGAGGAGTACGCGGCGCTGGGAATCGAGGAGTTCGTGCTGTCCGGGTATCCGCATCTGGAGGAGGCATACTGGTTCGGGGAGGGAGTGTTGCCTCGGCTCGCCGCACGGGACCTGTGGCGGCATCCGGCCGGGAACCAGGAAGTGCCTTCGGCTCAAGTGCCGTTCGCGGGTTGATTCCGCACCCCGCCAAGCGTGGTCAGGTCCACGGACGTGGTGTAGGGCGGTGCTCCGGCCCGTGCATGCCCGTGTGGAGCTTGACGGTGCCGTCGATCTCGGTCTGCTGAACGCAGCATTCGGGATCCACGCTCTCACGGGGGCGCTGGTCTTTGGGGCGGTGGGCAGCCGCTTTCCGCGGTGGCACGTGTTCACGATCGCCTTTCTCATCGCCTCGCCACCGTTCTGGACTGCTTCAGCCGGAAGGTCGTCGGCTGGTCCCTCGCCGACGGCATGCGCACGGACCTGATCGCCGACGCCCGGCCGATGGCGGCCGCGACCCGCAGCGGCCTGGCCGGGGCGGTATTCCACTCCGATCACGGAGCGCAATACGGATCCAGGGCGCCAACCACGCCTCAGCGCGCCGGGATCTGCCGGGTGCGGTCCCTCGATCCCGTGGCTGCGCTGCTGACCGGGCTTACCGTCCGGCGTCATGGCCAACGGGCCCTGCTGCGTGCCCTGACGCGTGCGAAGCGGGCACCACTTGCGATCAACGTGTTCTGAGCGTTGGGTCACCTCGCGTCAGCGGTTAGCCGGCTGACGATGGCCGGGCACCCTCGCGCGCAGGTGCCCGTCCGCGCAGCCCGTCATGACTCTCGGCGATCAGCCCCTGCTCGCGCCGACGCCGGGGGACGGCGGAAACGCGGCTCCCTGCGGGGGAGTCCGCGGTCCGCACCCGCCACGAGACCACCGCCCGCAACCATGTAACGGATCACGTGCAGCAATTGCCGGTGTTGGTAGCCGCGGACCGTGTGCCCCGCCCTCGAAGCCATGTCGGCACGTCCTGGGAAACGCTCGAAACGGGATCCCGTCAGCGACCCGCCAGGAGGCCCTGCCGTCATGCGCCTCCCGACGGAGGATCACTCGTCAAGGAACCGCTCGACCTGTACGTTTCCGATTCGGCTGAGTTACTGCTGTCAGGCCTGCCCGGAAGGCGTCAAGCGACCACGCTGTCCTCCAAGCCCCATCCTTGGTAGTTGTCGGACACCCCGAAGTAGGCCTGGGCAGGTGTCGTCTTCGCGTAGATCATGTTCGACCACGGCGGCTGCGTGCTCCTTGTGCGGTACACGCTGTACTGGTCGCTGCAGTGGCTGCTCGTGTTCACGCCGAGACAGACGGATACCGTCATGAGAGCCGTGCCGTCGGTGGGTGTGTTTCCGTTGGGTACGAACCGGGCCCAGTTGGTGCCGCAGTGGGGCGAGTACCAGTTCTGCATGGTTCCCACACTGCGGTTGTCCGCGGTCAGGAGTTCGGCGTGATTCGCCACGTAGGCGGAGCTGTCCCAGCAACCGGTGTCCTTCGGGTCCTGGTCCCGGGTTCGACGTAATTCGAGCGCCTTGGAGGCTCTTGCGGGCTGAAGGTGCAGGTCATCGGGCTGCGGGCGGTGCGAACGGCTGGAATTGCC
>NZ_JBSFDB010000060.1:0-46605 GCF_053593695.1 Streptomyces sp. NPDC002144
TTACGCCAGCTCCACAGACCTGACATCCCGCCAGCCCGGCGGTAGGCCCGGCCAGCTTGGTTATCGCCGACCAGACGCCATACAAACGACCACTTGCCTGCGGGTGGTTGGGGGGGGAACGCCGATCCGCCTTGGCGGCGCATCGGCTTTCCCTGCCCTGCTCCGCAGGAGTCCGCTTCCTTCCCCGCCTGAAGGCGGGGGCATCCACGGAGGAATCCCGATGAGCCGCGCGGGGCCATGCCCGAGGGCCACCGTCCCTTGTCCTGCCACGCCGCCGGGGCGGGTCAGTGCGCCGCGGTGTCATCTCCGGTCGTGAGCCGGGCGGGCGGGGCCGCGGCCGGAAGGTCGACCCGGAGCAGCGCGCCACCGCGTGCGGAGCGGGCGACGGTGGCCCGGCCGCCGTGGGCGTCGACGACCCGCTGCACGATCGACAGCCCCAGACCGGATCCCGGTAACGCCCGGGCGCTGTCGGCACGGTAGAACCGGTCGAACACCCGCGGTACGTCGGCGGTGTCGATGCCCGGCCCGGCGTCGTCGACCTCGAGCACCGCCGACGCGCCCTCGGCCCGGAGCCGGACCTGGACCGGCTGGTCCGCAGGGGACCACTTTCCGGCGTTGTCGATGAGGTTGAGCACCGCCCGCTCGAGGGCAGCGGGACGCCCGCTCACCGACACGGAGGTCACGTCGAGCGCGACCTCGATGTCGGGCATGCGGGAACGCGCCCGGGTCGCGGCGGCCACCACCACGTCGGCGAGGTCGAGCACCTCGGTGCTCTCGTCGCTGACGTCACCGCGCGCCAGGTCGGTCAGCTCGGCGACAAGGGTGCTCAACTCGTCCACCTGGGCGCCGACATCGTTGAGCAGCCGGGTCCGGCTCTCCGCCGGCAGTGCGCTGTCCAGGGTGCCGCGCCGATCGAGCCGGATCAGCAGCTCGGCGTTGAGGCGCAGGCTGGTGAGCGGGGTCTTGAGCTCGTGGGCGGCGTCCTCGGCGAGCAGCCGTTGGGCTCGCCGGGAGTCCCGGAGCGCGGCGAGCATGTCGTTGATCGACTGGATGAGCCGCCGGATCTCCCCACCGCCCTCATCCGGGATGTCGGCGTCGAGATCCCGGGTGTGCGCGACGCGTACCGCGGCGGCGGTCAGCCGGTCGATCGGTGCCAGCCCGGTCCGCGCCACGGTCCGCCCGACAAGGGCGCCGCCGACCACGCAGAGCAGCCCGATCAGCAGCATGCCGAACCCGAACCGGTTGATCGGGCTGTCGTCGACGGCGCGGGCCACCTGGACCGCGCCGTCGCCCGCCCGCAGCGTGTAGATGATGTAGCCGTCGTCGTCGCTGTCGTTCGACTCCATCAGGTCGGCCGACTCGCCCTGCGCCACGCGCCCGGCGTGCTCGCTGACCGGGGGCAGCGGGGGTTGGCCGGCCGGCGTCCGGGTCGAGCCGTCGGGCAGGATGACCCGCACCAGCCGACCGGATCCGGGATACGGCGGTAGCTGGACCTGCGACAGACCGGCGCGCTCCGCGTTCGCCGCCAGGACGCGGGAGTCGGCGCGTAGCTGATTCTCGGCGGAGTCCCGCAGCTCCCAGTCCAGTAGCTGGCTGGCCACCTGGAAGGCCACGAACACGCTGACCGCGATGGCCGTCGCCGCGATCACCGTCAGCCTGGTCCGCAGGGACCGCCGGCGCCACCATCGGGTCAGCCGGCGCGGTTCCCGGACGGCGGGCTTTCTCATCGGGATTCCTTCGTGGATACCCCCGCCTTCAGGCGGGGGAGGAAGCGGACTACTGCGGAGCAGGGCAGGGAAAGCCGATGCGCCGCCAGGGCGGATCGGCGTTCACCCCCAACCACCCGCAGATAAGTGGTAGCTTCTGTGGCGTCTGGCCGGCGATAACCAAGCTGGCCGGGCCTACCGCCGGGCTGGCGGGATGTCAGGTCTGTGGAGCTGGCGTAAGACTGCTGGGCGTACCCACGTCCCTTGCCGTTAGTTCGGGGCAGCTGCTGTCTGAGAAGCAGAAAGCTCAACCCGCGAGGGAAGAATCTCCCTGCTTCAGCCGGGGGAGAAGTCAACAACTGGACGATGCGCCGGTCGAGGTCGGCCCGCCAGCGTGCCGACAGCGTGGCCCACTCCTGCCAGGTGGGCGCGCAGCTCGCCGATGGTCAGCTCTTTGGACAGCGGGGTGGTCATGGGCACAACGCGGTCTCAGAAAAAGCTCACCCAGGTTCAACTCCGCCGGCCCGGCCTTTCTTTCACTCCTCTTGCATTGTCTGACGAACCCCTTGACATATCGGTTGTCCCTCGCCTTGACAGCCGCTGTCCGTCGGCAAGAGACTCGCCCGGGGAAACGTGGGACGCGGAGATTCCTCCGCCCGGCAGAACGAAAGCCCGAGCCGTCGAACAGGATTGCGGAACACGGTATGGGGAAAAGGGGAACGGGATTATCCGCGGCCCATTGTCGCAGCAGTTCAGGGGTGACTTCCTCCAGAAGTCGCACGCGCCGTTCGCCTGACTCCGTGAGAATTCCCCGGGTCTGCACTTCCCATTCCGGTCGGCAGTGCCGTGAGTGCGCGCTCGCCGATCCGTATTCCGGTTCCAAGGGCGCAGGAGAGGTGATCCGTGACCCGCAAGATCGAGGAGAAGTCTGGCGTGGACCAGTCCGAGGCCCTGCTGTCCGAGCTATGCCAGCCCAATTGCGCCCCGCCGACGCGCGGTCGTCCAAGCCTACCTGCGGGCCTTCAGCCAGCACCGCGCCGACATGCGCTTCGCGCGGCTGCTGCCCGCCCGGCTGGCACAACTCGGGCTGCCCTCCGGGACCTGAACCTGCGCCCACCGGGCCCGAGACCGGGCCGGTACGAGACGGAGCTGATACGCCGCCACATGGAACTGCAGAGCCGGCCGCTGGTCGACAACGGCCGGGTGAGCACCCAGGAGATGGCCGAGGTCATCACGGCCTGGTCGCACCGAGACGCGGGACGTCACGGCGCTGCTGTTCTCGGCCCGGGGGCGACGCCCCGAGGCGTGATCCGATCGGCACCGATTGACCTCAACTTGGGTTGAGGTTCTACGGTGGCGAGCACAAACCGCGACCAACCCCAAGTCGCTTGAGGAGACGGAGAGGTGCGCCCCGAACCGAAGGTGAACGGACAGAGCACGCGAGGCAGCCGTGGTCAGGCAGCCGTACCAGTGCTCGCCGGCACACTCACGATCATGGCCGGAGCAGTGGTGTCGCCCGCGACACCAGGCATCCGCTCCGCTTACGCGGGCACGGCCGACGTCGGTCTGCTGGCCAGGATGATCATCAGTGCCCACGCGCTGGCGATCGTGCGCTTCGCTCCGTTCGCGGGTGCCTTCTCCGAGCGCATCGGAGGCAAGCGCGCCCTGGCGACCGGCATGCTCGCCTTCGCGCTGGGCGGCACCTCGGGCTTCTACCACCGCGCTCATCGGGATTCCTCCGTGGATACCCCCGCCTTCAGGCGGGGGAGGAAACGGACTCCTGCGGAGCAGGGCAGGGAAAGCCGATGCGCCGCCAGGGCGGATCGGCGTTCACCCCCAACCACCCGCAGATAAGTGGTAGCTTCTGTGGCGTCCGGTCGGCGATAACCAAGCCGGCCGGGCCTACCGCCGGGCTGGCGGGATGTCAGGTCTGTGGAGCTGGTGTAAGACTGCTGGGCGTACCCACGTCCCTTGCCGTTAGTTCGGGGCAGCTGCTGTCTGAGAAGCAGAAAGCTCAACCCGCGAGGGAAGAATCTCCCTGCTTCAGCTGGGGGAGAAGTCAAGGTCAGCCCCACGTCATCTCGCCCTTGGCGACCTTCGCCCCGATCTGGGCGGCGATGAGCATGCCGTGGTCGGGGTGGCGCTCGAGCAGGGCCTGGGTCAGGGCGGCTGCGTCGGGGGCCTTGCCGAGCTCCTCCTCGAAGGCGAGCAGGTAGTCGCGGGTGGCGGTGATGGCGGAGGCGTCCGCCGCCGTGCCGGGCAGGCGGTGGCCGGGGACGACCAGCTCCGGCTGCAGGGCGGCCATCTCGTCGAGCAGGTCGATCCAGGCGGCGCGGTCGTCGGGGGTGGGGGTGTCGGCGACCCAGACGTGCTCCTGCTGGAAGAGCAGGACGCCGCCGAGCAGGGCGCGGTGTTCGGCCTGCCACAGGTAGTGGCGGTCGGGCAGGGGTGCGGGGCCGCCCCTGAGCTCGAAGCGGTGGCCCTCCAGGGTGAGGTCGCCGGTGAGCGGGGTCAGGTCCACCAGACGGGTGGGCAGGTTGGTGCCGAGGGCCTGCCACGCCTTGAGCTTGCCCTCGTAGGAGTGCTGGATGTGCTCGATGACGGTCGGGGTGGCGTGGAAGACCGCGTCGGGGAAGGCGTCGGCGATCACTTCGGCGCCGAAGTAGAAGTCGGGGTCGCCGTGGCTGACGAAGACCGTGGTCAGTGTCTTGCCGGAGTCGAGGATCTCGGCGGCCAGCCGGTGGCCGTCGGCGCGCGTGAACGCGGCGTCCACCAGCAGGGCCTCGCTCTCGCCGGTGACGAGGGTGGCGGTCTTGTTCTTGCTGCCGGCCGGGAAGTCGAGGTCGAGGACCTTGAAGTCGAGCGTGCTCATGGAGGGCTCCTGGTTTCGGGGGGGAGTGGGCTCAGACGACGGGCTCAGAAGACGGGCAGGGCGCCGAGGTGCGCCAGGCGCCCGTCGACCTCGTCGGGGGTGGCGCGTCCGAGCGCCAGCGTGGTGGCGCGGCCGCCGTCGACGGCGAGGAGGGTGGGGAATCCGGTGACGCCCAGCTCGGCGGCGCGGTGGAAGTCGGCTTCGGCCTCCGCCTGTGTCTCCGGGGCCTCGAAGGCGGCGACGACGGCGTCGGCGTCCAGCCCCGCCGTCTCGGCGAGCCGGCGGTAGGTGGCCGGGTCGGACAGGCTCAGCCCGTCGACGTAGAAAACGCGCTGGAGGGCCACGGCCAGTTCGGCCGCGCGGCCTGGAGCGGCCTGGCGCAGCGCGGCGACACCGCGGGCGGCGGCAGCGGAGTCCATCACGAAGGAGCCCTCGGCGGCCAGCCGCTGGTAGGCCTCGCCGAACTCGGCGCCCGTCACTGCGCTGATCTGCTGGTTGGCGCGCTGGATGTGGCCGAACGCGCTCAGCGGCTGGCGGCGCCCGCCGAGGAACAGGCCGCCGGAGACGACCTCCACCGGCAGTTCGGGATGGCGGGAGGTGATCTCGTCCAGCGTCGCGGAGAAACCGTGCGACCAGCCGCAGTAGGCGTCGAACACGTAGATGAGCTTCATCGTGGACCTCGGGAGGGTGCGGCGCCCGCCCGGTGCGGGACGCTCACCCTCGCCAACATTATCTGACGTGTCAGATAATTCAATGCGGCGCACCCGGATCCCGGACGGCTCGCCTCAGGGTCTCCGGGCCTCCGGGCCTCGGGGGCTCGACGCCTCAGGGCAGCAGGGGCAGGGCGTCGCGGGCCGCGTGGCTGATGATGCGCAGGTTCTCCGCGAAGCGTTCCCGCTCGGCGGCGGGCAGGGGGTCGAGAAGGTACCGCCGGATGTTCTCCACATGCAGCCGGGAGGCACGTACGGCGGTCTCCTCGCCCCGGGGAGTGAGGTGTACGAGACGTCCGCGCCGGTCGTCCGGGTCCGTGACGCGGCGCACCAGACCGGCCGCCTCCATGCGGTCCACCAGGCGCGTCGCCCCGCCCGTGCTGAGCACCTGCTCCTGGCTGATGGCCCGCATCGACAGCCCCGGCTCACCGGCCCGGCCCAGGATCAGCAGAACCTCGTACATCAGGTGGCTGATCCCGCACTCCCGCTCGATCTCCCGGCCCAGGATGTACTCCAGCCTGTTCGCGGCGCCCTGGAGGCGTCCGAAGGCCAGGACCAGCTCGTCGTCGGCCGCCTCCTTCGCGGTCCTGATCTCTCTCTGCCCGCCCTGCCCGCCCTGCTCGCCCACGGCACCTCCGTACGTTCGTTCCGACGGAACCTACCCTGCACCGCTCCCGCAGTGGCCCGGGGCCTGCGGAAACGTACCGACTCGCTAGGACGCGGGCGGCCGGACCCAGGGGGACGCGGATGGTGCGAGGGGAACCGCGGGGTGCGGGCTCCGCCGCGCCGACCGGCATCGACGTCGCCCGGCGGGCCGGCGTCTCGCCGAAGGCCCGCGCCGCGCGGACGCTCGCCTCGGGGCGCACCCGCTCCATCGGCGTGGTCACCCTTGGCACCGCCCTGTACGGACCCGCCTCCCTGCTCATCGGCATCGAACGCGCCGCCCGTGACGCCGGTTACGCACTCCGCGTGGTCAACACGCTCGAAGGGGACTCCGGGGGAGTCGCCGGCGCGGTGGAGTCACTGCTCGACCAGGGTGTGGACGGCGTCGTCGTGTCGGAGCCGATCGACGAGGGAAAGGTGTCCCTCAGCGTCGACGTGCCGGTCCTGGTCCGGGGCGCGCCGGCCGAGTTCGGCGGGCCCCGGGCGGTGGCCGCGGGCGTCGGCGCCGAGTCGCTGGCCCGGGTCGCCACCGAACACCTGCTGGACCTCGGCCGCCTGACGGTCCATCACCTTGCCGGTCCGCAGCGGTGGTTCGCCGCCCGCGACCGGCTCGCCGGCCGGCGGGCGGCGCTTGCGGCACGGGGCAGTGAGCAGCCGCCCGTCCTCACCGGCGACTGGTCGGCCGCCTCCGGCTACGCGGCGGGCCGCGAACTCGCCCGGGCCGGCGACGCCACCGCGGTCTGAGCAGCCAACGACGACATGGCCATGGGCCTGCTCAGCGCCCTGACCGAAGCCGGCTTGCGCGTGCCGGAGGACGTCAGCGTCGTCGGCTTCGACGACATCCCCGTCTCCGGCTATGTCACACCCCCGCTGACCACCGTGCGCCAGCCGTTCGACGCCGTCGCCCACGAAGGGCTGCGGCTGCTGGTGCAGGCCATCGAGAAACCGGACGCGGAACCGGCACCGGTGAGCGACCCGCCGGTCGAACTCGTCGTCCGAGCCTCCACGGCACCGCCCATCGACAGGGCCGAGCCCCGCGGCCGGCGTACGACCGGCCGACCGCACGCCGACGCACACGCAGCCCCGGCGCCGGACCACCCGCCCGCCCCGGACTGATCCGCACCCGGCGGGGGCCCGAGGCCGCCACTCCCGCGGGAGCCTCGCAGCCCGCCGGCATCGTCCCCCTGCCGCAAAAGAACCCCGCCTTCTGCGTGACGGTGTGCCTCAGCGCCAGCCGAGTTCCGGGGCGACGTGGGTGAGGATGCTCTCGATGACGTGTGCGTTGTAGTCGACGCCGAGCTGGTTGGGCACCGTGAGCAGCAGGGTGTCGGCGGCGGCGATGGCCTCGTCCTCGGCGAGCCGTTTGACGAGTACGTCGGGTTCGGCGGCGTAGGTGCGGCCGAAGACCGCGCGGGTGTCGGCGTCGAGGTACCCCACGTGGTCCTTGGAGTCGCGTTCCCGGCCGAAGTAGGCGCGGTCCCGGTCGTCGACGAGGGCGAAGACGCTGCGGCTGACGGAGACCCGGGGCTCGCGTTCGTGGCCCGCGGCGCGCCAGGCCTCGCGGTAGGCCTCGATCTGCTTGCGCTGCTGGACGTGCAGCGGTTCGCCGCTCTCGTCGTACTTGAGGGTCGAGCTCTGCAGGTTCATGCCGAGCTCGGCGGCCCACACGGCGGTCGCGTCGGAACCGGACCCCCACCAGATCCGCTCCCGCAGTCCCTCGGAGTACGGCTCGATCCGCAGCAGCCCCGGCGGGTTGCCGAACATCGGGTTCGGGTTGGGCTCCGCGAACCCTTCGCCCTTCAGCACCTCCAGAAGCACCTCGGTGTGCGCACGGGCCATGTCGGCGTCGGTCTTGCCCTCCGCCGGCCCGTACCCGAAGTACCGCCAACCGTCGATGACCTGCTCCGGTGAGCCCCGGCTGATCCCGAGCTGGAGCCGCCCGCCGGAGATGAGGTCGGCGGCGCCGGCGTCCTCGGCCATGTACATGGGGTTCTCGTAGCGCATGTCGATGACACCGGTGCCGATCTCGATCCGGCTGGTGCGGGCACCGATGGCGGCGAGCAGCGGGAACGGTGAGCCGTGCTGCCTGGCGAAGTGGTGGACACGGAAATAGGCACCGTCGGCGCCCAGCTCCTCGGCGGCGACCGCCAGGTCGATCGCCTGCAGCAGGGAGTCGGCGGCGGACCGCGTCTGCGAATGCGGCGACGGCGTCCAGTGCCCGAACGACAGAAAACCGATCTTCTTCATAGTTGGTTCAACGTTCTACGACCGAGTTCATTCCGGGCGCGCGTGACATCAAACGGAGAGCGCGGGGATCAGCTCGGCGGCGATGCGCTCCGCGAGCGGGGCGGGATCGCCGAGCGGGGTGAACAGGACGAGGCCCGCGCCGGCGTCGATCACCTCGCGGACGCCCGCCACGCACTCGTCCAGGGGCCCGGCGATCGCGGCGGCCTCGATACGGGCGATCCGGCGACCGTAGACACGGGCCAGTCCGGCGTTGGTCCGCTCCCGTGCCCGTGCTGCGTCCTCGTCGATGTCGATGTAGACCCGCTTGGCGACCGGGAAGTCCGGCCTGCCCGCCTTGGCCGCCTCCTCGGCGACGAACGCGACCTGCTCACGGAACGCGGCCGTGGTGGACGATCCCGCGCCGAAGAACCCGTCCCCCAGCCGCACCGCGCGCCGCAGCGCCGACTCGCTCGATCCGCCGAACCACAGCGGCGGATGCGGCTTCTGGAGCGGCTTGGGTTCCATCGCGGCGTCCTCGAGCTGCCAGAACTCGCCGTCGAAGGTGACGCTCGGCTGTGTCCACAGCGCCTTGACGAGGTCGATGCCCTCGGTGAACCGCGCCAGGTAGCGGGCCTTGTCCATGCCGAACGCGGCGAACGGCCGGTTCGGGCCACCGGAGCCGACCCCGACCTCCAGCCGGCCTCCGCTCATCTGGTCGATGGTCGCCAGCGCCTTCGCGAAGTGGACGGGCTGGTGGAGTGTGCTCACGAAGACGGTCGTCCCCAGCCGCAGCCGGGTCGTGCACGCGGCGGCGTAGGTCATGGCCTCCATCGGCGACAGCACCGCCCCGGTGCCGAGTGGTGACTCCTGCGCCCAGACGCTGTGGTACCCGAGGTCCTCGGCCCGGGCGAGGTACGCGCGGAAGGCTCCCGGATCGAACTCGCCGTCCAGGTAGAACTGGGGGATGGAGATGGCAAAGCGCATGCCTCCAACGTATCGATGAACCCTGTCAAAGGCGGCCTGGTCCGGGAAGCGCGCGGACAGGGCCCTCCGGCCGGCGGTGACACCGGCCGGAGGGCCCTGTCGGGATGAGGCTCCGTCGGGAGAGGCTCGGTCAGCCGTCGGACTCCGACGACGGGAGGTAGGCGCCGGGTACCGCGTTCGGCGCGTAGACCTTCTTGTCGCCCGGGTACGGCTTGGTGAAGTTGTGCGTCTGGTACCAGGTGTAGCGGTTCATCTGCTCGGGGTTGGCGTAGTCAGGCACGGCGTTCGGGCCGGTCAGGCGCTGGTGCGAGGCCCAGGCCTTCCACTGCGCCGCGACCGTCTGCGCCGCCTCCGGCACCGCGGTGGTCGTCGGCGCGGCGGCCGCCTGCTTGTCCTGCGCCGCCGGGGTGTCCGAACCGCAGGTGGGCTGGGGGCTCACGCCGAGGGTCAGCGAGGTCCGGTTGGGCACCGCCGTGAACGGGGTGTTGTTCGCCTTCGGGGTGAAGGCCCCGTACATCGGGGTGGCCGCGCTGTCGAGCTGGTTCATCGGGTGGATGCCGAGGATCTGCTCGATGGTGCGGACCATCGTGATCTGCGAGTAGTAGTGGTTGTCGACGGTGCCGTGCTGGGCGTACGGGCTGATGACCTGGACCGGCGCACGGTGGCCGTCGACGTGGTCGAGACCGTTCTGCGAGTCGTCCTCGACGACGAAGATCGCCGAGTCCTTCCAGTACTTGCTGTGCGAGATCTCGTCGACCATCCGGCCGACCGCGAGGTCGTTGTCCGCGACCTCGGCGGAGGCGTTCGCCGGGCCGCCGGTGTGGTCGTTGGAGAACCAGAACATGTTCAGGTTCGCCGGACCGTTCTTCTCGAAGTCCTGCTTCCAGATCTGTTCCTTGTAGATGTCCGGGACATCGAGGTCGAACAGCGGGAAGCCCTGCACCGCCACCTTGTTGAGCGACGGGATCGCCGAACCGGTCTTGATGGGGTACTGGGTCTGCGCCCCCGTCGCGGCCATGTTCTTGCTGTCGCAGTACAGGTTCTGCCACGTCGCGCCGGCCGGCTTGGACTCGATCGACTGGAACTCGCCGAAGTCCTTGACGGACTTCCCGGCCGCCTGCGCCCCGGTCCAGATGAAGCCGGTCTTCTGGTGGCCGAGAACGTCGTCCTCGGTGTCGTAGCTGCGCGTGTACTCGCCGGCGGAGGACTCGGTGTACTCCGGGTTGTCCGACTGCATCAGCCAGTTGTGGCCCTCGGCGGAGTTCGTGCCGACGTCGTAGAAGTTGTCGTAGAGCCCGAACTGCTGGGCCAGCGCGTGCTGGTTGGGCGTCACGTTCTCGCCGAACGTCGTCAGCGAGGAGTTGCCGTCGCCCTGCGGCAGGTCGCCGAAGACCTGGTCGTAGGTCCGGTTCTCCTTGACCAGCAGGAAGACGTGCTTGATCGTCGAGGGGTCGCCCAGGCGCACCGGGACCGGCAGCGGCCTGGCGTGGCCCTTGCCCTTGGCGGTGAGGACCGAACCGGCCGTCCAGCCGTTCTGCTTGAAGACGTTGGCCGTCTGCGAGCGGACGACCTTGTCGTCGGGCAGTGTGAACTGCGTCAGGCTCGACGTCGTGTCGTGGGTGTTGTGGCCGCTGGCGGTGGTGGGGCGGCGGGCGTCGATGCCACGGGTGTTGGAGACGATCACCTGCTTGCCGACGGTGGTGATCCCCGAGGGGAAGTAGTCCGTGGGGAGCAGGCCGACGTAGCGGGCCGGCTGCTGCGCCGAGGTGTAGCGGTAGACGGCGACGGCGTTGGCGCGGCCGAGCGTCACCAGCAGGCGGCCGTCGTCGGTGAGTGTCACGGCGTTGGGCTCGTACCCGACGGAGGCCTCCGGCCACGGCTGGGTGGCGATGGTCTGGACGACCTTGTCCTTGGCCGCGTTGATGACCGAGACGCTGTTGTCGGCGGTGTTCGTGACGAACACGGTGCCCTTCTTGGCGTACACCGCGGTCGGGTGCAGACCGACCTCGATGCTGCCGACGGCGGCCGACGGGTTGGACGTGTCGATGACGCTGACGGTGCCGGTGGTGGCGGCGCCGGTGTCGGGATCGGCCGGCACCTGGGTGCCGTAGGAGTTCATGGTGGTCTCGCCGGCCTTGGCCGGGCGCCCGCCCTCGTTGCTGACGTAGAGCTTGCCGCCCACCAGGGCGAGTCCGCGCGGGGCGTTGCCGACGGCCCAGCTCTGCTTGATGGTTCCGCTGGCCGCGTCGATGGCGACGACCCGGTTCTGGCCGTTGACCGCCGAGTAGACGGTGGAGCCGTCGGCGGAGAAGACGGCCGCGCCCACCAGTGCGTGCTTGGTGCCGTCGGCCTGGATGGAGACGGTCACCGGGTTGGCGAGGGTGCCGTCCGCGCCCACGGTGAACTTGGTGTAGCCGTCGGCCTGGCCCAGCCACAGCTGCGTGCCGTCGGGCGAGTACGTCGGGCCCTCCTGGCCGACGGAACCGGTCTTGATGCGCAGGTCGTCCGCCGCGTTGGTGCCGACCTTCTGCTTCACCTGCCCGGTCGCGAGGTCCAGGACGACCAGCGAGGCGTCGCCGTCGGCGATCGAGGCCGCGAGGTGGGTGCCGTCCGGGCTGACCGTGGACGACATGATCTTGCCGTCGTTGATGACGGTGCGGTCGCCGTACGGCTTGATGTACTGGTCGCTGGAGATGACCTGGCCGTCGCGGGTGACCTGGGCGACCTGCTGGGTGCCGAACTGCCACGTCGAGGCGACGGCGGTCCCCGTGACGCCGAGTGCGACGGTGATGCCCGCCGTGACCAGGAGGGTGCGCCGGCCGACGCGTCTGCCGAAGAGGCTGACCTGCTCTTTCTCGTTAACCCGGCGCAGCCGTGTTACCTGCATGGACTTATCCCTTCGAGGTGGTGTCGAGCAGTTCGACGTTGCCGTCGAACTGCCAAAGGGGGTTCGGGGCGTCCCCGGTGGGGGTACGGACGAGGAAGTAACCGTTGACTTCCTTCGGTCCGTCGCCGTCGGCCACGAACCGCCCGTCTGAGGCGACGTCGAGCTGGTAGATGGCCGTACCGGCCACCGCGACGTCGGGGAGATGCCAGGTCACGACGCAACGCCAGTCGTTGCCCGCGCCTTCTTGAGCGCCCTGGCCGTCGCTCTTGGTGCACGCCGCCGTGGTCCGCAGCTTCGCCTCCGTGACGGCGGGGCGGTGCAACTGCCGGGTCTGCAGCCGGTAGAGGTGGGCGAACGCGGTGGCCACCGAACGCTGGACCTTGTCCTGCTCGATGCCGGAGCCCATGGACGGGGTCGCCACGGCCACCACCGCGACGGTGACGGCGGTGAGGGCGGCCAGGGGCAGCAGCCCGACAGTGAGAGCGCGGCGACCGGCGCCGTCGTAGGCCAGGTTGGTGAAGTCCCGCCGCAGGAACAGCAGATAGGCCAGTGCCGTCGCCAGCACGGCCCACACCAGGCCGACCGCGACGCCGATCAGCAGCGGGCCGAGCTGGGCCGGGCTGGTGAACAGGCCGTTCCAGGAGATGAAGGCGTAGCCCGGCAGGGCGAGGCGTACGGCGACCGGCAGCGGCAGCATCTGGGCGACCTGCATGCCGAGGGCGACCAGCGGCGGCAGCAGCAGGCCCATCGGGGAGCGCCCCAGGGCCACCGATCCGAGCAGGCCGATCGCGGCGAGTGCCAGGGTCGGGGCGAGGGCGCACAGCCACGCCAGCAGGACCCGGCCGGCCGCGTCACCCGGTGTCAGCAGATGGCCGTCGAGGCCGACCAGTGGCTGGTTGCCGACCGACGCCAGTCCGCCGATGACGCTGGAGCAGACGAGCCCGGCCACCAGCAGCAGGATGACGGTGAGGCTGGCCAGCGACTTCGCCACGAAGATCCGGCGGGGTGAGCGGACCGCCACCAGCAGATGCCGCCAGGTCCCCAGCCGGTCCTCGGCGGCGAACACGTCACCGGCGACCACCGACGTCAGCAGCGGCAGCGCCCAGGTGCCCGCGAAACCGAGCATCACCAACGGCCCGGCCCACCCCGTGGCATGCATCCAGCGGCCGAACAGCGTGTCGGACGGCAGCGTGCTCTGCCGGCTCACCCCGGCCACGAAGAGCGCCGGCGCGATCCAGCAGGCGAGGACCAGCAGTCGGATCCGCCACTGCGAGACCAGCTTCACCAACTCGAAGCGGTAGCCGCGCGACAGCGGCACACGGCGGACGATGGCAACGCTGTCTTCGGCGATGGCCGTCGTCATCGGCCGTCCTCCTGACGCTCGGTGAGGGCGAGGAACGCGGCCTCCAACGGCGAGACGACGGGCGCCAGTTCGCGCACGGCGACACCCGACCGCACGAGGTGCGCCACCAGTTCGTCGAGCGCGGGCACCAGGGCCCGTACCACCAGCACCTCGGCGTCCTGCCGCATCCCGGTGTCCACGACGACCCTGATCCCGTCCGTGTCGTCGGCCAGTCGGCGCGCGGCGCGCGGATCGGAGGTGCGCACCCGGTAGTCGAGTTCGCGGTTCTCTGAGGCCAGCTTGTTCAGCGGCCCGGAGAAGACGACCCGTCCGGTGGCGAGGATGGTCACCTCGGAGCACAGCGCCTCGAGGTCGTCCATCCGGTGACTGGAGACGACCACACTGGTGCCGTCCGCGGCGAGCCGGGTCAGAACCCGGTGCACATGTCTTTTGCCGGACGGGTCAAGGCCGTTGGAGGGTTCGTCGAGCACCAGCAGCCGGGGCTTGGTGAGCAGGGCGGCGGCCAGACCGAGCCGTTGCCGCATGCCGAGGGAGAAGCCGCGGGCCTTGTCGTCGGCGACGTCGGTGAGCCCGACCTGGTCGAGCACCTCGTCGATTCCCGCCGTCCGTGCGTCGTGGCCCCGGAGTCGGGCCAGCGCGGCGAGGTTCTGCCGGGCGGTGAGGGAGGGGTAGAGGCCGGGGCCGTCCACGAAGCCGGCGACCCCGTCGGGAACGGCGAGCGCCCGCTCCACCGGCGTGCCGAGGATTTCCAGCCGGCCGCCGTCGGCGACGGCCAGACCGAGCAGAAGTCCGAGCAGTGTCGTCTTGCCGGCGCCGTTCGGCCCTACCAGGCCGTGGATCTGACCCTGCGTCATATCGAGGTCGACGCCGTCGAGTGCCACGACATCGCCGAAACACTTGGTGATGCCGCGCGCCCGGACCGCGAGAAGTGCGTCCATAGTCCCCTCTTCCCAAACCCCCAGGAAACCTAGGGACGTCACACAGCGCGGGCGAGGGACCAGGGTTGAACGTCCAGGGAACGGATCGTCAAGTGATTGGCAAGTACATGAGTACGAAGCACTCGCATCGGCTCAGAATCGGGCAAGGGAGTCGGCCGCAGGGCGTAGGGCACCCGATGGGCGGACACTGGGAGATATGACGCACGAGCCCGGTCAACCGTCCCGCCGAGCCGTACTGCTGGGCGTCGCGGGGTGTGTCGTCGGCGCGGCGGGCTGCGGCAGCGGCACGTCCCACACGGCCCCCCCGTCGACCCCCACCCCGTCGGGCGCCTCACCGTCGGGCACAGCCCCGGCCGGTCCGCCCACGTCTCCGCCGCCCACGACGCAGGCCGCCGCCCTGCCCCGCACGACACTCTGGCGGCCGACCTCCGCGGAGATCACTCCGACCGCCAAACTCCGCGCGGTGCGGCTGGTCGAGGCGATCGGGGCGTGGCCGCAGGGCGGGGGCGGCGCGGGCGCGGCCAGGACGCGGGTGGCCGCGCTGAGGCTTCCCGCCGGGTTCGTCGCCCAGGCAGGCCCTCTGCTGCCGGACGCTGACGCCGCCGTCGTGCAGGTGGTCGACGCCCAGTACGGCGGCATCCTCACCGACTCCGCCAGCGTGCTGGTCGTCTGCCGGCAGTGGACGCGTCGGGGCGGCACGGTCGGCGCCGGCGGTACGACGGTGGACGTACGGCTCACCCGCGCCGCCTCCGGCTGGACGGTCACCGTCCTGCACCCGGCGCAGCCCGGGGCGGCCGTGTCACCGCTGCCGAGCCGCGTCCGCGCGATCCTCGCCGACTCCCGCATCGAACTGCCGCCCGCCGCCCGGGCCGATCTGCGCAGCGGCCGCATCCACGACAGTGTCCTCACCGCGATGCGGCAGTTGGCGGGCGCCTATCGGATGTACGTCAGCGTCGTCCGCTCCGGACATCCCCTCGATGTCTTCGGCACCAGCCGCCCCAGCGACCATCCTCGCGGCCGTGCCTTCGACGTGTGGCGGATCGACGGCCACGAGGTGGTCGACCCGGCCACGCCCCGCAGCCTGATCGACCGCTTCATGAGGGACGCGGCGGCGGCCGGCTCCCACAACGTCGGCGGCCCCGTCCAGCTCTCAGGCGGCTCCAGGCCCGACCAGTTCTTCAGCGACCACACCCACCACGACCACGTCCACATCGGCTTCGACAACTGAGCGGACGTTCTCAGGACCGGCCCACTTCGTGCGGCTCTGCCACGGCGGGCTCGCTCTCGGCCGGCGTGTCCTTCGGCTGGTCGGGTCCGCGCAGGCGGTGGGTCAGCGACAGCGCCACCGGCTCCGTGTAGCGGGCGGTGAGCGGGCCCAGGATCACCAGGATCAGGACGTACGCCGTGGCGAGGGGGCCGAGCGAGGGCTCGATGCCGGCGGTGACGGCGAGACCGGCGATGACGATGGAGAACTCCCCGCGTGCGACGAGCGTGCCGCCCGCCCGCCAACGGCCCTTGGCGGAGATGCCGGCCCGGCCTGCCGCCCAGTAACCGGTCGCGATCTTCGTCGCGGCCGTGACGACGGCCAGGGCGAGGGCCGGGAGCAGGACCGGCGGGATGCTGGCCGGGTCGGTGTGCAGGCCGAAGAAGACGAAGAAGACGGCGGCGAACAGATCACGCAGCGGGGCCAGCAGGTTGTGCGCGCCCTCGGCCACCTCGCCGGAGAGGGCGATGCCGACGAGGAAGGCGCCCACGGCGGCGGAGACCTGCAGTTGCTGCGCGAGACCGGCGACGACCAGAGTCAGCCCGAGGACGACCAGCAGCAGCTTCTCCGGGTCGTCGTTGGAGACGAAACGCGAGATGTGCCGTCCCCAGCGCACCGCGACGACGAGGACGAGCCCCGCCACCCCGAGGGCGATGCCCAGGGTGAGACTGCCCGCCGCGATCCCGGCGCCCGCCAGCAGCGCGGTGACGATCGGCAGGTACACCGCCATGGAGAGGTCCTCCAGCACCAGGATGCTGAGGATGACCGGTGTCTCGCGGTTGCCCAGCCGCCCGAGGTCGCCGAGCACCTTGGCGATCACCCCGGACGACGATATCCAGGTCACCCCGGCCAGTACGACGGCGGCGACCGGCCCCCACCCCAGCAGCAACGCCATCGCGGCGCCGGGCAGGGCGTTGAGGGCGGCGTCGACGAGACCGGCCGGGTACTGGGTCTTGAGGTTGGAGACGAGATCGCTGGCGGTGTACTCCAGGCCGAGCATCAGCAACAGCAGGATCACACCGATCTCGGCGCCGATGGCGACGAACTCCTCGCTCGCGCCCAGCGGCAGCAACCCGCCCTCGCCGAAGGCGAGTCCGGCGAGCAGATACAGCGGGATGGGGGAGAAGCGGAAGCGTGCGGCGAACCGGCCCAGCAGCCCCAGGCCGAGGATGATGCCGCCGAACTCGATCAGGAAGCGTGCGGAGGAGTGCATACCGCTCACTCCCGCCCGAGTATCGCGGCGGCCGCCTCGACGCCCTCACGGGTACCGATCACGATCAGCGTGTCGCCGCCCGCCAGCCGGAAGTCCGGGGTCGGCGAGGGGATGGCCTCGGCCCGGCGCAGCACCGCCACGATGGAGGCGCCGGTGGCGGTACGCATCCGGGTCTCACCCAGCAGGCGCCCGTTCCAGTACGAGACGGTGGACAGCTCGATCCGCTCGGCCACCAGGCCCAGTTCGGTCGTGGACAGCAGGTTCGGGCTGTGGTGCGTCGGCTTCATGGCGTCGACCAGTGCCTCCGCCTCGCCCGCGGTCAGCCGCACCGACAGCGCGCATGCGTCCGGATCGTCCGTGCGGTACGCGCTCACCGTGCGCGTACCGTCCCGGTGCGCCACCACCGACAAGCGACGCTGCTCGCGCGTCGTGAGGTCGTAGCGGACCCCGATCCCTGGCAACGGCGTACTGCTGAGGCGTGGCGTACCCACGACCGACCCCCTCCGACTTTGACATCTCTTTGGGAAACCTTGAACCTCACCCTACGGGGTGAGGTTCAAGGGGCCGTGCGGCGGCTTCGGTTCAGCGGGCGTGGGGGCCGATCGTGAGGACGCCCAAGAGCCTGGGGCTGGTGGCGTTGTCGTACAGGACGTCACCGTCGGACTTCTTCCAGATCCTGATCCGGAAGCTGTCCGGGGTGTCGGCGGCGGTGACGCGGAAGGCGTAGCCGGACGTGCCGTTGACCGTGCCCGATCCCTCGTACACGCCCCGGTCACCGGTGACCACGAGCCAGTCGGAGGCGGTCGAGCGAAACCTCAGTTTCGCCGGGCCGAACTCGAAGGACACGTACCCGGTCGGGACGGTGGCCCGCTTCGGGTAGTGGGCCGTGAGGAAGAAGGCGGCCTTGCCGGTCAGGTCGGGCTTGGCAGGGTACGCGCCGGCGGGGGAGGTGAAGATCCCGGTGCCGAACACGGAACCTGCCTGGCGGTCGTAGGTGATGAGTTCGGGAAGCGTCCAGCTGTCGGAGCCGCCGTCGTCGTCCGTCACCGTGATCACCGGGCGGCGTATTCCGGGCTTGGCGTAGGTGTGTTCGGCCCGGCAGCCGGCAGCGGTGACCGTCCCGGCCGTCGGCTTGCCGCCGTCCTTCCAGTCGACCGTGCAGGTGTGGGTGTCGCTCGTCCCTGGGTCGTCGAACCGGGCCGTGACGACCGCCCGTTGGCCGACCGGCACCGCGGTTCGCGGACCTTCGGCGGAGATGACGGCCGGTACCGCGTTGGCCACCGTGACCCTCGCCGTGTCGCGGCTGCGCCCGCCGGTCAGGGTGACCGTGTAGGTGCCGTCGTCGGTGCAGGTGACGGTGGTCCTCGCGGCGGCGGGGTCGGCGAAGGTGCAGGGTGCCCGCTGCTCGACCGTCCACCGCGCGCTGCCCGCACCGGAGACCGAGCCGCTCAGCGCGATCGCGTCGCCCTCCGCACCCCCGGTGTCCTCGCCCGCGTGCACGATGGTCACCGGGTCGATGCTCGTCAGGGTGGGGACGACCGGTGTGATCAGGCCGTCGGAGTCGAACTCCAGCTTGTCGACGGTCGTTTCGCGGTGTGTGCCGTCGCCGCCGGGGATGGCGAAGCGGTGGTAGGCGATGTACCAGTCGTCGGTGTTCGGCACCTGGACGACCGAGTGGTGGCCGGTGCCCTTGATGCCCAGGAAGAGGTCCTTGGAGAGGATCACGCCCCGCTTGGTCCAGGGGCCGGTGGGGGAGGGGCCGGTGGCGTAGGCGACGCGGTAGTTCTCGTCGCGGGTGTCGTTCTCCGACCACATGAAGTAGTAGGTGCCGTTGCGCTTGATGACGAAGGAGCCCTCGTTGTAGCCGCTGGGCGTGATGTCCTTGACCTTCGCGGTGTCCAGCGAGGTCATGTCGTCGTTCAGCGGCACGACGTACGCGTGGCCGTTGCCGAAGTACAGATACGACCGGCCGTCGTCGTCGGTGAAGACCGCAGGGTCGATCATCTGGCCGCTGAACTGCCCTGCTTTCAACAGCGGCTTGCCGAGCGCGTCCTTGAAGGGGCCGGTCGGGGACTCGGCGACCGCGACACCGATGCTGGCGTCGGCGCAGAAGTAGAAGTAGTACTTGCCGTCCTTCTCCGCGATCGTCGGCGCCCAGGCCCTGCTGTCCGCCCAGGAGACGTCGGGGCCGAGGTCGAGGATGACGCCGTGGTCCGTCCAGTGGACCAGGTCGGTGGAGGAGTACGCCTTGAACTGCGTTCCGCTCCAGCCGTCGTAGCCGTCGGTGGTCGGGTAGAGGTAGAAGGTGTCGCCGAAGCGGACGATGTTCGGGTCGGCGTTGAGGCCCGGCAGAACCGGGCTCTTCATGACGAGCGCCGTGACCGTCCAGCCGCGCTTCCTGCCGTCGGACCCCGTCACCTCGTACGTCACCGGCTTGCTGAAGTCCTGCACGCTGCCGGAGGCGGGGCTGATCGCCGCGCCGTGGGCGAGGGTGAACTCCGGTGCGAGGGAGGTGAGATCGGTGCCCTCCTTCATCGGCAGCGTGATCCTGCCGTCCGCGTTGTCGACGATGGCGTCGACCTTGAGGTCCGGGTGGGAGACATGCGCGATCCCCGTCGTGTTGCCGCTGAGTTCCATCACCTCGGCGGCCGACAACGCCCGGTCGTAGATGCGGAAGTCGTCGACCTCGCCGCCGAAGTACGGGTCGGCCGCGTACAGCGACCGGCCGATGTAGCCGGTGTAGTCCTTGTTCGCGTCGTACAGTTCGGACGGTTTGATGCTCGTCGTCGTACGGGCCGCCTCGACGCCGTCGACGTAGAGGACCATCGTGCCGGTCGGGCCGTCGAGGGTGACCGTGACGTGCCGCCACTGGCCGGGCGTGAGCTGTGAGCCGGCCGTCAGCTTCGACTCGGCCGACCAACTCGCCTTGGTGATGGCCGAGTAGAGGCTGGAACCGCCGTTGGAGGGCGTGGCGAACAGGTACTTGTCGCTGTCCGGTCCGAGTCCGAACAGCCACTGGAAGGCGTTTCCGCCCTGCCACTTGGCGTACGTCGACACGGTGACGCTGTCGGCGTCCTTCAGCACACCGTTCGGGATCTTCACGTACGGCGAGTCGGAGGCGCCGGACATCCTGAACGAGCCGCCGTCGACGCCGGTGCCGAAGGCGGGCGTGCGGACGTACGTGCCGTGGTGGCCGTGTCCGCTGGAGTCGACCGCGATGCTGCCGGACGTCTCGTCGAAGCCGTAGTGCAGCAGCAGGTCGGCCGGGACGTCCGGGCCCTCTTCCGACACCGTCACCCGGGCCTGGACCGGGATCGCGGCGCCGTCGGGCAGACTCCCCGTCACGGTGAAGGTGCCGGCCTGGGCGTACCGCGACTCCGGCACGTCCTCCCAGGAGACGGCGACGGGGCGTTTGACGCCGTCGGCATAGGTGGCGATCACCGTGGCCGGCAGGACCGGTCGTTCACCGATCCGCGTCTTGACCGGCACGTCCTCGACGCTCTCGACCAGTTGGTCGGGCTGGTAGGCGCGCAGCAGCCGGTCGTACTCGGCCTGGGTGACCGGCAGGACGGTGCCGTGACGCGGCTTGGCCGGCAGGTCGTAGCCGGTGACGGGGGTCCAGGTGCCCGCGTCCAGATCGCTGGTCTCGAACGGGATGTAGCCGCGCCCGCCGAACTCGTCCAGGAACGCGTACCACTTGTCCTCGGTGTTCGACTTGAAGACCAACGGCCCCTCGGCGGCGCTCATCACACCCTTGCCGATCCCCTCGGCGACCGGACTCCACGAGCCCAGGATGGAATCGCTCTTCTCCTCGAAGACGAACTTGCTGTTGGGCGTCGAGGAGGAGTTGTTGCGCTCGTCCTTGGAGAGACGGTAGTACGTGCCGTCCTTCTGGATCATCGTGGAGTCGATGACGGACCAGCCCCGGTCGATCCAGACCTTGGGCTCGCTGAAGGTGTGGAAGTCGCGGGTGGTCGCGTACATCATGCGGTTGTACGTGTCGCCGGTGTGCCCGGGGTTGTCGTACAGCTTCGATGCCCAGAAGACGACGTACTCGCCGAGCCTGCTGTCGTAGAACGCCTCCGGTGCCCAGGTGTTGCCCGCGCTGTCGGGGGAGACCTTGACCAGGCGCTGGTTCGTCCAGTGCACCAGGTCGGTGGACTCCCAGACCATGATGGACTTGCTGCCGCTGCGCTGGGCGGCGTCCCAGTCGCCGTTGCCGTAGATCCTCAGGTCGGTGGCGATCTGGTAGAACTTGTCGCCCTCGGGGGAGCGGATGATGAACGGGTCCCGCAGGCCCTTCTCGCCGAGTGTCGAGGTCAGCACGGGCTTGCCGTCGTTCAACTCCCGCCATTTCAGCGGGTCGTCGCCCTTGCTCAGCGCCGCGTAGAGCTGCTCACCGTCCGCGGTTCCCTCGCCGGTGAAGTAGCTGAACATGTAGCCCTTGAGGGCCTGTCGCGCGGGGAGTTCGGGGACCTTCGCGGTCAGGACGCGGGTTGTTCGCGCCTCGCCCTTGGTGACGGTGGCGGTCAGTTCGACGGTGGTGGGACCGGCGCCGTGTGCGGGGCGGTGCACGACGCCGTCGGCGGACACGACGTCCGGCGTGCCGGAGGACCAGGAGACGCGGGTGCCGTACGAACCGGTCGTCGGGAGCGACAGGTTGCCGCGTACGTCGTCGAGGTTGTGGACGGTGAGGTCCTCGGCGGCGTGCTCGGTGGCCGTCCGGTCGTCGAAGTCGGGCAGCACCGTGACGTCGAAGGACTTGGTGTCGCTCACGGCGCCCTTGCGCAGGGTGGCCGTGAGCCTCGCGTGGGCGGCGGGTTCGCCGGCGGCCGGGCGGGTCACCTTGCCCGTGTCGCTCACCACGCCGGTGTCGTCGCTGGCCCAGCCGATCGTGGAGCCGCCGGCCGCCCCGGTCCTCGGCAGGTCCAGGTCGGCGGTCACGGCGCCGGTGCCGCCGAGGCTCAGCGCGGCCTTGTCGTCGGCGACGCCCCGGGTGGCGACGGGGAGGGCGAGCCGGGCGACCTCGGAGGCGCCGAGGGCGCGGTCGTAGACGCGGAAGTCGCGGACGCGGCCCTTGAAGAGCTTGTCCCCGGAGTAGAGCGACTTGCCGATGTAGTTGGCGGTCGTGGTGCCCGAGCCGATGGAGCCGGGCGTGATGGTGACCGAAGTGTTGCGGCCGACCTCGACGCCGTCCTCGTACAGCACCCCCGTGGAGCCGGCCTGGGTGTAGGTGAGGTGCTTCCACACCCCGCGGGTGAGGTTGTGCGCGTCGGCGGGCTTGGTGGTCTGCTCCGTCGACCAGTTGCCGGTCGCGATCGAGGTGCGCAGGGAGTTGCCGGTGGTGAAGAGGTAGCCGTTGCCGTTGCTGCCGCTGGAGTTGCCGAAGCCGTAGAGGAAGTACGGCGTGGACTGCGCGGAGTCGATCAGCACGTCCGTCGAGACGGTGATCGCGTCCATGCCCTTCATGACGTCGTTCGGCACCTTGATGTAGGTGTCGGAGCCGTTGAAGGCGAGTCCCTGACCGGTGGCCGACCAGTCGGCGGTCCCGCTCACGGTGCCGTCCCGGCCGTTGCCGGAGGCGTCCGGGACGGTGCTGCCGGAGGCCGCGTCGAGCTTGTACCAGAGAGCCAGCCCGTCGGTGACGTCCGCGCTTTCCGCCGCGTGGGCGGCAGAGAGCGGTGCGGTGAGGCCCAGGAACAGCGACACGGTGGTCAGACCGGCGAGCCGGCCGGCCCGGCGTCTGACACGGGTGCGCCGGCGTGCGAGGTACGTCATGGTGGGGGTCCCTTGCGGAGGCATGGCTGACGGAGGGAGCAAGGCAGGGGAGGCCGGCCGGGAACGGGCGCCTCGGCCGGGAGCGCCTGATCGTTTCGGCTGGGTGACGTCGTGTTGCGAGAGTGTCAATCGAAGGTCATGCCACCGTCAAGAGGTTTCGAACGATGTCCGACAGGCCGAACGAGCCTTGCGTCCGGGCCTCAACTGTGGGACGTCCGAAGGGGGTTGCCGTCGGTCTTGCCGCTCAGCTCCAGCCGAAGCGTCGGTCCACGACTGCCGAGAACTCCTCCAGCGTCAGGACCGCGTCCCCGTTCTGGTCGGCGGCGTCGAAGAGGGCGGAGGAGGCGTCGGCGTCTCCCAGCGCCCAGAACGGCAGGTCCCCCGACGCGGCGAGCGTGGGGCCCTTGCTCCTCAGCGCGATGATCACCTCGTCGCGGGTCAGGGTCCCGTTGTGGTCGAGGTCGAGCGCCTCGAACAGCTTGCGGGCTTTCTCGCTCATGGTGTCCTCTCGTCGCCTCTCGGGAACGAGAACGCCGGGTCCGCCGCCCTGGTTCCCTACAGCGCCCGGGCGACGAGCAGGGCGACGTCGTCGTGGTCGTCGGGGTGGCGCAGGCCGTAGAGCAGGAGGTCGCAGGTCTCCTCCAGGGGGCGGTGCGGCTCGTCGAGGAAGCCGAGCAGAGTCTGCAGACGGTCGTCGATGGAGTGGTGCCGGGTCTCGACCAGGCCGTCGGTGTAGAGGACGAGCAGATCGCCGGGATCGAGGCGGGTCGTGGTGGTCTCGAAGGTGATGCCGCCGACACCGAGCGGTGCGCCGGAGGGCAGGTCGAGCAGCTTCGGGGCGTGATGGGGGCCGGCGAGTGCGGGCGGCATGTGGCCGGCGTTGGCGAGCAGGCACTGGCGGGTGTGGGGGTCGTAGACGGCGTAGAGGCAGGTGACGATGTAGTGCTCCAGGTCGCAGGTGATCTTGTCGAGGTGGCGGAGCACGGAGCCGGGCTCGAGATCGAGGTCGGCGTAGGCGCAGGTGGCGGTGCGCAGCCGGCCCATGGTGGCGGCGGCGTCGATGCCGTTGCCCATGACGTCGCCGACGACGAGCGCGGTCTTGTCGTCCTCGAGCGGGATGACGTCGTACCAGTCGCCGCCGACCTCGCTGGTGGCCTGGGCGGGCTGGTAGCGGGAGGCCAGCTCCAGCCCCGCGTGCTGCGGCGGATGATCGGGCAGCAGGCTGCGCTGCAGGGTGAGGGAGGTGTTGCGCACGCTCTGGAACCAGCGGGCGTTGTCGATGGCCACCGCCGCCCGCCCGGCGAGCTCGGCGGCCAGCACGACGTCGTCCTCGTCGAACGGCAGCGGATTGCGGGTCCGTTTGAGGTCGAGCGCGCCGAGCACCTCGCCGTGGGCGATCAGCGGTACCGCGAGGTACGAATGGACGCCCGCCCGGGCCAGCAGCGAGCCGGCCTCGGCGTCCCGCGCGATGCGCGGCAGGTCCTGTTCGCCGACGTGCCGCACCAGGACCGGGCGGCCGCTGTGGACGCACAGGGTGACCAGCCGGTCGCCCTCGTAGGCCGCCAGTCCGCCGGGCGGGTCGGCGGCGCGCAGGGCCACCGTCGGATGGGCCGCCTTGAGCGCGAGGGCGCGGAAGAGCTCGGGTCCGTCGTCCGGTCTGCGGGAGCGGCGGCAGGCCAGCGCGGAGTCCAGGACGTCGACGGCGACCACGTCGGCCAGTTGCGGGACGGCGATCTCGGCCAGCTCCCGGGCGGTCTCCTCCACCTCCAGCGTGGTCCCGACCCGCACCGAGGCGTCCGCGATGAGCGCGAGCCGGCGCCGCGCCCGGTCGGCCTCGGCCGCCGCGCGGTGCCGCTCGGTGACGTCGACGACCGAGGCGGCCGCGCCCAGGACCCGGCCACCGGGGTCCTCCAGCCGGTAGAACGACATGGACCAGGCGTGTTCGTGCTCGGGGTCGGTCCGCGGACGGCCGACGTGGTACTGGTCCAGCAGCGGCGTGCCGGTGGTGAGCACCTGGTGCAGCGCGGACTCGATGGTGTCGATGTCCGGCAGCGGCAGGGTCTCCCGCAGGCCCCGGCCCACGTGCTCCTCGGCGGGGACGCCGTCGATGCGCTCCAGTGCCGGGTTGACCAGCAGATAGCGCAGGTCGGGGTCGAGCAGGGCCAGGCCGATGGGGGACTGCCTGATCAGCCGGTCGCACAGGGCCAGGTCGGTCTCGACGCGCTGGAGGAGTTCGTGGTCGGCGGCGATGCCCAGCGCGTAGACGTCCCCGAGGTCGTCCTGCAGCCGCATGTTGCGGAACTCCATGACGCGGGTGCTGCCGTCCTTGTGCCGGATCGGGAAGGCGCCGGCCCAGCTCCGCCCGGTCCGCAGCACCTCGGTGAACAGTCTGACCACGGCCTTGAGGTGCTCGGGGTGGATGAACAGCCGCGCCGCGTAATTGCCGAGCGCCTCCTGCGCGGTGTACCCGAACAGTTCCTCGGCCTGCGGGGTCCAGAACACGATGCGCCCGTCGGCGTCGACGACCGTGGCGGCCACGCTCAGGAGGTCCAGCAGACTGGTCGGCGCCGGTGGGTCGACGCCGGTCGCATCGTCGTCCGGCGCGAAGGATTCGGCAGTCATCCGGCAAGCACCTCCACCGTTCCGCAGGATCCGGCGACCCTTGCCGGCGTCGTCGCACGCCCGGTTTCCGACCAGCGGTCCTTCCATGGTCCCTCCGCTTCCGGACGGGCGGAAGCGGGGGAGCGCCGGCAGCCGGGTCCGTCAGGCCCGTGCGCATCGGGCGGACTAGCAGGAACATGGGGGTGTACAGGACGGCACCCGGATGGCACCCATGGATCCAGCGCGAGACGAGCCCGACGGGCCGGCGCCCGAGGCACCGCGCGATCTCCTCGACGCGTCCAGCGACGCGGCCGCGGTCGTCACCGCTCAGGGGGTCGTGCTCGGCTGGACCCGTGCCGCCGAAGCGCTGCTCGGCCACCCTGCCGCCGACATGGTCGGCACCTCCGCCGCCCGTCTGCTGGCCGTCCCCCGGGACCCGGCACGGGTGGCCGGCGTGGTGCAGCGCTGCCGGGCCGGCATGGGGTGGAACGGCCTGGTCCCGCTGCGGCACCGCGACGGCCGGTCCGTCGACGCGGACCTGCGGGTCTCCGCGTCCTTCCGGGTCGGCGCGAGCGAGTGCTTCCTGCTTTCGGCGCGGGAGCGGCGCCAGCAGTGGATGATCGGTCAGTCGATGCTCGACGGGTTCCTCACCCGCTCCCCGGTGGGCATGGCGGTGATGGACCGGGAGCTGCGCTACGTGTGGCTCAACGACACCCTCGAACGCTTCGGCGGCGTGCCGCGCGAACAGCGGCTCGGGCGGCGGCTGAGCGAGCTGCTGCCGGGGCTGCAGGCCGCCACCCTCGAAGGGCTGATGCGCAAGGTCCTGCACAGCGGAGTCCCGGTCACCGACTACGAGTACCTGGGCTGGAGCTGGGCCGACCCGCACCGTCAGCGCGCGTACTCCACGTCCTTCTTCCCCCTGGTGGACGCGGGAGAGACGGTCACCGGGGTCTGCTACATGGTTCAGGACGTCACCGAGCGCTGGACCGCGCGGCGGCTGCTGACGCTGGTCAACGAGGCCGGCACCTGCGTCGGCACCACCCTCGACGTCATGCGGACGGCCCAGGAACTCGCCGACTTCGCGGTACCGCGGTTCGCGGACTTCGTCATCGTCGACCTCCTGGAGCCCGTCCTGAGCACCGAGGGGCACGGCGCGTGGCTGACGGACGCCGGGCCCGCCTCCGCCCAGCCGGTGCTGCGGCGCGCCGGGATGAGCTCGGTGCGGGAGGGCTGTCCCGAGGCCGTGGTGCGGATCGGGGAGAAAGCGGGCTTCCTGCCCCCGACACACGATCTGCGCCTGCTCATCGACGGTGAACCGATCCTGCTCCCGGTCATCGACCCCTCGGCCAAGGAGTGGGTCACAGAGGAGCCCGAACGGGCCCAGAGGATCCACGAGTTCGGCCTGCACTCGCTGATCTCCGTACCGATGCGGGCACGCAACACCGCGCTCGGCATCACCACCTTCCTGCGCTCCCTCAACCCGGTCCCCTTCCAGCCGGACGACGTGCTGCTGGCCCGGGAAGTGGTGGCCCGGGCGGCGCTGTGCGTCGACAACGCCCGCCGCTACACCCGCGAACACACCGCGGCGGTGACCCTGCAGCGCAGTCTGCTGCCGCAGGCCCTTTCCGGCGGAACCGCGCTGGAGGTGGCCTCCGCCTATCTGCCGGCCGACCCCACGGACGGTGTGGGCGGCGACTGGTTCGACGTGATCCCGTTGTCCGGGGCCCGGGTCGGTCTCGTCATCGGCGACGTGGTGGGCCACGGCATCACTGCCGCTGCGGCCATGGGCCGGCTGCGCACGGCGGTGCAGACCCTCGCCGACATGGAACTGCCGCCCGACGAACTGCTGGCCCACCTCGACGACCTCGTCCTCCGGCTGAGCGCCGAGAAGACCGACGGCGGGCCGGCCCAGGGAAGCATGACCGCCTTCCTCGGGGCGACCTGCCTGTACGCCGTCTACGACCCGGTCACCGGTCGCTGCACCATGGCCCGCGCCGGACACCCGCCGCCCGTCGTGGTCGCACCCGACGGCCGGGTCTCCTTCCCCGAGCCGCCGGCCGGACCACCGCTGGGACTCGGCGCCATGGCGTTCGAGGCCACCGAGATCGAACTCGCCGAGCACAGCCTGATCGGCCTCTACACCGACGGTCTCACCGAGGGGTCCGACGGCGACATCGAGCACGGCATGTCCCGCCTGGCCGCGGCGCTCACCCGCTCCGACACCGACCTGCCCACGCTGTGCACATCCGCGGTGCAGCAGCTCGTCCCCGGACCGCAGCCCGACGACATCGCCCTGCTCCTGGCCCGCACCCACACCCTGGGCGCGGACCATGTCGCCTCCTGGGACGTGCCCGTGGACCCGGCCGCCGTCGCCGACCTCCGCGCGCGGGCCACCCGCCAGGTGGAGGACTGGGGGCTGCGGGACCTCGCCATGACGACGGAACTCGTCGTCAGCGAACTGGTCACCAACGCGATCCGCTACGCGGAGCCGCCCATACGTCTGCGACTGATCCGCGACACCAAGCTGACCTGCGAGGTCGCCGACTCCAGCAGCACGGCTCCCCGCCTGCGACACGCCCGCAGCACGGACGAGGGCGGACGCGGCCTCTTCCTCGTGGCCCAACTGACCGGCCGCTGGGGCGCCCGCTACACACCGCAAGGAAAGATCATCTGGGCGGAGCAGGAAATTCCGTGAGGCGGGGTCCGTCCGCGGGTCGTGCTCCGGCCGCGATGAGGACCTCTGCGGTCTCGGCATGGCGGCCGTGGTTCGCCCAGTCGAGGGCCGCCCAGCCCCTTCCGCCGTCCTCACGGAGGTTGGGGTCGGCTCCGTGCGCCAACAGTTCACGCACGGTCCCGCTGTGCCCCCCGCACGAGGCTGCGCACAGGGGTGTGCCCTCCGCGCCGACTCCGCGGCTCTCCCCGTTCGGGGCGGCACCTGCGGTCAGGAGCAGGCGCGCGATCTCGGACTGCCCCTGCACGGACGCCAGATACAGAGGGGTGGTGCCGTCGCCGTCCGCTCGGTCCGGGTGCGCGCCCACGCGCAGCAGGGCCGCCACCCGTGCCGGGTCAGCGGCCAGTATCGCCGCGAAGAGGTGACGGGAAAGCTTCTTCTGCCGCCGCTGTTTCACGATCGGCGAGCTTAGCGATCTTTGGCCTCCTGCATGGGGTCGAGCACTGCACAATCCCTGTACGAGATACCGGACTTGAGATAGCGTCGCCCTGCCCCAGCGTATTGAATCGTTTCAAACCGTCTGTGAGGGACGAGGCGCCATGACATCCAGCAACCCATCGGAGCACCCTGTACAACCCGGCCCCCGCCGCCGTACGGTCCTCGCGGCCGGCGCCGGAGCCGTCGCCGTGACCGCCGGGCTTCCCGGGGTGGCCCCGGCGGCGGCCGACACCGGAACGGCCGCCACCACCAGACCCCCGCGCATCGGCACGGGCTGGCAGCACTACGTCCAAGGCCCCGCGTCCCGCACCGTACGGCCCGAGCGTGTCCTCGCCTCGGCCGGTGACGTCCGCAAGCCCGAGGCCCTGCTGAAGCCCGGCGGCGCCAGAACCGTCCTGCGCCGCCCGCAGCCCGCCCCCGCCCCCCGCTGGCCGGAGGGCACCCGGGCCTCGGCGTCCTCCACGCACGCCGGCAACAACGGCAACGACGGTCAGCCGCGCACCTACGACGCCGCCAACGCCATCGACGGCAACCCCGACACCTTCTGGAACGACGACACGATCGCCGCCTTCCCCGACACGCTGACCATCACCCTGCCGCAGCCCCGGAGCATGTCCGGCATCACCGTGATCTCCAACAGCGACGGCGTGCCGACCGACTTCACCGTCGACGTCTGGGTCAACGGCGCCTGGCAGACCGCCGCGACGATCTCCGACAACGATGTCATCCAGCGGGCGGTGCCCTTCACCACGACGGTCTCGACCACCCAGGTCCGCATCACCGTCACCGCCGTCCAGGACACCCCACGCGGGGCGTTCACCCGGATCAACGAGGTCTGGCCCGAGGCGGTCCAACCGGTCGTGCCGCCCAGCGTCACGGTCGACTTCGGCAAGGTCGTCGTGGGGTACCCGCGCGTCCGCTTCACCTCCGCCTCGGACAACTCGCCCGGCGTACGCCTCGCGTTCTCCGAGACCAAGCAGTTCCTCACCGACCGCTCCGACTTCACCCGCTCCGACCAGTCCGGCGTCGCGGCCCAGGGAACCGACCAGTTCGCCGTACCGGCCAAGGGCGCGGACTGGACCGACCGCAAGGGCTTCCAGTCCGGCGACAAGGTCTACGCCGACGGCCTGCACGGCTTCCGCTACCTGCGCATCACACTCGACGCGCCGGCGACCGACGCCCCGGCCGCGCAACCCTGGGGAACCGTCGAAATCGACTCCGTCAGCCTGGACTTCACCGCCTACGTCGGCACCCCGGGCACGTATCGCGGCTGGTTCCTCTGCTCCGACGACGACCTCAACCGCTACTGGTACGGCGCCGCCTACACCAACGAACTCGTCACCGACACCTTCCGCCAGGACGACGTCGACCCGCGCAACGCCTGGACCGCCTCCCTGGAAGGCAAGCTCGTCCTGCACGACGGGGCCAAACGCGATCGCGACCCGTACGTCGGCGATCTCGCCGTCTCCGCCCGGACCCTCTACCTCACCCACGACGACACCGCGGCCGCCGCCCGCAACGTGCTCGCCGACCTCGCCGACCACCAGCGGGCCGACGGCTGGATCCCGCCGGCCTCCATCGCCGCCTACACCCTCCCGCTGTTCGACTATCCACTGTGGTGGATCACCTGCAGCTGGGACTACGTGCTCTACACCGGGGACCGCGCCTACGCCACCCGCTACTACCCCAACCTGCTGAAGGTCCTGGACACCTGGTACCCGAGCGTCACCGACGAGGCCGGACTGCTCAGCAAAGGACTCAACAACACCGGCGGATACGGCGACTACGCCTTCCTCGGACGCACCGGGAGGGTCACCTACTACAACGCCCTCTACGTCCAGGCACTCAGGGACGCCACCCAACTCGCCCGTCTACTGGGGCACCAGGCCGACGCGACACGCTGGACGCAGCGGGCCGACGCCGTGAAGGACGCCATCAACTCCCACCTGTGGGACGCGAGTTCGGGCGCCTATCTCGACTCCGGCACCGGGGCCGTCCGCCACGCCCAGGACGGCAACTCCCTCGCCGTCACCGCCGGCGTCGCCGACACCGACCGCGCGCAGTCCGCGCTCGCCCATCTCGACGCCACCACGAGGCGCCCGTACGGCAACGCCTTCATGGACAACGACACGATCTTCGACGGCGCCTCGCAGCGCGTCTACGCCTTCACGTCGTACCCGGAGATCGTGGCCCGCTTCACCGCCGGACGCGCCGACTCCGCGCTCGACCAGATCCGGCGCACCTACGGATGGATGGACACCCACGACCCCGGCATCACCAACTGGGAGGGCATCGGCCCGGGCGGCTCGCTCTACGAGGCCGCCTACACCAGCATGGCCCACGGCTGGTCCACCGGTGTCCTCCCGGCACTGACCCACCAGCTGCTGGGCGCCCGGCCGACGTCCCCCGGATACGCCACCTGGGAGGTGCGCCCCGAACCCGGCGACGTCACCTGGGCCCAGGGCCAACTCCCCACCCCGCACGGCCCGTTGCGCGTCGCATGGGAGAACTCAGGACGGGTCTTCCGACTGGAGGTGGAGGTCCCGCGGGGGACCCGGGGCACGGTCGCGCTACCGGGGGACAGCGGCCGTCTGACGGTACGGGCCGACGGACGACGGATGTGGGACGGGCACCGCGCGTCGGACGGCACGGTCGGTGTCGAGGACGGGCGCGTCACGATCACCGCACTGGCCCCGGGAACGCACACCGTCACCGCCCGACGGGACGGCTGACCGGGGAAGGCGCGGACACGACGTCCGAAATCCGCCAGGCGCCGAGCCCACCGGCGGAAACAATCGACGTATGACCGTGAACCACCAGGACGGGATCCGCATCGAGCACCGCGGGCACGCCCCGCAGGTCCACCCCACGGCCTACGTGGCACCGACCGCCACGCTGGCCGGCGACGTACGGGTCGGGCCGCGCGCCCGGGTGATGTACGGCGCGGTGCTCGATGCCGAGGGCTCCCGGATCGACATCGGCGAGGCGTCGGTGATCTGCGAGAACGCGGTCCTGCGCGCCTCCGCGGTCGCCGGCGACCAGCCAGTGCTCCTCGGCGACCACGTCTTCGTCGGACCGCACGCCACCCTGCTGGGCTGCGAGGTGGGCCGGTGCGCCTACCTCGCCACCTCGGCGACCGTCCTGCAGGGCGCACGGCTCGGCGCCGGCGCGGTCGTGGCCGTCGGCGCACTGGTCCACGCCCGTGCGGTGCTGCCGGACGAGTTCTTCGTACCCCCGCACACCCTCGCACTGGAGGACCCGGCCCGCGTCCTGGCTCCGGGTGACCCGGGTGTGGCCGAGGCAGTCGCACGGGTCGGCTTCGCCCAGGTCGCCTTCGGCGTCGACGCGGCCTGGACGGACCGGATCAGGCGGTACGAGCGTGTGGCGGAGGTCCGGGTGGCGGAGTTCGGCGCGCATGCGGAGGACAGGACGCTCGACGTCGAATGACGATGCCCGGCGACGGGTCATGGCACTGTAGGTGTCGCAGCCATCGCCGTTCATCGGCGAGTGTCGCCCGTCGTCCCCGAAGGAGGCTGACCGCGTGAACGTGGTGGTCTGGATCGTCGAGGGCACCTGGCCCGCGTGCGTGGACGCCGCGCGCAGACACGCGCTCGAGGACGCGGACGTCGTCCTGCTCCATGTCACCCCGGAGGACCTGCCGAGCGTGGCGCACGGCGCGTTCGCCGGACTGCTGGGCCGGGGACACGCGGAACGCGATCCCGGCACCCGCGTCGAACACCTCGCCGCGGCCTCCGCCGAGCAGCTCCTGCGTGCCGCCGCCGACCGGCTCGGCCGGCCCTGCACCCGCACCGAGCGCACCGGACGCGTCGAACGCGAGGTCGTCGCGGCGGTCGAGAACGCCGATCTGCTCATCCTGGCCCGCGACGGCGACCGTACCCACCTGGGCCCGCACAGCCTCGGCCCCGCCAGCCGCTTCGTCCTGGACCACGCCCCCTGCCCGGTCCTCCTGGTCTGGCCCGAACCCGCCCCCGGCCTGGCCACCATCCCGCCCCCACCGCCGCATCCCCCGCACCACCCGTAGCGTCAGCGGGCCAACCCGTGGAGCACGAGCCAGGGCAGCATGACGGCAGGCAGCGTCAACAGCCATGGTTTGAGCGGGCGTTCACGTCTGAGCGGCACGATCACAGCGGCGATCGCCAGCAGCAATAGCACGAACAGACCGGTGACGACGAGGAGGCCCAGGACCGGACCGCTGTGGTCGATCTGGTCGTACGTGCAGCCGTCCAGGTCCGACCGTTCGAGGTCGTCGAGCCCGCAGTGGCCGTACGCCGCATACCAACGGGCGCACCACACCACGACGACGGTCGGGATCCCGATGAGGAGATGGACCAGCAGCGGTCCGCCGTAGCGACGGATCACCGCAGCGCTCTCCGGGCGCGGAACTCGGTCACGTAACCCGCGCCGATCACGAGCAGGACGGCGCAGACACCGAGGAGCAGGGTCGTCCAGTTCATCCACGTGTAGTTCGGATCGCTGGTGTAGGTGGTGCCGTCGTCGCGGACGCAGTCGAACCGCAGCGGCAGGTACGACGCCTCGTGCCGGACGAGGTGCCGGACCGTGTCGGCGCTGAAGCCGTCCCGGCACGCCGGTGCGGGCACGGAGTCCGCGCCGTCGTTGTAGGCGAGCTGGGAGGCCAGGACGCCGGTGAGGCCCAGGGCGTAGACCGCTGCCGCCGAGGCCGCGGCCAGCCATGCGGCTCGGTGCAGCAGATGGAGCAGCCAGGGCTGGGGGCGGCCCGGCAGTGCCATCGCGAGGAGTGAGACCCCGGCGATCAGCGCGCCCAGGGCGCAGATGGCGAAGACGCCGAGTCCGGCGATCATGAGCCCCCCTGTCCGGCATGATCTTTGTCGGTTCGGGCAACTCCACCAGGCCGGAAGGCGTTGGACTGTGACGGAGGCCACTCCTGCGGTCACAGTGGTGTCACAAGAGCCCGCATGCGCAGCTCGCCCCCGTCCACCGTGCCCCGACTCGCACGCCGAGGAGTTTCCATGAGCACAGCCGTCGTCGTGGGCAGTGGTCCCAACGGTCTCGCGGCGGCCGTCCGGCTCGCACGCGAGGGGGTCGCCGTCACCGTGCTGGAGGCGGCGGACGTCATCGGCGGTGGTACCCGCACCAGCGAGCTCACGCCCGGCCTGCTGCACGACCACTGTTCGGCGATCCACTCGATGGCGGCCGGCTCGCCCTTCCTGCGCACCCTGGGCCTGGAGCGGTTCGGTCTGCGCTGGTGCCTGCCGGAGATCGACTGCGTGCATCCGCTGGACTCGGGAGCGGCGGGCGTGCTGCACCGGTCGGTGCAGCGGACCGCCGAGGGGCTCGGCCGTCCCGACGGTGACCGCTGGGAGCGGCTGTTCGGGCCCCTGGGTGAGCACTTCGACGCGCTGGCCGGGGACTTCCTGAGCCCCCTGACCCGCGTGCCGCGTCACCCGCTGCTGCTGGCCCGCTTCGGTGTCCCGTCGCTGCTGCCCGCCTCCGCGCTGGCGCGGGTGTGGCGTTCACAGGCGGCGCGGGCGCTGTACGGCGGCATCGCCGCACACGCCTTCCGGCCGCTGAACCGCCCGGCCACCGCCGCCATCGGGGTGTCGATCATCGCGTCCGGGCACCGGTACGGCTGGCCGGTGGCGGCGGGCGGCTCGCGCGCGATCAGCGATGCCCTGGCGGGTCTGCTGGGAGCGCTGGGCGGCCGGATCGAGACCGGTGTCCGGGTGCGGTCGGCGGCCCAACTCCCGCCCGCCGATGTGGTGTTGTTCGACCTGGCACCGGTCGCGGTGGCCGACGTGCTCGGCGACCGGCTGCCGGCCCCGGTCGCCCGCGCCTACCGTCGCTTCCGGCACGGTCCGGGTGCGTTCAAAGTGGACTTCGCGGTCGAGGGCGGGGTGCCCTGGACGCACGAGGCGGCACGGCGGGCGGGAACCGTGCACCTCGGCGGGACCTTCGAGCAGGTCGCCGCCGCCGAGTACGCCCTCCACCTCGGCCGGATGCCCGAGCGGCCGTTCGTGCTGGTCGGACAGCAGTACCTGGCCGACCCGGCGCGCTCCGCGGGAGACGTCCACCCGGTGTGGACATACGCCCACGTGCCCCATGGTTACGACGGCGACGCGACCGAGGCGATCGTCCGGCAGATCGAACGGTTCGCCCCCGGCTTCCGCGACCGGGTCGTCGGCAAGGCGGTGCGCACGCCGGCCGCCTTCGAGGAGTACAACCCGAACTTCGTCGGCGGGGACATCGTCACCGGCGCCAACACCGTCCGCCAACTGCTGGCCCGTCCCCGCCCCGCCCTCGACCCCTATGCCACGGGCGTGCCCGGCATGTTCATCTGCTCGGCCGCCACCCCGCCGGGAGCCGGCGCGCACGGCATGTGCGGAGCGCACGCGGCCGAGTCGGCGCTGCGCCATCTGCGGCGTGCGGGGCGTCGATCGCCCCGGGCGAGGGCACAGGATAGTAGGACGTCCGAGTAACTGTGCTGCTCCTCACATGCCGCCCTCCGGGCCCCGATTACTAGGACGTCCTACTATTTCCTCGTCAGCGCCCGCGACCTGCCCTGGGAAGGCCCCCCGCCATGAGCGATCTGCACCGGCCCGTGCACCCCGTCCGTCTGGTCACGGCCTCGGCCCTGTTCGACGGGCATGACGCCTCGATCAACATCATGCGGCGCATCTTCCAGTCCCAGGGCGCCGAGGTGATCCACCTCGGCCACAACCGCTCCGTACAGGAGGTCGTCGACGCGGCCCTCGAAGAGGACGCCCACGGCGTGGCGGTCTCCTCCTACCAGGGCGGGCATGTCGAGTACTTCGAGTACCTGGTGCAGTCGCTGCGCGAGCAGGGCGCGGAGCATGTGCGGGTGGTGGGCGGCGGTGGCGGGGTCATCGTTCCCGAGGAGATCGCCCGGCTGCGGGGGAGCGGGGTGACCATCTTCTCCCCGGAGGACGGGCAGCGGATGGGGCTGGCCGGAATGGTCAACACGGTCGTGCGGGACTGCGACTTCGACCTGTGGGACGCCAGGCCGGCCGACGTCGCCGCCGTGCTGGCCGGTGACCGGTTCGCGATCGCGCGTGCCGTCACCGGTGCCGAACTCGGCAAGCTGGACGCGGAGTTCCTGGGGCAGTTGCGCGCCGCGGCCACCGCCCGGACCGTGCCGGTGCTGGGTATCACCGGCACCGGCGGCTCCGGAAAGTCCTCCCTCACCGACGAGTTGGTGCGCCGCTTCCGCGTCGACCAGCAGGACAAGCTGCGGATCGCGGTGATCGCCGTCGACCCGACCCGCCGCCGCGGCGGGGGCGCCCTGCTCGGTGACCGCATCCGGATGAACTCCCTGGACGGCAACCGGGTGTTCTTCCGCAGCCTGGCCACCCGCGGCAGCCGCGAGCTGCCCGAGCACCTCTCCGACGTGATCGACGTGGTGAAGGCCGCCGGGTTCGACCTGGTGATCGTGGAGACGCCGGGCATCGGCCAGGGCGACGCGGCGATCGTGCCCTTCGTCGACACCTCGCTGTATGTGATGACGCCGGAGTTCGGCGCCGCCTCCCAGCTGGAGAAGATCGACATGCTCGACTTCGCCGACGTGGTGGCGATCAACAAGTTCGAGCGGCGCGGCGCGAAGGACGCGATGCGGGACGTGGGCCGCCAACTGGTGCGCAACCGTGAGGCGTTCGGCAAGCGGCCGGAGGACATGCCGGTCTACGGCACCTCCGCGGCGACCTTCAACGACGACGGCGTCACCGCCCTGCACCAGCACCTGAGGACCGTCCTGGCCGAGAAGGGACTGCCGCTGGTCGAGGGCACGCTGGCGCCGGTCGACGTACGGCACTCCTCCGGCATCCGCCAGGTGGTCCCCGCGGACCGGGTCCGCTACCTCGCCGAGATCACCGAGTCCATCCGTGCCTACCACGCCACCACCGGTCAACTGGCCGACGCCGCACGCCGGGTGCAGCGCCTGGCGGCGGTCGAGGCGGAGCTGGTCGACGCCGGCCTGGACGCCGAGGACGTACGGTCACTGCTGGCCCAGGCGCGGCGGCAGCTGCCGTACGAGATCACGGAGCAGATCCAGAACTGGCCCGCGGTCGTGGCCGCCTACTCCGGCGACGAGCAGGTGGTGAAGGTGCGGGACAAGGAGATCCGCACCAAGCTCACCCGCGAGTCGCTGTCCGGCAACAAGATCCCCCGCGTCGCCCTGCCCCGCTTCACCGACCACGGCGAACTGGTGAGGTTCTGGCGAGCGGAGAACCTGCCGGGCCACTTCCCCTTCACCGCCGGGGTGTTCCCCTTCAAGCGCGACGGCGAGGACCCGGCCCGTATGTTCGCCGGCGAGGGCGACCCCTTCCGCACCAACCGGCGCTTCAAGCTGCTCTCCGAAGGCCAGCCCGCCACCCGCCTGTCCACCGCCTTCGACTCCGTCACCCTCTACGGCCGCGACCCCGACGAACGCCCCGACATCTACGGCAAGGTCGGCACCTCCGGCGTCTCGGTGGCCACCCTGGAGGACATGAAGGCCCTCTACGACGGCTTCGACCTCGTGGCACCCACCACCTCGGTCTCCATGACCATCAACGGGCCCGCGCCGACCATCCTGGCCTTCTTCCTCAACACCGCGATCGACCAGCAGACCGAGAAGTTCCGCGACGCCGAGGGCCGCGACCCGTCCCCCGAGGAAGCGGCCGAGCTGCGCGCGCACGCGCTGGCGACCGTGCGCGGCACCGTGCAGGCCGACATCCTCAAGGAGGACCAGGGCCAGAACACCTGCCTGTTCTCCACCGAGTTCTCGCTTCGGATGATGGCCGACATCCAGGAGTGGTTCATCCAGAACAAGGTCCGCAACTTCTACTCGGTGTCCATCTCCGGCTACCACATCGCCGAGGCCGGCGCGAACCCCATCAGCCAGCTCGCCTTCACCCTGGCCAACGGCTTCACCTACGTCGAGGCCTACCTCGCCCGGGGTATGCACATCGACGACTTCGCCCCCAACCTGTCCTTCTTCTTCTCCAACGGCATGGACCCCGAGTACTCGGTGCTGGGCCGGGTCGCCCGCCGCATCTGGGCGGTGGCGATGAAGGAGAAGTACGGCGCCAACGAGCGCTCGCAGAAGCTGAAGTACCACGTCCAGACCTCCGGACGCTCCCTGCACGCCCAGGAGATGGACTTCAACGACATCCGCACCACCCTGCAGGCGCTCATCGCCATCTACGACAACTGCAACAGCCTGCACACCAACGCCTACGACGAGGCCGTCACCACCCCCACCGAGGACTCCGTGCGCCGGGCCCTGGCCATCCAGCTGATCATCAACCGGGAATGGGGCCTGGCGATGAACGAGAACCCCCTCCAGGGCTCGTTCATCATCGACGAACTGACCGACCTGGTCGAGGAGGCCGTCCTGCAGGAGTTCGAGCGCATCAGCGAACGCGGCGGTGTGCTCGGCGCGATGGAGACCGGCTACCAGCGCGGACGCATCCAGGACGAGTCGATGCTGTACGAGCAGCGCAAGCACGATGGCTCGCTGCCCCTGATCGGCGTCAACACCTTCCGCAACCCGCACGCCGACACCGCCGAACCGGCCGTCGTCGAACTCGCCCGCGCCACCGAGGAGGAGAAGCACTCCCAGCTGGGGCGTGTCCAGGACTTCCAGGCCCGCCACCAGGAGCCGGCCCATGCCGCCCTGGCCGCCCTGAAGGACGCGGCGGTCAGCGGCGACAACGTCTTCGCCGTCCTGATGGACGCCGCCCGGGTCTGCTCCCTCCAGCAGATCACCGACGCGTTCTTCGAGGTGGGCGGACAGTACCGCCGTAACGTCTGACGGTCACCGATGCGAGGTCGGCCGCATGCCATCGCGTGCCGGTGGAACACGGCAGTTCTCGGCGCGGCCCGTGGGAGGGCGGCAGGACGGAGGACGGCATGTCGGTCGATCTCGTGGGGTTCGTCGGGGTGGTGCTGCTCGCCTACCTGGTGCCGGGTCCCGACTTCCTGGTCATCGTCCGAGCGTCCGTCCGGCGACGCGCACTGGGCAGGGCGGCGGCTCTCGGCGCCCAGACAGGGCTGTGTGTGCACATGTGCGCGGCCGTCCTGGGACTGTCCGTCCTCGCGACCCGGTTCGCGTACGCCTTCACCGTGATCAAGCTGCTCGGGGCCGCCTATCTGGTGTACCTGGGTGTACGCGCCATGCTCGACGCACGGCGGATGCCGCGGCGCGAGGACGGCCCCCGCCGCGCGACGGACCGGCGTAGCAGCTTCCTGCAGGGCTTTGTGACCAATGCCCTCAACCCCAAGGCGGCGCTGTTCTTTCTCAGCGTCCTGCCCCAGTTCGTGGACCGCGACGGTCCGCCGGCCGGGCAGATCCTTCTCCTGGGCGTGGCCGACATCGTCCTCGGCATCGGCTACTGGCTGGCCCTGGTGACGGTCGCGGCCCGGCTGCGGTCCGTGCTGGAGCGCCCGGCCTGGCGACGCCGCTGGGAGCGGATCACCGGTGGCCTCCTCATCGCCATCGGGTTCGGGGTCGCGGCGACGGAGTGACCGTCACCGCCGGCCCTCAATGCGACTCGCGGCTGACCGCCGAGCCGCTGGAGCCGACCAGGAAGTCCAGGTCGGCTCCGGTGTCGGCCTGCAGGACGTGGTCGACGTAGAGGCGTTCCCAGCCGCGTCCGGGATTGGCGAAGCCGGTGACGGTGGCCTTGCTCGGGGTGCGGCGGGCGAGTTCCTCGGCCGGTACGTCCATGTCGATGCGCCGGGCCGGGACGTCGAGGGTGATGACGTCCCCGGTGCGGACGAGCGCGAGGGGGCCGCCCGCCGCGGCTTCCGGAGCCACGTGCAGGACGACCGTGCCGTACGCCGTACCGCTCATCCGGCCGTCGCAGACGCGGACCATGTCGCGGACGCCCTGGGCGAGGAGCTTCCTGGGCAGCGGCATGTTCGAGACCTCGGGCATGCCCGGGTAGCCCTTGGGGCCGCAGCCGCGCAGGACCAGGACGGAGTCGGCGTCCACGTCGAGGCCGGGGTCGTCGATGCGGGCGTGGAAGTCCTCGATGGAGTCGAAGACGACCGCGGGGCCGCGGTGGCGCAGCAGGTGCGGTGAGGCGGCCGCCGGTTTGACGAGCGCGCCGTCGGGGGCGAGGTTGCCGCGCAGGACGGCGATACCCCCTTCGGCGACGAGGGGTTCGGCGCGGGTGCGGATGACCTCGCCGTCCCAGATCGGCGCCTCGTCGAGGTAGTGGACCAGCGGCTCGCCGGTGACGGTCAGCGCGTTGGGGTCGAGCAGGTCGCGGACCTCGCGCAGGACGGCGAGGAGGCCGCCGGCGCGGTGGAAGTCCTCCATCAGGAAGCGGCCGGCGGGCTGGAGGTCGACCAGGACGGGGACGCGCGAGCCGATGCGGTCGAAGTCGTCGAGGGTCAGCTCGACGCCCAGCCGGCCCGCGATCGCGAGGAGATGGACGACGGCGTTCGTGGAGCCGCCGATCGCGGCCAGCGCCACGATCGCGTTGTGGAAGGAGGCCTTGGTCAGGAAGGTCGACGGCCTGCGGTCGGCGCCGACCAGCTCCACGGCCAGCCGGCCGGTGTGGTGCGCGGCCTGCAGCAGTCGGCTGTCGGGCGCGGGGGTTCCGGCGACGCCGGGTACGACGGTGCCCAGGGCCTCGGCCACCAGCGCCATCGTGGAGGCGGTGCCCATGGTGTTGCAGTGCCCGCGGCTGCGGATCATCGCGGACTCGGAGCGGGTGAACTGCTCCTGGGTGAGCGTCCCGGCGCGGACCTCCTCCGACAGCCGCCACACATCCGTACCGCAGCCCAGCGGACGCCCGCGGAAGGTCCCGGTCAGCATCGGGCCGCCCGGCACGACGACCGCGGGCAGGTCCACCGACCCGGCGGCCATCAGCAGGGACGGGATCGTCTTGTCGCAGCCGCCCAACAGCACCACGCCGTCGACGGGGTTGGCCCGGAGCATCTCCTCCGTGGCCATCGCCGCCATGTTGCGCCAGAGCATCGCCGTCGGACGCACCTGGGTCTCACCCAGCGACACCACCGGCAGATCCAGCGGGATGCCGCCCGCCTCGTGGACACCGTCACGGACCGAGGCCGCGACCTCGTCGAGATGCGCGTTGCACGGGGTCAGATCCGAGGCGGTGTTGGCGATGGCGATCTGCGGCCGGCCCGAGAACGCGTCCTCGGGCCCGCCACGGCGCATCCACGCCCGGTGGATGTAGGCGTTGCGGTCCTGACCCTCGTACCACTGGGCGCTGCGGAGCGTCACCCTCGAGCCCCTTCCGGCAGTCGACACACAGGTCTAATCTGTGGAACACCATGGAGCATACGCAGACCGATGAGGGATCGACAGACCCCGACCAAGACGGCTCCGAGCGCGTCGGCGGTGCTCGGCTGGTGGGGTCGGACCGGGTGCTCGCGGTCCTCAAGCAGCTCGCCCGGCATCCCGAGGGCGTGGGCCTGGAGGAACTGACCCGGGCGATGGGCAGCCCGAAGCCCACCGTGCACCGGGCGCTGGCCGCCCTGCGCCGGGCCGGATTCGCCGGTCAGGACGGGCGCGGCCACTATCTGCTCGGCGACGAGTTCCTGCGCATGGCCTTCGCCCATCACGAAGCGCGCCCGGAACACGTCCGCATGCGGCCGGTGCTGGAGGCGCTGGCCGCCCGCTTCGGCGAGACCGCGCACTACGCCGTCCTCGACGGCCGCGAGGTCGTCTACCGCGCCAAGGTCGACCCGCCCACCGGCGCCGTCCGGCTGACCTCCACGGTCGGCGGCCGCAACCCCGCCCACGCCACCGCCGTCGGAAAGCTGCTGCTCGCCCACGAGTTGAGGACGCCGGAGGCCGTACGACGGTGGATCGGCGACGCCCCCCTGGAGCGCCGGACATCCCGAACCAGGTGTGAGGCCGAGGAGTTGCACCGCGAGCTGGAGGTAACCCGCACACGCGGTTACGCCCTCGACGACGAGGAGAACGAGGCAGGCGTCAGATGCCTCGCTGTGCCCGTCTACGCCGTCTCACCGACCGCTCCCTCCGGAGCGGTGAGCGTCAGCGCCCTGGCCTACCGGACTCCCTTGCAGACCTTGACGGAAGGGATCGACGACATCCGCAAGCTGCTCGGCCCGCTGAACGGGCCGCACCCGCGATGACCGTCCGCGCCATGCGCGCTTTCGTCCTGACCGCACCGGGGGAGTACGCGGTCCAGGAGGTCCCGGCACCCGTGGCGGCTCCCGGCGAAGTCGTCGTCGACGTCGAGCGGGCCGGTGTCTGCGGCACCGACGCCGAGTTCTTCAGCGGCGCGATGGCCTACCTCCACCAGGGACACGCCGCCTACCCCATGCGCCTGGGCCACGAGTGGGCCGGACGCGTGGCCGCCGTCGGCGACGGGGTCGACCCCGCGTGGATCGGCCGGCGCGTCATGGGGGACACCATGCTCGGGTGCGGCGACTGCCGACGCTGCCGGCGAGGCCACCAGCACGTGTGCGACAAACGGCAGGAGGTCGGCATACGCGGGAACCGGTCCGGGGCGCTGGCCGAGCAACTGGCCGTTCCCGCCACGTCCTTGCACGGGCTGCCGGACTCCGTCGACGCCGAACTCGGGGCGCTGGTGGAGCCCGGCGGCAACGCCCTGCGCGCCGCGCGGGCCACGGGCGCCGGGCCCGGTGACCGGGTTCTGGTGCTCGGGCCGGGGACGATCGGGCTGCTCGCGGCGATGTTCGTCCGGGCCGCCGGGGCCGAGGTGCATCTGATGGGCCGTACCGCCCCGTCCCTCTCCTTCGCCCGCGCACTCGGCTTCGAGCACGTGTGGTGGGAGGACACCGTTCCCGAGCTGCCCTTCGACGCTGTCGTCGACGCCTCCAACGCCGCCCATCTGCCGGGCAGGGCACTGGAGTTGGTCGAGCCGGCCGGACGGCTCGTGTACATCGGTTTGTCCGGTGAACCGAGCCGTGTCGACACCCGCACGCTCGCCCTGAAGGACGTGACCGCGGTGGGCGTGCTGTCCGCGTCCCCGGGACTGGCGGCGACGATCCGGGCCTACGCGGAGCGTCTGGTCGATCCGCGACCGCTCGTCGCGGCGACCGTGGGCCTGGAGTCGGTCGGCGCCGTGCTCGCCGGAGAACGGCCCCCGGAGGCGGGTCCCGGCCCGAAGGTCCTCGTTGATCCACGGCGGGAGGACGCTCGTCCGGCGCACCAGTGAAAGGGGGCTCGTGAGACGTGGTCTCACGTCTCGGCGGGCCTCGCCGCCGCGGCCAGCCCGGACTGCAGACGGCGGGCGACGTCCAGGTGGTCGGCGGTCCAGATGATGCGGACCGCCGTGTCCGTGGCCTTGCCGTCCTCGTCGCTCAGATCGCGCCGCAGGGAGGTGACCAGGCGGGCCTCGGCGGCCGGGTCCGGGGGCATCGGGTCCGGCACCGCGGTGCCGCGGTCCAGGCCCGTCGCCAGATTGCGGTACCAGACGGAGACGTGGTCCGCGGTGCCCATCAGCACCAGTCGTGCGTCCACCCGGTCCGTTCCGTCGGGCTGCTCGCCGGCGCGTTGCCACAGGCCCAGGACGGCGTCCGCGGCGAGCCGCAGTCCGACGACGCCGGTGACGAGGGTGGTCATGTCGGCCAGGGGCACCGGTTTGGCGCCGCGTTCCGCGAGATAGCTGCGGAAGGCGTCGTCCAGGCGCCGAGCCGCGGCCGCCGCCTGGCGGTTCTCCTGTTCCGGGGCCGCGACGGGCGGGGGGCCGCCGGCGCAGCGGCCCACCGCGTACCGCACCGCGCCGGCCAGATAGCGCGCGCTGTCGGTGTAGGCGGCGGCGAGGGCACGGTCGACGGCGGCCGTGGCGCCGCGCGGCCAGAAGAAGAGGCCGACCAGCACGCTCACCCCGCAGCCCAGCGCGATGTCCTCGATCCGCAGCAGCACGATGTGCCAGTCCGGGTGCCGGCCGATGTTGAACAGGATGACCAGTGTGACGGTGAAGGCCGCCTGACCTGCGGCGAAGGAGATGGCGGCGGGTGCGATGCCCGCGACCAGTACGGCGAGGGGCAGCAGGAACCACAGCACGGTGCTGTGGTCGCCGATGAGCTGGAGCAGCCCGGCGCCGAGGACCGAGCCGACGAGGGTGCCGCCCAGGGCGCGTGCGGCGTTCTGGCCGGTGTTGAGGGCGTTGGAGCGCAGGACCGACAGCGTGCCCAGCAGCACCCAGAAGGAGTGCTCGACGCCGGTGGCGTCGGCGAGGGCGACCGCGACGCCGAGGCCGAGCGCGCCGCGCAGGCTGTTGTGCAGCCAGACGGAGCCGCGCTCGAGGTGCGCGGCGGCCCGCTCGCGCGCCGAGGCCAGCGGCTGGACGACGGTACCGGGTTCGAGGCCCAGCAGCCGCTCCGGCCAGCTGCGGCGCTCGGCGGCCGCGGCCAGGTCCACGTTGCCGGCGATCTGCAGGGTGGCGAACCCCAGTTCCTGCGCGCGGAAGGACAGGTCCAGGGAGCCGAGAAAGTCGCGGATCTCCGCCTCGGTGCCCGGGCGGGGCCGGTGCACCGGCAGCCGGGTGACGGCCCCGTGCTCCATGCCGTCCATGACCTCGCGCAGCTCCGCCGAGGCGGCCCGCAGAGCCGTCGGATCCGACCGTGGGGTGTCCAGGAGATCGGCGGCCCGCTCCAGGACCTCGGCGGCGGATCGGCGTACGCGATGCGCGTCCCGGTCGCAGCCGGCGTTCCCGTCGTCTGGAGGGGTGCTCTCGGCCAGGATGGCACTGAGCCAGGTCAGTTCGTCGACCAGTCGGACGATGGCCCGCGACCCGGTCGACAGGCCGGTCGGCCGGTAGGGCGTGGCGTCGAAGGCGGCGCGCAGCTCGGCGGCCGCGGTGGCGGCGTCGACGGCGGCCGCCCGGCAGTGGGCCGGGCTCGGCGCGTCCGGATCGGCGGCGAGCCGGGACGCGTCGGCGTGCAGCTGTGCGGCGGCCGCGCGGCAGACCCGGGCGGCGGGTGCGCTGAGCGGATCGGCGGTGGGCCGGGGCCACAGCAGGGAGATCGCGGGCAGGGCGGCGGCCGCCGCGAGGCCCGCGCCGGCGAGCCGGTCGGGCAGCTGCGAGAGCGGGCCGGGTGAGGTCACCGGAAGGACGAAGCCCAGCAGCAGTGCCGTCGACGCGCCCGCGAGGACGGAGCTGACCACACCCGCGAACAGCACCAGGAAGCCGACCACCACGGTGACCGTGACCGCCAGCCAGGTCTGCCGGGCCACGAGCGTGCCCAGACAGATCAGCAGCGCCCAGGCCACCGCGAGCCCCACCTGGGCGCGCAGCCGCTGCACCATCGGACCGGTGAACTCCACGAGCAGCAGCATCGAGAACGAGCCGAACGCCGCGAACGTGGCGATCGTCGGCGTGTGCAGCACCTGGCTGCACAGCGCGAACAGGGCCGGCATGACCAGCGCGGTCCGACCCGCCCGGCGCGTCGCCGCCAGCCCCGGATCGTGGTCCCGCAGCCACGCCCCGAGCCGCCCGGCGACCGGGAGACGACCAGGTATCCGCATACGCCCGCACACCTCCCGTCGGCACGACGCCCGCGCGCCCCACAGGTGTCGAGTATGTGCGCCCCGGGACCGCGCCGCCCGCCTTCCGGCCGAAAACGACCGGGCCGCCGGGGCCCTGTTTGCGCCCGTGAGCCGGAGCGGAAGGCGGGCACTCGTACGCGGAGCGATCGGCGAGGGATCCGGAGCGGGCGGCCATGACAGACATCGACACGTTCACCGACCGGCTGAACCCCGACATGTGCGTGGTCACGGCCTCGGCGGACGGGCGGCAGGCCGGGTGTCTGGTGGGGTTCTTCTGCCAGTGCTCCATCCAGCCCGCGCGGTTCGCGGTGTGGATCTCCAAGGCCAACCACACCTACGACATCGCCCGCCGGGCCGACTGCCTCGCCGTCCATCTGCTGACCCGTGAGCAGCACGAGCTGGCGGAGCTGTTCGGCGGACGGACCGGCGACCGGACCGACAAGTTCGCCCGGACACCGTGGACACAGGGGTACGGCGGCTCGGTGATCCTGGACGAGGTCGCGGCGTGGTTCGTCGGCACCGTCGAGAGCCACATCGACGGAGGCGATCACGTCGGCTTCGTCCTGGCACCGGTGCAGTGGGGAGGCGGCACGGACGGTCCACTGCTGAGGCTCCGCGACGCGCTGGACATCGACCCGGGCCATCCGGCCTGAACGTGCCCGGGAGTGGCGGTGTCCTAGGTCCATGTGCCGAGGAAGGTTGGGGCTTGCGGGCAGGGTGGGCCCGCGATCTCACAGTGGGGTGTCCGTCTCCTCGGCCAGTGTCCGCAACAGGCGGTCCTGGAACGCCTGGTCGTGGACCGCGCCGTGCGGTTCGCGCCGTTGGCGGTGGTACCAGTACCCGCCTGTGGTCAGGGCCTCGGGGTCGTCGCTCGTCGCGAGCCACACCTGTGTCTCATGGCCGAGTTCCAGATCGTCGGGCGCGTTCGGCCCGCCCATCTTCGTCGGCACCCAGCCCGGGTCCACCGCGTTGCTCAGCACCCCGGGCCGCAGGCGCGCCACCGCTGCCATGAGCGTCGTGACGAACAGCTTGCTGTCGGCGTACGAGCCCGCACCCCGCCCCCACCAGTCGACCCCGGCGAGCGAGGGGCGCCCGCCGAAGTGCGAGCCGCTGCTGAGGTACACCAGCCGCCGGGGCCCGCGCAGCAGGGCCGTGAGCAGGTACGGCGCGACGATGTTGACCGGCATGACGGCCGGCCCGCTCCACACGCCGGCGTTGTGGACGACCGCGTCGAGCGGCTTCGCGTCGTTCAGCTCGGCGGCGATGTCCCGTACCGCCGCACGATCGGCGAAGTCGCCCACCACGAGCCCGGCTCCGCGCTCGACCAGGACGTCGAGTGCCGCCGCGCGCTCGCGGCTCCGGGCGTGCACCACCACGTCGTGTCCCGCGGACAGCAGCGCTGCGGCCGCGGCCCGCCCCAGACCGTCCGCGGATCCGGTCACCAGGATCCGACTCACGATGGCACCGCCTCTCTGGTGATCGCTCGACCCCGTCCCCCTCATCATCGTCGATCAGGTCAGCGGGGTTCGCGAACCACTGCCACCTCGCCCGGCGGCACGGTGACCGAACCGGTCGCGGGCTTGCCGGAGAGGAGTTCCGTCGCCTCGGGGGAGACGGGGATGCGGGCGGCGCGGTCGGTGTGGTTGATCAGGAACAGGTAGTCGGCGTCCGGGCCGCGGCGCCGGGCCACCTCCACGCCCTCGGGGGCCTCGCGCACC